>NZ_DCRG01000015.1:0-27676 GCF_002325125.1 Sphingobacterium sp. UBA1498
CTGTCATTTTGAGACAGCCTCGTCTTTTTGTATTTTATTTTCTGAAATCAAATTTAGATAGATCAGGTTTAAACTTTTTTACCCTTTTTAATTCTTCCTGATAAATTACCTGCCCGATATTTTTTAAAAATGGGTAGGTTACCGTTTCGTATTCATAGCGTCCATCGTTGTAGATGCCATTTTCATTAGACTGTACAACAACGGCGAGCATAAATTCCACCCCATGTTCAAAGTCGACGATATAAGCATTATCAATATTATAGCCATAAGAATCACCATACTTGTTGAAGATCCGTATGTTGGGATCTAAGGTCGTATTTTTTTCACGGCCATAAAAAAGGAGCTTGCTATATGTTGGCCAGAATTCTGTGGAGTCATATTTCGGGAAATCCGACTCAAAGGTATAGCGCGACATATAATCATAGAGCAGTGCGTAGTCCTCCTTTTTCAGGTTAAATCTATCTTTAGGCTGAAATGCTTCAGGAAATAACAATTTCTTCAAGATGAGCTGTTGATCTTGGAGTGCATAGACATTTAATCCTTCAAAGCTCCAGGGTTCATGGATTAGCTCATCTTTGTCGTTCATATAGCCTTTTCCTTGAAGGGTATTGGCCAGCTTGATGGGATAGTCTTTGGGGTCGAACCGTGCCTCTTGTTTATAAATAATATTTTCTCCATTGTAAAAGGTTATAGGATTGGTATGTTTGGCCCATATGCCCTTGTCGCCAATAGCGAGGCGGTTGACAATGCGGCTGTATTGGGTACCATATTTTTTAAGTTTTGTATTGAGCTCAGCACGGCCAATAAATTCGAACAGTCTGTTCTGGGCATCATTGTCGCTGGTCAATAGGATTTTTTTTACATATTGTGCCACGGAAGGAAGACCATTGGCGGCCGATTCGTCCACAAAAACCTTAGTCTGCTTTTCAAAAGCAGAATCAATGCGGAGGGGAGTATCTTTGGTTAAACCTGCAAGATGGAGATCGTTGATTTTTTCTAAGGCCAGAATTGCTGTCGGCAGCTTCACTGTACTTGCGGGATAAAAATACCAGTTCGGATTCAGTCGATAGCTATAGGACCTGAAATGTGGCCTATTGGATTTGTCACGATCAATTTGCGTATACAGAATTTGCACCTCATTTTTAGTCGGATGACTCAATATGTTTTGAAATAGATCAGGATGACTTTGAAGTAATTTTTCCAGGTAAACAGTATCTATCTTTTGAGCGTATGCGTCTGACATGAATAGGGTGAAAATTAAGATAAAGTATTTGTGCATGTGCTTTAGATCAAAGTGTCGCGCTTGTTGATTCCTGTCTATTAAGCTCTTCTATAACTTTTAACAATTTGTTTTTTGATAGGAGTTTTTTTGCTTTTTCATTTCCCTCTACATAAGGCTCCAAGGTTTCTTTTTTCAGTGGTAAAATTTCCTTCGCCTTTTCCATTTTAAAATGCGATATGGTAGGTTGATTGATATCAGCGGTCATGCTATAGCGGCGGATTCGCTGTTCATGACTGACAGTGTCGACCAAAAATAACCAGCAACTGTCCTGTGGAATGCCTTTTATTTTCTTGTTCCAATAATCTATCCGATAGATTTCTTTCGTCTGATCGGGCGTTACCGTATGTTTCTTGCCTTTTTCCCGCCAGGATATTTCACTGGGTGCCGTTGTGGTTCTTAATTTTATTTTTGTTTTTGCAACAACGGTGCTGTCATTTTTCAAAACAATATAAAATTTATACCTACTGCTTATCGGTTCGCTATTGAAAGAATAGAACCGGGGGGTATATAAGCCCGGTAAAGTAACGTTCCCACTAGGAGTTCGTATCGTGGTTGGCGGGCTAAATTGTGCGAGAGCTCGGTTCGAGGTACCCAGTAAGAAAATTACGAAACGTAATGTCCATAGGATCATGGAGCTTTTTGCTCCATGATATTGCGTTTTGAAATTCGTAAACATAGAACTATTTTCTTGTATAAACTTCAAAGGTATAAGCAAATGCATGTTTTTCATCTGCTTGATGCGAATCTGAGGAAACCAATTCCCATTCTTCGGATGGTAATGCAGGAAAGAAAGCATCTCCTTTAATGGTGGTATGCACCCGTGTCAAAAGTACTTTGTTGGCGAGTGGAAGGGCCTGCTGATAGATGTTTGCACCACCAATAATAAATATCTCTCGCTCGTCGCGACAATATAAAAGAGCTTCCTGAATACTGTTAGCGACATCAATATTTTCGCCTTGAAAATCTGCGTTGCGTGTGATGACGATATTCCTTCTTTCCGGTAATGCTTTACCGATGGACTCAAATGTCTTTCTGCCCATCAGTACAGAATGTTCAATAGTATTTTTCTTGAAATATTTAAAGTCGTTTGGTAAATGCCAAGGCATCTTGTTGTTGATTCCGATGGAATTGTTTTCCGATGCAGCGACAATTAATGTGATCGTTGGGTTGCTCATTGTTGATATAATGTGATTATTCGTCCGATAAAAGAATGTTGCAAAATTAGTTGCGGTCATTATTAAACAGCAACCGGAGCTTTGATATGCGGATGTGATTCGTAGTTCAATAATTCAAAATCTTCAAACTTAAAATCAAAAATATCTTTTACTTCGGGGTTAATTCTCATCTGGGGTAGCGCTTTGGGCTCTCTGCTCAACTGAAGTTCCGTTTGTTCAAAGTGGTTACTATAAATATGCGCATCCCCTAGGGTATGAATAAATTCTGCCGCTTCCATATCACACACTTGGGCAACCATCATGGTGAGAAGTGCGTAAGATGCAATGTTAAAAGGTACGCCCAAAAATATATCCGCACTACGCTGATAGAGTTGACAAGACAATTGTGGCTTTAAAATTCCTTTTTCAGGTTGCGCTGGAGCGACATAAAATTGAAAAAAGGCATGGCAAGGTGGCAATGCCATATGTTCGATTTCAGCGACATTCCATGCCGATACAATAATACGACGGGAATCCGGCGAATTTTTAAGCTGATTAATTACTTGTGCGATTTGATCAATATGACGGCCATCAGGTGTTGGCCAAGAACGCCATTGCGATCCGTACACCGGGCCCAAATTTCCTTGTTCGTCAGCCCATTCGTCCCAAATGCTTACGCCATTTTCTTTGAGATACTGAATATTGGTCTCGCCCTTTAAGAACCAGATTAACTCATGGATAATGGATCGAAGGTGTAATTTTTTTGTCGTTACTAGAGGAAAACCTTCTTGAAGGTTGAAACGCATCTGATATCCAAAGACACTTTTGGTACCTGTGCCAGTACGATCTGTCTTTACAACACCATTCGTATATACATGTCTGAGTAAATCTAAATATTGTTTCATCTGTAAAAAAGTAATTGTTAAATATTAAATATCAATGCTATTATCGAACTGTGTGGGAACGATTAGCCCTATTTTATATGTCTGATTCTCAATCGGGAGATATTTGAATGCATGATGTTCGAATTTGATTTCGTCAGCCTGTGATAAGCTGTTGATGCATTAAGCCTTTCAAGATAGTCAAAACTAAGGAAAATCCTTATAACGAGAAAGTCAAAACTCAAAATGATAAGAGGGGTTACTGAAAAAAAATGTAATTTTGCAAAATATTATGGAGAATAAAAAAGTAGCTTTTTATACACTTGGGTGTAAACTGAATTATTCGGAGACATCATCCATTGGTCGTTTATTTAAAGAAGCGGGCTATGATACCACAGCGTTCAATAGTCGTGCTGACGTTTATGTAATCAATACATGTTCGGTAACGGATAATGCTGACAAGAAGTGTAGAAAAGTGGTTAAGGAAGCTTTAAAGCACTCTCCCAATGCTTATATTACGATTGTTGGTTGTTATGCGCAGCTAAAACCAAAAGAGATCGCCGAGATCCCTGGTGTAGATATGGTTTTGGGTGCTGCTGAAAAGTTTAATATTATTGAGCATATCAATGATTTGACCAAACAGGAAAAGACAATCGTTTATAATGGTCCGATTGATGAGACCAATCAATTTGTATCTGCTTATTCGATTGGTGATCGTACACGCACTTTCCTAAAAGTACAGGACGGATGTGATTACTCATGTACATTTTGTACGATTCCCCTAGCACGCGGCGGAAGCCGCTCCGGTAAAATTGAAGAAATTGTACGACAGGCGGAAGAAATTGCAGCTTCCGGGGTTAAAGAAATTGTGTTAACAGGGGTAAACATTGGCGATTTTGGTATCCGCGATGGTAAGCGAGAAGACCGCTTCCTTGATCTGGTAAAAGCATTGGATGATGTCGAAGGTATTGATAGAATTCGTATCTCCTCAATAGAACCCAATCTGCTTTCCAATGATATTATTGAGTTTGTAGCGCAATCAAAACGTTTCGTTCCACATTTTCATATGCCTTTACAGTCTGGAAGCAATAAAATTCTGAGTTTGATGCGCAGAAGATACAAAAGTGAGCTCTATACAGAGCGCGTCGCGTTTATCAAATCTCTGATGCCCAATTGCTGTATAGGCGTTGACGTCATTGTTGGATTTCCGGGAGAGACACGTGAGGATTTTATCGATACGTATAATTTCTTGAACGATATGGAGATTTCGTATTTGCATGTATTTACATATTCTGAAAGAGAGAATACGATTGCCGCACAAATGGAGGGCGCTGTACCAGGAGCTCAACGTAGTGATCGGAGCAAAATGTTGCATATCCTTTCCGAGAAGAAGCGTCGTGCTTTCTATGAATCTCAATTAGGAGAAATCGGAGACGTATTGTTTGAGGCTGATGAGAAAGACGGTTACATGCATGGTTTCTCTAAAAATTATGTTAAAGTGCGGACTTTATACGATCCCTTATTGGTGAATGAGGTCGTGCCGGTAAAATATATGGAAGTAACGGACTCCTGTGAAGTCGAGGTGGAAGAAGTTCCAGAGACATTGATTCATTAGTTCAATAAAGATTTATAACATACAAAAGAGGCAATCTTCTCTAATAAGATTGCCTCTTTTGTATGAAAGTTATTTGCTGTCATTGCCAGAAAGAACTTTCATTCGCTTTTGTTGCCGTCGGTGTCTACTACACCGCGAAGGTTTAATTGCTGTATTCGGATAGATATCCTCAAATTGAGTGCAGCTATCTGACTAAAAGGTGATTGGTACCTCTAATGTGAACTGCTCTTTGCAGCATTTAACCAAATAACGGTACCCAAGATCAAAAGCACACCGATCCATTGAACAGTCGATACACTTTCATGAAGGATGAAAAATGACATACAGGTCGCCACAGGCAGTTCGGCCGAACTCAATATTCCTCCTAAGGAGAATCCAGTTTTAGGTAAACCATAGGCAAACAATAATGGCGGAATGACTGTACCAAATAAAGAAAGTATCAATCCAAAATAGAAAAAATTATCATCAAATTGACCATTGAATAAATAAGTCGGTGGAAATAAAGTGAAGATCAGGATACAAGAACCTGTTACCATAATAGCACTTTTTTGAATGGGGTGGTAGTCATTGCCGACACGCCCATTTACAATCATGAAGACCGAATAGGCAGTCGCCGCCAAAAGACCGAATAACACACCGGTTAAATTGAGTTGTTGTAATCCTTTTTCAATGAGTCCAGTCGCTAATAATGTTGCAATAAGTACAATTCCAATGCCGATCAGATTGTTCTTTGAAGGTTTTGTCTTGAAAAAGATAAACTCAATAAGCACGCCGATCCAGATATATTGCATTAGCAAGACTATAGCTAATGAAGCGGGAACGAGCTGAACACATTTATAATAGAAAACACTCACCAAACCGGTAGAAGTACCGCTGATTAATATCTTGACCCAGGAAGATTTCTTTTTTGAAGATTGAAAGGACTTTGCCGAAAAGAGTTTAATGGTAATATAAATAAGCCACAGTATAAGCATGCCAAACAAAACCTGGATTCCCGTTACTTCGCCTAAAGTCAGTCCCTTACCGTAAGCTTTTTTTACAAACGTTGATAGTATTCCGAAACTACTTGCACCTAAAAAGACAGCTAATGCACCTTTTAATTTTTCCATTCTCAACTAAATTAGGCGTCAAAGTTACGATTTCTGAACAATTCTTTTCCTGATCTGACGTTCTTAGCGAGAAAAGTAATCTTTCGAAGTGGGATCGCAGTGGGATCGCAGTGGAATAGATGTAGCTGATACCTCATTGATGAAAATTCGCCAATAGTCGATGGTGTTAGATGGGGGGTATAAAATTGGTTATTAACGCAAAATGTTTTTGGCAACACGGTAAACGTATTGCATATAAACAGCAATTTAGTTAAGTTTGTTAGGCAACAACGTAAATTGAACAGCATGATTGTCAGATTTTATTTCGTCTTCTTTTTGGGTGTAGTTCTATTTTTGAGCAGTTGTTCAACAAAGAAAAAAGTACTTATCGCTAATTCTCATCCTGCTAAGGGGGGCGTTTTGACAGATGCTAGTTCAGCGCGAGGAAGATCCTTTTCGGGATCTCGGCTTGACAGTTATGCCGACTTACTTAATGTGAGTGCCCAAAAGCTAAATCCACACCTTTACTCTTTTATCGATGACTGGATGGGAATACCGCATCGTATGGGTGGACAGAACAAATCCGGTGTGGATTGTTCGGGCTTTGTAAATCTGCTCTACATGGAAGTATATAAAGGAAATTTGCCGCGCACTTCCCATGACATGGAAGGAGTAGTAAAGCGAAAAAAGGTCGATAAACTTCAAGAAGGGGATCTCGTATTTTTTTCGTTCGGGCGTAACGGGATAGATCATGTTGGTGTATACCTTCATAATAATAAGTTTGTGCATGTGTCAACGCGCAAGGGTGTTATTATATCTGATCTTTCCGATAGCTGGTATGCCAAGACCTTTGTTGATGCAGGCTCTCCTAATATCTAGATCGCAGTAACTCATGTAGGTTTTATGTCATATCTTGATATAAACTTTTATACCCTATATAAATCCTTATTTTTGTCAAAATTTATAGCAATGACAATAAAGAGTAAGAAGATTTTTTTGGGCCTTTGTATTATTGTGCCGTTTTTGATGTATTGTGTTTATTACTATAGTAATATGATCAAAAATGCCCCTTTTCGTTTTGCTGATTTTGAATCCATAGAATTCAAATACGGCGAGCCGAACCACATGGTCAACGAATACAATTCTAAAACGCGTATCTATAAATATTTAGACAAAAAAGATTCTTTAATTACCGATACTGTAAAATTTACAAAAGACGATCTATTGTATCTCCATCGCAAAGCCATGGAGCTGGGATTTTGGAATCTAGATACAGATATGACAGGTCCCGAATGGCAGCAGGATTCGACAAATTCTAAGGTTCCACGTTTTTATCTGGAATTCAACTATAAAGATAAATCCAAACATGTAACTTTAGATGCCGATTTCGCAGGCAATCCGCGCATGCATGACGCGGCAAAGTCTATGATTGATGAAGTCAACCGCGTGTTGGCGACCGCGCAGGCAAGATAGTTAAGAAATAGACACTAACGGTAAAAGGAGAAATTAAGCAATTGGTTTCTCTTTTTTTGTATCCACTCTTTTTTCTCGGGACATTTATGTAAGACTTCGGAGGAAGAACAAAGGTCAGTCTACTAATACAACCTGAAATAACAGGTACTTTAAACGGAACTAACAGCGATCTGATAGGGACCTCATTCGGATGAATGCGTATAAAGTACGAATAATATCCCTATTACTTTAGTATTAAATATGTGTTAATTAGTAAGTTGGTTTGATGATAAACCCTTCGTTTCTTGATGAATTCTTGATATTCTCTTTATACTCCTTTAACCTGAATGGAATACTTTAGCGCCAAAACAAAATAACATATGAGAACATTTTTGGCATTAGCAATTTCGTGGGCATTCGTCCATGCTGCGCACGCACAAGATTTTGCAAAAGGAAAAGTTTATTTGGACGTAAATAAAAACGGAAAATTAGATAAAAATGAAAAAGGTATTGCGTCTGTTTCTGTTAGTAACGGACGTGAGGTAACTACCACAGATAAAGATGGTAATTATCAATTACCAATTGGGAATGACAATATTATTTTCGTCGTCAAACCGTCAGGTTATGTCTTGCCTTTGGATGAAAATAATCATCCAAAATTCTATTATATCCATAAATTGAACGGCAGTCCAGTTTCAAAATACCCAGCCGTCGTTGCTACAGGGAAGATCCCGGCTGCGGTGAATTTTGCTTTGTATAAGCAACAAGAAGATCCAAACTTTTCGGCCTTCGTTTTCGGTGATCCACAGGCCTACACGGAGGAAGAACTGGCCTATTTCAAAAACGGGGTGATCAATGAAATTTCGGATAAGACAATTGCAAAATTTGGCATTAGCTTAGGCGACTTGGTGGGCGATGATCTTTCCCTACAGCCAAAATATAAGTCGGTGATTTCTACCATGGGATTGCCGTGGTATAACGTCATGGGAAACCATGATATGAATTATGATGCAAAAGTGGATAGTCTTTCCGATGAATCGTTCGAGAAAACTTTTGGTCCCAACAACTATGCATTCAACTATGGAAACGCACATTTTATTATTCTGGACAATATTATTTATCCGAATCCACGCACAGGAAAGGGGTATTTAGGTGGATTCCGTAAAGATCAGTTAGATTTTGTGGAAAATGACTTAAAAAACGTTGCCAAAGATAAACTGATTGTATTGGCGTTCCATATTCCTTTATACCATCAAAACTCAGATGTCTTTCGAAATGAAGATAGACAACGTCTTTTCGATATTTTGGCTCCATTTAAGCATACCTTGTCTTTATCAGCACATACACACTTTCAACGTCAGTATTTTTATGGGCAAAAAGACGGATGGAAACAAGAAAAGGCACATCACGAATATAACGTAGGCACTACATCGGGTGATTGGTACTCTGGCGAGTTGAATGAGAAAGGGATTCCTGTTTCTACGATGCGGGATGGTACACCAAAAGGATATGCTATTTTGAAAATTGAGGATAATCAATACAGTTTTGATTACAGGGTTGTCGATAAGCCGGCATCGTATCAGATCGACTTATACGGTGCTTCGGTTATTCCGGAAAAGTACACCAAAAGATATCCAATATACGCTAATTTCTTTATTGGAAAGGAGGGCGATAAGGTCAGGTTTAGAATCAATCAGGGGGAATGGAAAGAGATGGACTTTGTAAATGAAAACGATCCGGCATTTCTAAATTCATTGGCTAAATATGATACAGCAACTGAATTGAAGAACACCCGTAGACCTTCCAACCCTGAAAAATCAAGCCATTTGTGGGCCGCTAATCTGCCAAAACTTAAAGCAGGGAAATATCAGATTGAGGTTCAGGCGGTCGATCTTTTCAATAGAGTACATGCGGCAACGAAAACGATAGAGGTGAGATAAAAACTTTTTTAGCGTTGTTTTAAGTTTAAAGATAGCTTAAGATACACTTAACATATGTCTCCTATATTTGTATAGAGTAATTTTTGATTCATAAAGAGTTAGGGTTAATGTGTAGATCTGTTGTGAAACACGTCTGAAAATTTAGTTTGTTTTTAAAGTGAAGGTAATCTCCCCAGATTACCTTTCACTGTTTTTAACCCCGTCGTGGTAAAATTCGTTTAAACTTTGTTATCACTGACTGCCCATGTGGTTAAAAAAATCTTTAACAGTAAAATAGCATCCATACATCCGATTTGTCTTTTACAAAAAAAAAGCCGCTAACTGCGGCTTTTTTTATTTTAAGCTTAGCGGTTAACGCTCGTGTTTATGTCTAAAGAATAAAGCAAAAAGGATTGCGATAACAAAGGTGTAAAGCGCAAATGCAAGCCAGATATCATGCCAGTCTTTTAGCATAAGATTGCCACTTAAAACACCGTCAGGTAAGATCGAAATATTTTTTTCCTTTAAAAAATGTAGAAAGTGGGTGTTATTCACTGTTGTGTCCAGGTATTGGGCTAAATCTTTGCTATGCTGAAAACTTTTGGTAAAGTATTGGTCAATGATCCATCCAGAGGAAAAACTGCCTACAACGGCGCCAAAACCATTTGTCATCATCATAAATAAACCTTGGGCAGAACTGCGTATACTGGAGGTTGTCGAGGTTTCGACAAACAGTGAACCTGAAATATTAAAAAAATCAAAGGCCATGCCATATACGATGCAAGATAGTACAATCATCCAAAGTCCACCAGCGGGATCCCCAAATGAGAATAATCCAAAACGTAATACCCAGGCAAACATAGAAATCAACATTACTTTTTTTATTCCGAATCTTTTGAGGAAGAATGGAATAGCGAGAATAAAGAGGGTTTCGGATATCTGTGAAATTGACATAATGATTGTCGAATATTTCACAACGAAAGATTCGGCAAATTTAGGGTAGAATTTAAATTCATCCAAAAATACGTCACCGTAGGCGTTGGTCAATTGGAGTGCTGCGCCTAAGAACATGGAAAAAATAAAAAATAAGGCCATTTTATAATTTCCAAAAAGCTTAAACGCTTCCAGACCTAATAATTGTGTCCAAGAAGCATTTTCCTGTTGTAATTTTTTCGGTGGACATTTCGGTAACGTAAACGCGTAAAGGCTTAAAGCCAACGCTGCAGTGCCGGCGATGTAGAATTGAAAGGCTGTTGCTTTGCTACCCGTTAAATTGGTGATCCACATCGCGACGATAAAACCGATCGTGCCAAAAACGCGGATAGGGGGAAACGCTTTGACCAGGTCGTAGTTGTTTTCATTTAGTGCAGTATAAGCGATGGAATTCGATAGCGCCAACGTTGGCATATAAAAACACATCGCCGCAAGCATCGCATAAAAAAAGGTGTTTGGATCATTTACCTGAGGTAAATAGAATAAAACACCTGCATAACATAAGTGAAGAATAAAATATAATCTTTCGGCATTTATCCACCGATCGGCAATGATTCCCATCAGTGTAGGCATAAATAGAGATGCGATTCCCATTGTCGCAAAAATGGCTCCAAATTGCGTACCATCCCATTGCTTTGTGCCAAACCAATAGTTAGCTATTGTAATCAACCATGCTCCCCAGACAAAGAACTGAAAGAAGCTCATGATGGTCAATCTTAATTTAATAGACATAAATGATGTTATTTAAAATTTTGTTTCGCTCTAATGAAAGGCGTTATTTTCTTTTGGAAATCTCATCCCTAATCAAAGCAGCCCGTTCGTAGTTTTCTTCGGTCAATGCCTGATTAAGTGCTTGTTCCAATTGCTCATTTGTCAATGCCGAGAAAGGATTCTGTGGGGACTTTGACGGTGTTTTTTCTTCGACCTCAACAACACTTGGGTCCTGAACTTTGTTGGATTTGTCCAGATTTTCCAAAAATGCGAACTCATGCCCTTCAATAATAATTCCTGCAGAGGACATAATAAATTCGTAGGCATATATGGGGGCTTCAAACCGTACAGCGAGTGCAACAGCATCAGAAGTGCGCGCGTCAATCTCTACAATTTTGTTGCCGTCGGAACAGATAATTTTAGCATAAAATATGCCTTCAATTAGATTATAGATAAGCACTTCAATAAGCTGAATTCCAAATGAATCTGCAAAGGATTGAAATAGGTCGTGTGTCAGCGGGCGACTAGGAATCATTTTTTCTATCCGAATAGCAATAGCTTGAGCCTCGTGACTGCCGATGATGATGGGTAATCTTCTGTTGCCTTCCACTTCACCTAATACCAGGGCATAAGCCCCTGATTGGGTTTGACTATAGGATAAACCAACGATATCTAATCTGATTTTCTTCATTTTAATTTCAAACCGGTTTACAAACTTAGATAAATTTGCTTTTATATGCAATTATAACCAATAAAAAACTCCCCATTCATTTTCAATAAATGGGGAGAATATATGGGATAAAAGGTTTAAATACCTCTATAAGCCTTCAGTGCTTGCGTCAATTTTGGAACGATGTCGAAAGCATCTCCTACAATTCCATAATCGGCCACTTTGAAAAATGGAGCTTCCGGATCTTTATTGATGACAACGATGGTTTTCGAGGAGCTCACCCCGGCCAAATGTTGAATTGCACCAGAGATACCAATCGCAATATAGAGATTAGGGCTCACTACAATACCTGTTTGTCCTACGTGTTCCGAATGGGGGCGCCAGCCGGCATCGGATACAGGTTTCGAACATGCGGTAGCTGCACCTAGCACATCCGCAAGTTCTTCAATCATTCCCCAGTTTTCGGGGCCTTTGAGCCCGCGGCCTGCAGAAACCACAATTTCAGCTTCCGGTAAAGAGACTTTGTCTGTTGCGCGCACAATCTCCTTAACCACGGTTGAAAGATCTAGTTGGTCAATACTCGGCGCAAAGGTTTCGACTATAGCCTTTCCATCAACATCTTTAGTTTCGTACGCATTGGGGTTTAACGCAATGACCTTGATCTCTGAGCTGAGCTCGAGTGTAGCAAAAGCTTTATTGGAGAATGCTGTTTTTTTGACTGTAAGTTTGTCATCCGTAATGTGGGGTAATTCGAGTGCGCCATCGGCTAACCCGGCCTGCAATTTCGCCGCAATACGCGGAGCGAGTCCTTTTCCGGAAAATGAATTGGATAAGACAAGCAATTTTGAATCCGTGCTTTTTAAAGCTTCTGCGATAATACTAGCATAAGCTTGGTTTACAAAAGAAGCAAGTTGTTCCTGATTGACATTTAATACTTTCGAAGCACCATATCTGCCCAAAGCGGCGAGTTCGTCTTCGGCAACATTCCCGATTGAAATTGCAACAACATCAGTCTGTATGTCATCGGCGATGGATTTGGCGTACGAAACAACTTCAAAAGCAGATTTTTTGAATTTTCCATCTGTATTTTCTACATATACAAGTATTGACATAGTGTTTTAGCGTTTAAAAATTAAATAACTTTAGCTTCATCATGAAGAAGAGAAACTAATTTTTCTACCTCGGTAGCGTCAACAAGTTTGACCGTACCTCGTGGAGCTGGTGTCTCATAGTTGACAATATGAGCTAGAAGTTCTACGGAGAACGGTTCCACCACGTCCAACGGTTTGCTTCGTGCACTCATAATACCACGCATATTGGGTATTTTAGGCTCAGCAACACCTTCGGCTGTACCTATGACGAGTGGTAATTTGGCTGTTAACACTTCTTTCCCACCCTCAATTTCACGTTCAACAGTCACCATATCACTCGTAAACTCGACTTTTTTGGCTATGGAAACAGAAGGGATATGCAGCAATTCTCCTATAATTGCCGCCACTTGAGCACCATTATAATCGATAGATTCACGACCAGTTAAAATTAAGTCAAATGCATTGTCTTTGGCATACGCTGCTATTTGATTCGCAACAAACCAAGCATCGCGGGGAACGGCATTTATCCGTACAGCGTTATCTGCGCCAATTGCCAATGCTTTTCGAATGGTTGCATCTGTCGATGCATCCCCCACATTGATGACAGTTACGGTTCCTTTTCCACCTTCGGCCAATTCCACTGCCTTAGATAAGGCAATTTCATCATAAGGGTTTATAATGAATTGTACACCAGCTGTATTAAATGCAGTGTTGTCATTTGTAAAAGTGATTTTGGATGTAGTGTCAGGGACATTACTTATACAAACTAATATTTTCATATACGATTGGTTTTACCCAAACTTACTATATTTTCATTTAATTATAAAGTTTCAGATCAACCAAAATCCCTTGCGATGGCAGTTGATAGATACTGAATATTTTTAAAATTTTTAAGCATTTTTATATTATTTTTTTTGATGTAACAAGATATTTAATGCTTTTGTTGCTGTTTTTGTAATTTTTCTTTTTGAACAAGTGATTTCTGACAACAGATTTTTTTCGTCAGCAAATTGTCATTTTGTATGCTAGCATAGTAATTTTTAGATAAATATAGATTTCTCAAGGGTGAGAAGAGTAATGAGGTTTTTTTCTTTCATACAGGGATGTGGATTGTTATTACTAGGTATACGTATTATATTGGATATAAAGTTCAATTTGTCTAAGTTTGAAATAAAAAACATATGTCAACACGATTGGACCAATTGAATGAATTTTTGAAAGAGAGCCCAGCGGATCCTTTTTTGAAATATGCGATTGCAGCTGAATATCTCAAGCAGGGGAATGAGCAAGAGGCTATGTCGAGATTCGAGGATTTAGTACAGTCGAATCCAGATTATGTAGGAACCTACTATCATTTGGGTAAATTGTACGAAAAATTAAGTAGACAGGATTCGGCGATTGCTACGTACCGAGCTGGAATCGATATCGCCCGCAAGAGTCGTAATTTCCATGCCTTGGGCGAGTTGCAGGGCGCATTGGCAGTTTTGGCAGAGGATGATGATGATGATTTTTAATCTTTTCTAATTTTTTGGTATTTAATTTGTTATGAGTTTATTGGTGTAACTGTTAGATGCTGATTTTTTTGAATTTAGAATGTGATGAAAAGGTATATTTGGATTGTGGGTTTGTGGTTGATAATTGGAATGGTGGGATGTGATAATCCCAAACAAAGTGTAGCCGTCTACAAAGATAATTTACAGGATCTTAAAGGAAGAGATAAGGCGGAAGTAGTAATTGGTGAGTACAAGGGCGTAATGCCTTGTGCGGATTGTGATGGGATTGAAACACTCATTTCTTTACATGCTGACAATACTTATCAATATTCATCTAAATATCTAAATAAAAGTGAGGATGTGTTTGTTCGGGAAGGAAAGTGGAAGTTGGATGGCAATATTATTACCTTAGATGGTGTAGATTATAAATTCAAACTTGGAAATAGGATGCTCAGTCAGCTGGATCTCTCAGGAAATGACATTACTGGAGATATATCCAAATACTATGTTCTGACGAAAAATTGAGTTCACTTTATATAAATGATGTAAAAATAAGAAAGCCGGCAGTTGTACTTCCAGCTTTTTTGTTTTTGAGTTTATTTTAGTCTTTAAGACATTCGAACATATGATCGATGCTTTATTTTCATATGGGAGCAACTTTTCAAGCTTTATCGGGAAGTACTATTGGTTTTTTGTACAAAGTTCCTTTAACGTTTTTACGACAAAGTCGATTTCCTCCCTGGTATTATTTTTACAAAATGAAAAACGCACCGAGGGGCGTTCAGCGCTCGATTTGATCGCATTCAATACATGAGAGCCTATGTCGGTCCCTGAGCTGCATGCACTGCCTCCAGAGCATGATATGCCTGCAATATCCAAATTGAAAAGGAGCATATCGGCAAGGTTACTGCAAGGGAAAGAAACATTCAATACGGTGTACAATGATTTGTCTGGTTCGATAACGCCATTAAAGCCAATGTCTGGTATTGCTTTCAGCAACTCGTCAATCATATAAGATTTGAGCCCCTGAATATAAGTATGATGTTCTTGCATGTTTTCATAGGCAAGTTCCAGCGCTTTGGCAAGTCCTGCTATACCATATACATTTTCTGTTCCGCCACGCATATTTCGTTCTTGTGCTCCGCCATAGATTAAAGGTTTGATCTTGTTATTGGCGTTTATATAAAGAAAGCCGACCCCTTTAGGGCCATGGAATTTATGAGCAGCTCCTGTGACGAAGTCTATTTTAAGTTGAGTAAGATCATGTGGATAATGCCCCATAGTCTGCACAGTATCGGAATGAAATATAGCATTGTACTTTTGGCATAACTCGGCGATACGGTGAATATCGTTGAGATTTCCAATTTCATTATTGGCATGCATAATGGAGACAAAAGTACGTGGGTTACTATTTAAAAGCTCTTCCAGCTGGTTGATATTTAAATTGCCTTTTTCGTCAACCTCCAGCAGGTCAAGGTGCACTTTACCTGCTTTTTGCAGTTCCTCTAAGGTGTGTAATACGGCATGGTGCTCAATAGGTGAGGTAATGGCATGGGTTATCCCAAAGTCGGTTATCGACCTCACGATAGCCATATTGTCTGCTTCCGTTCCACCCGATGTAAAAAATATCTCTGCAGGAGACACATGAAGCAAATTGGCAATCGTTTTACGTGCTTTTTCTACAATTGTCTTTACTTGTCGTCCGTGACTATGGATTGAGGATGGATTACCAAAGTTATTTTCCATCACATCGATCATTACTTTTATTACTTCAGGATCTAAGGCTGTAGTCGCAGCATTATCAAAATATACTTGCATGCGGCAAAATTACAAATCTCTCAAGTAAATTACAGGTATCAAATCACTTATTTTTATCATTTTAATTTCCTAATTATCGCTGGTAGGTGCCTGAGTACTGCGGTTTCTAAGAATTAGATCCTTTTGCCCTGGAGCGTATGAGATGGGAATTTTTCTTTTCTGAGTTCCTTTTTTCGTCTGACCACGATCAGGATCAAAATTCCTCCTAATGCGATCGCCAAACCCAAATAAGCGGCAATATCACCTGCTTGCGTATAGAAAGTAATTTCTTCATTTAAATTAATTTCCTGATTGAGGGCCGCAGGCTGCCACCATTTGGTCTGTTGCACAATATCTCCCCGTTGATTAATAAAGCCAGAAATCCCTGTGTTGGCAGAGCGAGCCACCCATCGTCTGTTTTCAATCGCACGTAGTTTAGCATACTGTAAATGTTGGTCTTTGCCCGAAGTATTTCCCCACCAGCCATCATTGGTAATGATCGCAATAAACTGGGCTCCTTTTTTGACATACTTAGCAACATAATTGCCCCAAATGGATTCGTAACAGATGACCGGTGCGGCACCAATGCCACTTTGCGCATAAAATACCGATGGTTCGGCCTGTTTTCCATAGCCTCCCGTAGTGCCGCCGAATGCTTTAAATAAAGGTTTTAAGATGTTCATGGCTGCACCAAAAGGCATTTGTTCTACCCCCGGAACGAGCTTGGACTTATGATAAAACTGTAGTTTGGAAGAGTAATCGATCAATGTCGCGGCATTGAAATTATCTTGATAAACATGAGGAGCTATTTCGCGTGCAGTTGGCGTTTTGGCATCGTTGTACAGCTGATAGCTTTCAATACCTGAAAGTACATTGCCATTTTTATACTGATCTAAAAATTTTAAGATGCGCTGGTAAGAATAGGTTTCCCTAAAGTTCTCCTCATCGAAATCGCCGTTTTGCGATAGCGCAGTTTCAGGCCAGATAAAAAACTCGGTATTGGGTTTAGCGACCGAATTTGATAAGGAGAATAATGTGTTTAATTGCTCTTCAGGGCTTATATTGAATTTAATATAAGGGTCAATATTGGGCTGAACAACGACGATTTGTGCGGGATTCTGATATTCTTCATAGTTAACGTAACGTATCAGCGAGTAGGTGCTGGGGATTAGTAACACTGCGGTTAATACAGCAATTGGAACTATTTTACGTTTGATCGGATAAAATCTCTTCCGATTTAAGTAAAGTGTAAATACCAAGATGTTCACCAGCCAGATCCATATGGTTCCACCGTAGACTCCCGTGATTTCATACCATTGCACCAATTGGTGGAAACTGGCGAAACCATTTCCTAATGTCATCCAGGGGAAAGCTAAATCCCAGGATTCATGTAGAAATTCGTAGCTTATCCAAAATCCCATTAATCCGAAAAGGGATAGCATTATGTTTGTTTTGCGTCGTAGTTGCCCATATAGCCAGAAAGCCACCGCCATTAATGTTGCGCCTAAGCAAAAAGGTATCAGACTTATAATTACAGCTGCAAAGGATGGCATAACTGCCGATATAGAATTATATACCCAATAAATCGAGGCTGTATTCCAAACTACCGCAGTTAGGCCCGCGGTAAGGAATACTTTTCGGCCTTTCTTTTGGAATGTTTCATTGCGGATAATGTTCTCTACAGCAATCAGCAAAGGAACAAATCCAATAAATAACAAGGGACTGGAATAGGGTATCGGAGGCCAGCCCAGCCACAATAAAAAGGCACTTAAAAGTGCCAGTAGATAGTTATTTTTCACAATATATTTTCTTCCATTTATAATTATAAACTGGATAAAACTTCTCTCTTTTTACTCTCGTATTCCTCTTGGGTAATTAATTGTTTATCGAAGAGCGTTTTTAATTTTTTGAGCTTTAAGGTAATTTCATCGTCCTCCTCTTCCTTTGCCGCAGCAGGTGAGATAGGAGCTGCCGAAACTGAAGGAACAGTAGGGGTGGATCCGATCGGTTGCTGTGCCTGAACTGGCGCTGACGAAGTTGGCTGAGCCGAACCATAAGATTGTGGTGCGGATGGGGCAGGCGAAGTAACCGCTGGCTGAACCGGTATATTACTTTCTGGCCGTTCGATAACCACTTCTTTTGCGACAGTTGGAGCAATCACTATTTTCTCCTTTTCAGCGGCCAACTCAGCTTTTTTATAATTTTCAAGTGCCGCTTTAATATATTGATACAATTTTCTGGCCTGAACTTTAGGGATATAGTCTATGCTCAAATTCTCCCCAGTAAAAGGAATAACAGTCACTTTCGAACCGAAGATTTCCTCTTTGAAAGCAATATCTTTGATATCTTGCCAGCCGAAAATTTCGAAATCAGTAGCCAAGCCCAATTTAGTAAACTCGCACATAAATATGCGCTTATTACTGATGGTAATACTATCCGGTAATATAGTCACTGCAGGTTTCTTTTGAACTGCGATATAATCTATTTTTTCTCCTGGAGTAAGCATATCCTGGACTTTAGTAACCAATTTTTCGATGATTTTTATGTCCTGCCCATCCTGTGCAAATTGTTCCATGTTCATGTCAAATACTTTTTAATTACATAAAGATTGTTAAAATTTATTCCAATCCTGCTACACAAAATACAAATTCTCCTTTAATCGGATTGTTTTCAAAGTGTAATTTTAAATCAGTTAATGTTCCGCGCACATTCTCTTCGTAGAGTTTGCTCAATTCCCGAGATATCGAAGCTTGTCTTTCAGCTCCAAAAACTGTGATAAATTCCTCTATTGTTTTTAATATACGATGCGGTGACTCATAAAAGATCATCGTTCGTTTTTCTTCTGCTAGGGTTTTTAAGCGCGTTTGTCTTCCTTTTTTCACCGGCAGAAAACCTTCAAAACAAAAGCGGTCGTTGGGAAGCCCCGAATTGACAAGCGCTGGCACGAAAGCAGTTGCTCCGGGCAAGCACTGTACCTCCAGTCCTTCTTTGATGGCCTCGCGTACCAGTAAGAATCCCGGATCCGAGATAGCCGGTGTTCCAGCGTCTGAAATCAAAGCAATGTTTTGTCCCTCTTTTAAGAATTTAATGATTTCCGAGACCGCTTTATGTTCATTGTGCTGATGGTGCGCAAATACTTTTTTGTCGATTCCAAAATGTTTTAAAAGCGGAGCACTGGTCCTTGTATCCTCTGCTAAGATGAGGTCCACTTCTTTTAGGACATTGACCGCACGGAACGTCATGTCCTCCAGATTGCCAATAGGTGTTGGAACTAAATATAACATGGTCAAAGTTAAGTTTTTTTTACTATATAACATGCGCTAAAACATTCTGTGCTTTTTGAAGTTTTATTTTAAAGATTAGAGTAAACTCCATCACGTTATTTTAAATAAATTATGCAATACATCGAAAAAATACAGGCCCATCTAGGTACTGAAGCGAGTTATCTGTTAGATTTTGATCAACCTGCAGTTTCCAAAACAATGCTTCATCTTCCGCAGTCAACATTTATTGACCAAGTATACAATTCAAGTGATCGTAGTCCACAAGTTTTAAGAAGTTTGGGACAACTTTTTGGAACGGGCCGTTTAGCCAATACGGGGTATCTGTCAATATTGCCCGTGGACCAAGGTATTGAACACAGTGCCGGAGCGTCTTTTGCGCCAAATCCACAGTATTTTGATCCAGAGAATATTGTTAAGCTAGCTTTGGAAGGAAATTGCAACGCTGTGGCTTCTACTTTTGGTGTATTAGGAGCTGTTGCCCGAAAGTATGCACACAAGATTCCGTTTTTGGTTAAAATCAATCATAATGAATTGTTGACTTATCCCAATCGCGCAGACCAAATCTTGTACGGAACAATTCGCGAAGCCTGGAATATGGGTGCTGTTGCGGTAGGGGCAACCATATATTTTGGATCTGAAGAATCAGACCGGCAGATTATTGAAGTAGCAAAAGCATTTGAGGAAGCACATTCCTTGGGGATGGCGACGGTACTATGGTGTTATTTGCGTAATTCGGCTTTCAAGGTCGGAGATAAAGATTACCACTTAGCAGCAGATCTGACCGGACAGGCCAATCACTTGGGGGTAACCATCAAAGCCGATATTATTAAGCAAAAATTACCCGAATTAAATGGCGGATTCAAAGCGTTGAATATGGGTAAAAGCAGTTATGGGAAGTTGGATGAACGTATGTATACACAGCTTTCTTCCGACCATCCTATTGACCTATGCCGCTACCAAGTACTCAATTGCTTTGCCGGCAGGGCGGGCTTGATCAATTCTGGCGGGGCTTCGGGACAGAATGACATCCAAGAAGCTGTAAAAACAGCAGTTATCAATAAGCGCGCTGGCGGAACTGGTTTGATATCTGGTCGTAAAGCCTTTCAAAAACCGATGCAGGAAGGTGTAGCGCTGCTTCACGCCATTCAGGATGTTTATTTGTGTGATGAGGTGACTATTGCTTAGTAAAGCGCATAATATAGGTTCAAAAAGCCTTTCTAAAGGTGTTGTGGGAATAAAATAGCTTGTAAATAAAGGCAAATTTATCTAAGTTTGTTCACTATTTTAAATAACACATTTATATTATGTTGCAATTAAATTATATCCGTGAGAACAGGGATACGGTGATCGAAAGATTAGCTGTCAAGCATTTCAAGGAAATTGGATTGGTCGACGAAATCATCAGTTTAGATGAAGAACGCCGTAGGATCCAATCGGAATCAGACGCACTTTCGGCAGAGGCTAATGCGGCAGCGAAGCAGATTGGAGATCTGATGCGGCAAGGAAAAAAAGAAGAAGCTGAAACCGTCAAATCCAAATCCTCGGGATATAAAGAGCAAGTAAAGCAACTTTTAGATCAATTGGGTACAATTGAGGCAGAATTGAATGAGAAGATCGTACAATTGCCCAATTTACCACATCAATCCGTTCCGGCCGGTTTAAGTGCAGACGATAACGAAGTTGTTTTGACCCATGGCGAAATCCCTGCGTTGCCAGAGGAGGCATTGCCCCATTGGGAATTGTTGAACAAATACGGTATTGTTGATTTAGAGCTTGGCGTAAAAGTTGCTGGAGCCGGTTTTCCCATCTATAAAGGCAAAGGGGCTAAATTGCAGCGTGCATTGATCAATTTCTTTTTGGATCAGGCTGCCGAAGAAGGATACGAAGAAGTTCAGGTGCCAATTTTGGTGAATGAAGATTCTGCATTTGCCACGGGGCAATTGCCGGATAAAGAAGGACAGATGTACTATGTTGGTAATGACAATCTCTATTTGATCCCTACAGCTGAGGTTCCGGTTACTAATATTTATAGAGACGAAATTGTAAAAGAGGCCCAGTTTCCAATAAAACATTGCGCTTATACACCATGTTTCCGTCGGGAAGCGGGTTCTTACGGAGCACATGTACGTGGATTAAATCGTTTGCATCAATTTGACAAAGTAGAGACGGTGCAGATTGTACATCCCGAAAGGTCGTATGAAGTGCTGGAAGAGATGAGTTTATATGTACAAGGACTGTTGCAGAAATTAGAGTTGCCTTACCGCGTATTACGTTTATGTGGTGGAGATATGAGTTTTACTTCTGCATTGACTTATGATATGGAAGTGTATAGTTCTGCGCAGAAACGTTGGTTGGAAGTTTCTTCCGTCTCCAATTTTGAAACTTACCAAGCGAATCGTTTGAAAGTGCGCTTTAAAAATTCGGAAGGCAAGATGCAGCTGGCACATACTCTAAATGGATCTGCATTGGCTTTGCCACGTATTGTAGCTGCGATATTAGAGAATAATCAAACTGAAAAAGGAATTAAGATTCCGGCAGTTTTGGTGCCTTACACTAAGTTTGAGTATATTGATTAAATATCAATAAATAAGTCGTCTCTGGACTTATTTCATACAAACTGAAAGACGCTCAGCCTGAGAAGGTAGAGCGTCTTTTTTGATTTTAAAGTGCTATCGATCAGACGAAATTTTTTGTTCTTTTTCATGTTGCGGATCGATATAAAGTCATGAAAGTTTGGTTATCATTCTGCCAATATATGTTTAGAATCATTATAAATTAATGCTCTTTTTGATTCCGCGATGAAAAGAATGATGTCTCAAAGATTTCTTGTGGCATTGTTAATGTTTTGTTAAATATATTGGATTCCGTATTAAATTCTGTTTAAAAATGCTTTGATGAGTTTTTATTCTAAAATGATTCTTTTGTGACAATTTGCAAATTTGACTTCCAATTATTGCGGTATTTACTGATTTAGATGGATTATGTTAAAAAACTTGTAAAAACAACTTGTGCTTTCTATATTTGACACCGCTAATAAAAATCGCACTAACTATTATTTACTGTAAATGCTGAAAAGAGCAAATTTACAGCTGGATATTTATCTAAGAATTGCCCTACATCTACCTAGGGCTGCTTTTCAATAATATTTTCAACTGTTAAAAAATGAACTGCAATGGTCTATTTGATAGGCTGCTGTTTTATTGTCTACACAATTTATGTTTAGACAGTTGTATTAACGGATATAATTTATATCAATATATAGGATTAGAAAAATTAATAAAATTAACTAACTAAAACATGAAACAAACATTACTAAGTTTTCTTGTTGGCGGAATGATTCTGACTTCGGTCGCATTCGCTCAGGAAAAAAAGATTAGTGGTCGTGTTACATCTGCTGACGGTAAAGCTATACCAGGGGTAACAGTAGTTGTACAAGGTACTAATCAGGCTACACAGACTGATGCTGACGGTAATTATTCATTGAATGTGCCTGCAGGCAAGGTTATTGTATTCCGTTCCGTTGGTTTTGATGATAAAACCATTATTGTGAATAACAACAACACGGTGTTCAATGTTTCTTTAGAGAATCATAGCAATGCATTGGAAGAGGTTGTTGTCACAGCGATGGGACAGTCTCGTCAAAAACGAGCCTTAAGTTATGCAACACAAGAAGTAAAAGGGGATAAGTTGACAGAGGCTGCTAATAGTAATTTGGCTACAGCAATACAAGGAAAAGTATCAGGGGTACAAGTTACACCTTCATCAGGGATGCCTGGCGCTTCTGCTAATATTACAATCCGCGGAGCGCGTTCATTTACTGGAAATAACTCACCATTATATGTAGTTGATGGAATGCCGATAGCGTCAACTTCTGATGTCTCAACAGGAAATGGTGTGACCGGTTCTGATTATGCTAATAAAGGTTTAGATATAGATCCTAATGATATTGAGAGCATCAATATTCTAAAGGGACAGGCAGCCTCTGCTTTGTATGGTATGCGAGCCTCCAATGGTGTTATCATTATCACGACAAAAAGCGGAAAAGGAAAACAAGGGAAGCCGCAAATTTCATACAATTCCAATGTTTCGTTTGATAAGGTTTCCGTTTTGCCAGATTTCCAAACAACCTATGCTCAAGGATCTGGAGGTAAATATGCTCCAATGGCATCTACTTCTTGGGGGCCAAGGATAGAAGAGTTGGCAAACGATGCGACATATGGTGGTAACAAAGATAATGCCTTTACCAAGCAGTATGGGTTACATGAAGGTCAATACTATGTTACTCAGCGCGCAAATGCTGGTTTAGACCCTTGGGCTACTCCACAAGCCTATAATAATGCCAAAGATTTCTTCAACGTAGGAAATACCTTTAACAACTCTTTGAATATTATGCAAGGATTTGAGAAAGGTAGTTACGCGATGTCTTTAGGTGCGACGAATGCAAATGGTATTGTTCCTTCTACAGGCATGGATCGCTATACGGCTAAGCTATCTGGCGAAGCTAAATTATCGGATAAATTTACCACAGGATTTACTGGTAATTTTATACATTCTAAAATTACAAAACAGACAGGTGCAAATAATGGTATTATCGCTACATTGTATGGTGCCCCAGCATCTTATGATTTAGGGGGAATTCCTAGTTCTTATTTGAATAATCCGACCAAACAAAATACATATCGTACCACTGGTGGATTTGATGGCGTTTATTGGGCTGTCGATAATAATAAGTTTTCAGAAGACAACCAGCGATTTTTTGGTAATGGCTTTGCTCAATATGCGACTAACCTCACCGATAACCAGAAGCTAACGTTAAAGTATCAACTAGGGGTGGATTCCTATACGACAAATTATACTGATCTTTGGGGGTATGGCCATGCAAATGGTAGAGGTGAAGTAGAGAATTACCATTATTCTGTGACGGAATTAAACTCTTTAGCAACGGCTTCGTATAATTGGAAGATCAATGACGATTTGGTTTTTGATGCGATGGTTGGTAATGAGATCGTAAATCGTAATCGCAGACAAGATTATGCCTATGGTATGAATTTCAACTTTCCAGAATGGAATAATATCAATAATGCTTCTTCGGTTACGGCAAGTCAAAGTTTAAGAAATACACGTACTTTCGGTACTTTTGGAAGTTTAGCTTTGGCATATAAAAACATGCTGTTTTTGAATGCTACAGGACGTAATGATATCGTTTCTTCTATGCCTCGTAATAATCGCTCATTCTTCTATCCATCTGTTTCAGCAGGTTTTGTCTTCACAGAACTAGATGCAGTTAAGAACTCGGTTTTGACTATGGGTAAATTACGTGCATCCTATGCAGAAGTTGGTCAAGCAGGAGATTATTACGAAAGCTACTATGCAAAACCTACCTATGGAGGTGGATTTTCAAGTGGGACACCTATAATCTATCCGATCAATAGTGATGGTATAACTTCATATACTCCATATACTGTTGTATATGATCCAAATTTAAAACCGCAAAATACGCAAGCAATAGAGGTGGGTACAGATTTGACTTTCTGGAATGGTTTAATCAATTTAAATTATACATTCTCTCGTCAAAATGTAAAAGACCAAATCTTTGAAGTACCATTAGCTGCTTCGACTGGATACTCGAGCCTTGTAACTAATGGCGGTAAAATCCATACTAATGCGCATGAGGTAACATTGGCCGTTGCTCCATATCGCTCAGGCGATTTTAAATGGGATTTTGCTTTTAACTTTACTAAGATCGATAACTACGTAGATGAATTGGCAGAAGGTGTTAATAGTATTTTTATGGGTGGTTTCGTTGAACCCCAAGTCCGTGCAGGAATTGGAGAAAAATTCCCAGTTATTTACGGTGTATCTTATTTAAGAAATGCTGCTGGACAAATTGTGGTGGATGCGGATGGTATGCCACAGGCTGGAGAGGAAAAGGTTATTGGTAAGGTCTCACCTGATTTTAACTTAGGGTTTAATACCAACTTTGAATACAAAAAAATTAGACTTTCTGCAGTGCTAGATTGGAAACATGGAGGACAAATGTATCATGGTACCGCTGGAATCTTGGACTACTATGGAGTGACTCAAAAATCAGCTGATTTCCGAGGTGGTGATGGATTTATGTTCGAAGTTCCTGCTGTTAAAGAAGTTTCTCCTGGGGTGTACGAGAAAAATGATATTGTGATCGATCCGTCCAATGCATTTGATTATTTCAATGCAAAAAATAGTATTTCAGAATCATCAATATTCGGAACATCGTTCGTGAAATTGCGTGAAGTAGCGGTTGGATATCCAGTATACCAAAACTCGAAGATTAAAGTTGACGTAAACGCATTTGCACGCAATATTATTCTTTGGTCAGAATTAAAGGGGTATGATCCAGAAGTTTCTCAAGGTAATACTAACATGTCAGGGGCATTTGAGCGTTTCTCTCTACCTGGAACTTCCAGTTATGGTCTTGGTGTAAATATTAAATTCTAGAATTAGTATCATGAAATTGAAATTAAATATAGTTGGATTAATGGCAATGGGTCTACTGGCTTCGCCATTGGTCTTTACATCCTGTTCAGAGGATGCGATGGATAGGGTAAACGAAAATGTAAATAACCCGACGGATGTTCAGGCAAAATTCATTTTAACTGATGTTATCACAAAAACTGCTTTTTCCAATGTTGGTGGAGATTTTAATACCTATTTATCCACTTATGTTGAACATGAAGTTGGTACACATAATCAATTATGGAATGCCGAACACCGTGCTAACGAACCAACAAGAGCATCAACTTTTAACAATGTTTGGGGTAATGTTTATTCAGCATTGAGAGATGCACGTTTGGTGATTGAAAAATGTTCTGCTGGCGGAAAGCAAGAAGGTAATTATACCACTTTGGGTATGGGACAAGTAATGGCGGCATACAATTTGGCGTTGTTGACAGATATGTTTGGTGATGCACCATATTCAGAAGGGTTTAAGCCATTAGAGATTAAAAATCCAAAATTGGATAAACAAGAAGATTTATATAATCAAGTCATCGCCTATTTGGATGAGGCAATTGAGAATCTTCCTAAGGGCGATACACATGGCTCTGGAGGCCCCGCTGGACAAGATTTATTGTATGGTGGCAGTGGTGCAAAATGGTTAAAGTTTGCTTATGGACTGAAAGCGAGATATGCAATGCGTCTTTTAAAAGTAACGTCTGATAAGACTGCAGCGTTGAATAATGTTATATCGGATGTCGATAAATCATTTCAAAATGCAAGTGAGCAGGCGGCCTTTAATCAATATGGAACAACTAATCTGAACCCATTGTTTGATTTTCAATGGTCAAGAGATGGATTGGCAGCGAGCAAAAGTATTGCCGATAAAATGATATCTAGAAATGATCCACGTTTGAAAAGGAACTTTATGACAGCAGATTGGGTTCAGGTTAATGATCTGACGTCATCTAGCGCTTCTTATAAGTTGCTGGCTCCAAATGGTGAGAATGAACAGGTTCAATATCATTATTTAACTTCTACTTTTGTTTTTTCCCAAACCGCTTCTACTCAGCTTTTAAGTTATCATGAATTATTATTCCTTAAAGCTGAAGCAATGCAGAGATTAGGAAAAGGATCTTCATCGATTGAACCGATATTAAAGGCTGCTGTTACAGCTGCTATTAAAAATTCTGAAAATTCTGTAAATGCTGCTTTTGTTGCGCCTACTGTTTTAGCCAATGGTACTATAACGGAAACATCAGCTGATATAACAGATGCAAATATTGATTCTTATTTTGAAAATAGCGTAAAACCATTATTCGCTTCAAATCCATTAAAAGAGATCGCTAATCAAAAATACCTAGCTTTCTTTGGTGCGTCTGGCGAATCTACGGAAATGTACAACAATATTCGTCTTTGGAAAGCATTGGGCGAAAACTGGATTGATCTTAAAAATCCTGGTAAATTCCCTTTACGTTTACCATACGGTAATGACGATACAACAACAAATCCAAATGTTCAGGCAGCATACGGCGACGGACAATATGTCTACACTGAAAATGTTTGGTGGGCTGGGGGTACACGTTAGTCTATTTAATTCAATATAAGACAAAGAAGCTGTCTCAAATTTATTGAGGCAGCTTTTTTATTAAATATGGCTATGCGATAGATTTGTGAGTTGTTTGTTGATTATTTCACAGAACTGGCCATTTGGGAAGAAAAAGAACAAAAAAGTAGCTTTTAAAGCTGCTTTTTTCCTTAGATTTTGTGCT
>NZ_DCRG01000008.1:0-13967 GCF_002325125.1 Sphingobacterium sp. UBA1498
GTTTCTTCTTTGTCTTTGGATATTGCTCGTAAAGTGTTAAACAAAGAATTTGAGGACCAAGGAAAGCAAGAAGCTTTAGTTGCAGATTTGCTTAATGACGTTAAATTGAACTAATCCGGTCACTCAAATTACGAAATAGAATTATGTCAGTATTTAAAGTAGCATCGAGATATGCGAAGGCATTAATTGACTTGGCAGGCGAGCAAGGCTCACTGGAAACAATCAAGACCGATATGGATTCATTCATTGCGGTTTTGAAATCCAGTACCGAATTGCAAGCTGTTTTGGCCAATCCTATTGTTCCTTTGGACAAGAAGAAAAACATATTGGATGCGCTATTTAAAGATAAGATCAATCCAAATATCTTGGCGTTCTTTAAGATCATGATCAATAAAGGTCGTGGCGAGATTGTATATGCCACTGCTCAAGAATTTATTCGTGAGTATAATGAGGTAAAAGGAATTGTGAAAGCTACAGTTACATCTGCAGCACCACTTTCTGAAGCTAATTTGGCAGCGATGAAAGATGTACTTGCTAAAGAAACCAACGCTCAAGTGATATTGATCAATAAAGTTGATCATAGTTTGATCGGTGGATTTGTAGTCAATATTGGTGATCGCCAAATTGATGCAAGTATTGCTGGTAAGTTGAATAAATTGGAAAGATATTTGAATCAGAATAATTAATTTGTTCTGATACTTGAAGTAAAATAAATCAAAAAACCCCTTATAATAATTAAAATGATAGAGGTAAGACCAGATGAAGTTTCGGCAATTCTAAGAGAACAATTGTCGGGCTTTAAATCAGAAGCCGAACTAGAGGAAGTGGGTACCGTACTTGCTGTAGGTGACGGTATTGCTCGTATTTACGGCTTAACTAAAGTTCAGTCCGGTGAGTTGGTTGAATTTGATAACGGATTACAAGGTATTGTATTAAACTTGGAAGAAGACAACGTCGGTGTTGTACTTTTAGGTCCTTCTGATGAAATCAAAGAAGGAGATACTATTAAACGTACTAACCGTATTGCATCCATCAAAGTTGGTGAAGGCTTGTTGGGACGTGTTGTAAATACTTTAGGTCAACCAATTGATGGTAAAGGACCTATTCAAGGTGATTTGTATGAAATGCCTATTGAGCGTAAAGCTCCAGGTGTTATCTACCGTCAGCCAGTAACTGAACCATTACAAACAGGTATTAAAGCGATTGATGCGATGATTCCAGTTGGTCGTGGTCAACGTGAGTTGGTTATTGGTGACCGTCAAACAGGTAAAACTGCTGTTTGTATTGATACAATCTTGAACCAAAAAGAATTCTATGATGCAGGGCAACCTGTATTCTGTATCTACGTTGCCGTAGGTCAAAAGAATTCTACCGTTGCGAATATCGTGCGGACATTGGAGGAAAGAGGTGCGATGGCTTATACAGTAGTTGTTGCTGCATCTGCTGCTGATCCTGCTCCACTTCAATTCTATGCGCCAATGGCAGGTGCTGCTATCGGCGAATTTTTCCGTGATACAGGCCGTCCGGCATTGATCGTTTATGATGATTTGTCTAAACAAGCTGTAGCTTACCGCGAGGTTTCATTATTGTTGCGTCGTCCACCGGGCCGCGAAGCCTACCCTGGTGACGTATTTTATCTACACAGCCGTTTGTTGGAGCGTGCAGCGAAAATCAACTCTTCGGATGATATCGCACGCAACATGAACGATTTACCAGAATCAATCAAACATTTGGTGAAAGGTGGTGGTTCATTGACTGCGCTTCCGATCATCGAAACACAAGCGGGTGACGTTTCTGCTTATATCCCAACCAACGTAATTTCAATTACAGATGGTCAGATCTTCTTGGAGTCTAACTTGTTTAACGCAGGTATCCGTCCAGCGATCAACGTAGGTATCTCTGTATCTCGTGTAGGTGGTAACGCACAGATCAAACCGATGAAGAAAGTATCAGGTACTTTAAAGTTAGATCAAGCGCAGTACCGTGAATTGGAAGCTTTTGCTAAGTTTGGTTCTGATTTAGATGCTGCTACAAAAGCTGTGTTAGACAAAGGGGTTCGTAATGTTGAAATCTTAAAACAAGGTCAATACTCTCCAGTTTCCGTAGAGAAACAAGTTGCGATCATATACATCGGAACTAAGGGTTTATTGCGTAATGTTCCTGTAAATAAGGTTAGAGAATTTGAAGAGGAGTTCTTAACACAATTGGAACAACGTCATCCAGAAGTGTTGTCAGCATTTAAAGCTGGTAAGTTCTCTGATGAATTAACTGCAGTATTAGAAACAGTAGCTAAGGATTTAGCATCAAAATATTAATAGTAATGAGTATTTGGTATTGAGTCTATTGACAAGGCTCGATACTCAATACTAGGTACTTAATACTTAAAACAAATATGGCAAATTTAAAAGAAGTAAGAAACCGGATTACCTCCGTATCATCAACGCAGCAGATTACAAAAGCTATGAAGATGGTTTCGGCTGCTAAATTGAAGCGCGCTACTAACGCTATCTTACAATTGCGCCCATATGCGAATAAACTAAGAGATATTTTGGCGGATGTTTCTGCAAGCGTGGAGGGAAGTAATTCTCCGTTTACTGTAGATCGCGAGCCAAATAAGGTGTTGATCGTTGTTGTTTCTTCTAACAGAGGTTTGGCTGGAGCATTCAACGCAAATGTTATCAAAGCAACTAATAACTTGATCGCTAACAAATATGCCGAGCAACATGCAAAAGGAAATTTGAGTATCATTGGTATTGGTAAGAAAGGTTATGATTTCTTTTCGAAGCGTAACTTTAATGTGGTAGCTAATCACTCTGATTTGTTTTCTGATTTAAATTTTGGTGGGGTATCCGTGGTGACTGAATTTATCATGGAACAATTTAAAGAAGGTAATTTTGACCGTGTTGAAGTGGTGTACAACCAGTTTAAAAATGCTGCAGTTCAAGAGCTGACAGCGGAGCAGATTTTACCTTTAATACCACCAGCTCAGGAATACAAACAACATACGCATAAAGCAAAAATAGAAGCTGAGGTGGATTATATCATCGAGCCTTCCAAAGAGAAGATTATCGAAGAGTTGATTCCTAAAGCAATCAAAATTCAATTATACAAAGCTGTTTTGGATTCAAATGCTTCGGAACATGGAGCACGTATGACAGCGATGGATAAAGCGACAGAAAATGCAGGTGATTTATTAAAATCATTGAAGCTATCGTATAACCAGGCACGTCAAGCAGCAATTACAACAGAACTGACAGAGATCGTATCAGGGGCCGCTGCTTTATCAAACGGATAGTTTTTATTCGGGTAAAAACAAAAAAAAGGTGCTGATCTTATGATCAGCACCTTTTTTTTGAACTAAATTACCATCGAATTAAGGCTGATCCCCATGTAAATCCTGCTCCAAAGGCGGCCAGACAGATAAGATCACCATTTTTAATTTTTCCTTCTTCCCAAGCCTCGCATAGTGCTATCGGCACAGAGGCTGCAGTGGTATTGCCATATTTCTGAATATTGTTGAATACCTGATCTTCCCTTAATCCAAGTGTTTTCTGTACAAATTGAGAAATACGAAGATTGGCCTGATGCGGAATCAATAAATCGATATCATTGGTTTTTAAATTATTTTTTTCCAATGCCTCTTGAATTACTTCAGGAAATTTGACAACAGCTTTCTTGAAAACAGCCTGTCCATCCATATTTGGAAATGCTGTCCCGTCTTCGAGCATCTCTTTGGTCATCAATAATCCTCCTAATTCCTGCTCGGGCCATTTGGGCATTTCATCCAGCCATATTCCGCTGGATGCCCCCGGGTAATACATAGCTAGCTTTTCGGCTTCTGCTCCGTCTGAATGTAAATGTGTACTCAGTATACCTTTGCCATCTTCCGCTGTTGGTTGCACAACGACCGCTCCTGCACCATCGCCAAAAATTACGGAAACGGCTCGTCCCCTGGTTGAAAAGTCGAGGGCAAAAGAATGTTTTTCTGAGCCGACGACCAGCACATTTTTATACATACCTGTTTTTACAAATTGGTCGGCTATAGAGAGGGCATATATAAATCCCGAACATTGGTTTCTGACATCCAGTGCGCCAACCTCATTCATCCCCATTTCCCTTTGTAGTAAAACCGCACAGCCCGGGAAATAATAATCTGGGGATAGTGTTGCGAAGATGATAAAATCAACATCCTGAGGGGTAATTTGGGCACGTTCTATAGCAATTTTAGCCGCTTCGACTCCCATTGTTGTGGTGGTCTCACCGATTCTGTCAGCATATCTACGTTCTTTAATTCCTGTTCGTTCCTGAATCCATTCGTCACTGGTATCCATAAAGCGTGTAAGATCATTATTGGTATAAACGTTTTTTGGAACGTAATAGCCGATTCCGGCAATTTTTGACTGTAACATAATAAATTCTGCTAATTGATTGTATTCTTCCCTTTTATAATGTCGTTAATTTAGAAAAAAATATTCTATTTTTGCAGCATGGGTACCCAAACTGCTGAAGAAACCTTTACGTTAGAAGAGATTTTAGCCTCTGTCAAAGAGTCTAATCGACTCATTTTATGGAATGATGAAACCAATACGTTTGAACATGTGATTCACTGCTTGATTTATCATTTGCAATATACCGAAAAGCAAGCCGAGAAGATTGCCTGGAAAGTACATACCGAAGGAAAATGTGCTGTATTGGAAGGGAGTTATACGGAGATGGAAATTTATCGCAAAATTTTGAAAGCCGAAGGATTAACTGTCTCTGTAGAGTAACTTGCCATTCTTTTGTTACCGTAATAATATGGTTACGCTTCTGTTTTGTCTATAAGTTTTAGTTTTCTTTGTAGATCATAACTATAAACTAAGCTGAAGCTCTCATGTTGTTTAACGCTAAATCGTTTAAATCTTTTTTATTTTTATTGTTTTCACCTGTTTTTCTTTTTGCTCAAACGGGTCAAATTAAAGCTATTTTGGTTGATAGCGCGACCGCTAAGCCTATATTATCCGCGAGTGCCACACTCCTGGATGCGAAAAATAATACCTTTGTGAAAGGTGGACAGTCTGTAGACCAAGGATTTCTCTTGTTATCTGATATTAAACCCGGTAAATACAATATACGTTTTTCCTATGTCGGCTATGAAGCAAAATCTATTGATGCTGTAGAGGTCTTAGGAGGAAAGAGTAAAGATTTAGGCCGAATTGCTTTGAAGTCCATAGGTAATATCTTGAATGAAGTGGTTGTTGAAGGTAGGGTTCCAGCCATGCAAATTGGTATAGACCGTAAAACGTTCAATGTAGGTGAGAGTTTGGTAAGTGCTGGCGGAACTGCAACTGATGTATTAGCTAATGTCCCAACCCTACAGGTTGATCAGGACGGATCTGTCAGTTTGCGTGGGTCGAGTAGCGTGAAAATTTTAATCGATGGCCGAGAGTCCGCTTTAGCCGGAAGTGATGTGACTTCGTTGCTTCAAAGCCTACCTGCTAATTCAATCGATAAAGTTGAGGTCATTACCAATCCTTCTTCCAAATACGACGCTGAGGGACAGACTGGGATCATCAATATTGTTTTAAAGAAGAATATCAGAACCGGATTAAATGGTTCTATCAATACTTCTGCCGGGTCTTATGATAACTACATGGCAGGACTGACCTTGAATTATAGGGATAAAAAGTTTAATTATTTTGGATCTTATAATTTCAACAAACGCCATATGGTTGGAAGCGGTGCCGTTGATAATATCTTTAAAAATAACAATAGCCAGATATCAAATAATTCGGAATCATCAAGAAAAGGTAATAGTCATACGATAAAAGCTGGAGTGGACTATAGTCTTTCTGATAAAACTTCCTTGAGCCTTTCTGGTAATGTGAGCATAAGGGATAATAACCGTGGTGAGGACTTATGGTACCGTTATTTTAATCACCCAACCTTATCCGGCACGAGCACTAGAACTTCTCGCCAACTCGAGGATGATCTGGGCTATGAATTTACAATGGATTTTAGACATCAATTTAAGAGATCTGGTGAAGAACTGACCGCTAATGCCAGCTATGGCCGCGATAAGGAAGATGGCACAAATGTTTTTTTACAGGAGTTTACCTCTGGAACACCTAGTACAGGCCGAAATAATGTCAGTTCGGAAGACGGTAAAAATATCAATATACAAGCGGATTATGTGCTCCCTTTTTCAGAAGAGAGTAAATTTGAGGCAGGTTATCGTTCGCAAATCAGAAAGTCATTTGATACTCAATTCTCGGATACGTTGTCGGTAGCTAATGGTAGCTATCTGCCAGACTATGGAATCAGCAACGATTTTGATTTTACGTCTACTGTTCATGCCTTATATGCCAACTACCAAGGGAAACTATCGGATAGAATAGGTTATCAAGTAGGTTTGCGTGCTGAGCAATTTAACCTAAATTCTACTTACTTTTCAAAAGATCCAACTGTTATTGACAAGGAAACTAAGGCCAGTCAAGACTTCTTTCGTCTATATCCAACCTTATTTTTAACATACAATGTTGGTGATGAAGGTGATAAAATTCAATTCAGTTATTCTAGAAGAGTTCAGCGAGCGAGAGGTTGGCAAGTCAATCCATTCTTGAATGTTTCAGATGACATGAACAGACGGCAGGGGAATCCCAATCTGAAGCCTGAAGATGTTCACGGCTTTGAGCTGAGTTTTGCCAAAACCTTTGGTAAGGTGAATTTGATTTCTTCTGCGTACTTCAATCATACCAATGAGGTGATGCAGCCTTATGTTTATTTTGTGGACACCTTGAGCAGTGTGACCTACAGTCGATGGGAGAACTTGACAAGTAGAAATCTCTCCGGATTTGAATTTATCTCTAAAGTCAATGCGACTAAGGATTTTGATTTTACATTCAATCTTAATCTGATCAATATCAATTTTAAGGCGAATGAGGCTTATAATGTTAAAGCATCCAATGGTTTTGCATACAATACCAACTTAACGGCTAATTACCGTTTTACGCCAACGTTTTCCGCTCAAGTTCGTGGTGAATATAACTCTTCGCGGGTGATGGCACAAGGAAAGATGAACGCTATGAAAGGTGTTGATGTGGCATTGAAAAAAGATGTGCTAAATAAGAAGGCATCTATTATGTTCAATGTTAGAGATGTATTTAATACACGGAAAATGCAGGGCTTTACTGAGACACCACAATTGAGTTCTAATTTTGAACACCGTTGGATGAAGAGAATGTTTACTTTGTCGCTTTCCTACCGGTTTGGTAGCCAAGATTTAAACAAATCAAAGAAGAAGGTGTCAAACACAAATGAAGTAGGGGAAGGAGAGGAATATTAAAAAATATTGCTCTTTGTACTCCCAAATGCTTAAATTTAATTTTAAAACAAACCTAAAACTAAAAAGAATGAAGGTATTAAAAACAGTTCTTGCGGTATCGGTGATTGCTTTTTCAGCACACTTAAATACTGCCATAGGGCAAACAAAGAAAGAAGTTCCTGCTTACAAAATTTTAGATTTACCACGTGTAGATATCAAGAAATTTAAAAAAAATAAGGCTGGAGCTTATGTTATTTTTGATGGTACTTCTATGGACGGCTGGAGAGGCTATGATAAGACTGTCGTTCCTAAACGATGGGTGATTAATGAAGGTGCAATCAAATTTGATAGCCAAGCTAATCTTGGAAAGGAAGATGGGGGAGATTTAATTTTTGCTCATGATTTCAAAAATTTCGAATTAGAAATGGAATGGAAAGTTGCCAAAGGAGCAAATTCGGGAATTTTCTTTTTAGCCAAGGAGGTTGAGGGACAACCGATATATATATCGTCTCCAGAATGTCAGGTTTTAGACAATGAAAACCATCCTGATGCAAAAATGGGTGTTGACGGAAACCGAAAATCGACATCACTATATGATATGATCCCGGCCAAACCACAGAATGGTAAACCATATGGCGAGTGGAATAAGGTTAAGATCAGGGTCAACAATGGAAAGGTAGAGCATTTTCAGAATGGTGTAAAAGTTGTAGAATATACATTGTGGGATAAGTCATGGATTGATTTATTGCAAAAGAGTAAATTCAGTGAAGAAAAGTGGCCTTTGGCTTTTGAATTGTTGAGCAATGTTGGTGGCGATAGTAAGTCAGGGCTTATTGGTCTCCAAGACCATGGAAACGATGTATGGTTTAAGAATATTACCGTAAAGGTATTAAAATAAAAAAAGCAGCTTTAAGCTGCTTTTTTTATTTATTATAGTATCGATTGTAATTCTTTTAAATCGATAATCATATGGTCGACATCCTCCGGCTTTTCGGCGCTAGTAGGGTTAAAGAAAATGGCGTCCATCCCAACATTTACCGCACCACGGATATCGGCATCAAGGTTATCTCCAATCATCAATGACAGCTGAGGTTGCGCAAAGGCTGTCGCCATGGCAAATTGAAATATTCTAGGATCCGGTTTGTTTACGCCGACTACCTCTGAAATAAAAATATGTTTGAAATATTTTCTTAAGTCGCTTTTTTCCAATTTTGTTTCACACGCTTCTTTAAAACCATTGGATATTAAGTGAAGATTATATCTGTCACTTAAATAGGTCAGCGTTTCATGAGCATTGGGGAACAGATTTGTTTTTTGGGGACAGATGGCGAGATATTCTAATTCGAATTCCTCAGGAAACAATTCGGGATCCACACCGAGTTCTGTAAAGGTATCGGCAAACCGTGCTGTCCTGAGCTCGGGTTTTGAGATCTTTCCGTGATGATAAAGTCCCCAAAGCCGATGATTGTTGATCGTATAAGTTTCTATAAAACGGGTGGACGACTCTTGATTAAACAAGCGATCAAACTTGTATTTAAAATATAACTCGTGAAGACTTTCTTCGGCATTTTTATCAAAATCCCAAATCGTATGATCCAGATCGAAGAAAATGTCTTTTTTTCCCTGATTAAACATATGCAAAACTAAAATAAAATCGTCTGAAATACGAAAGAGTATCCGTTATTTGATTGTTAAATTGGTAGAAAGCATGTTGCAGTGAAGATATATCAGGGATATTGTAATGAATTATTAATGTTGCGACTCCGTTAATTTTCTTCTTTGTGTCATAATCCTTCGGATATTTCCGAATACCTAGTTGAATACCTATTTTTGTCACATGAAGAAAGCGCTGTTACTCTTTTATTTTCTATTGTTTTATGCGGTTATGCAATTGATCTGGTGGGGGGTGATGTTCGTTCGATTTGACCCCAGTAAGCAGAACATGATCATTGGAGAAGGGATTTTCTTCCTAATTATTTTCCTATGGGGAGCATGGCGACTAAAACGACTGGTGGAAAGAGAGCAGAAATTATTGCAGCAACAGCAAAACTTTCTTTTAGCCATTACACATGAACTGAAATCACCCTTGGCTTCTGTCAAACTGTATATTCAAACGATTTTGAGGCGCGATTTGGATAAGGAACAACAGCAGACATTCTTGCGTAATTCACTAAAGGATATCGAGCGTTTGGATGATTTAGTGGAAAATGTGCTAATGACCACCAAATTGGATAGCCGCAATTATAGTATGCCGAAAGAGGATTTTAATTTTACTTCTTTGGTAGAACAGATCGTTGACAGGCTGCAAAAGAATTCGTGTAGTTCACAAGTTTTGAAACCTTATTTGGAAGCGGATATTATTATTCATGCTGATAAGTTTGCGATTAGTAATGTGGTGACTAACCTGATTGAAAATGCTATTAAGTATTCACCCGCATGTGCTATGGTGGATGTGAAATTATATACGGAGAATAGTAAAATAATTTTTTCTGTTGCTGACCATGGTATTGGTATCAGCGATGAAGAGAAAAAGCTTATCTTTAATAAGTTTTATCGGGTGGGCAGTGAGGCTACACGGAAAACCAAAGGCACAGGTTTGGGGTTATATATCGTGAAAACCGTGTTGCAGAAACACGACGCGACCATTAAAGTTAAAGATAACACTCCTAAAGGGAGTATTTTTGAAGTAACATTTGAAAGAAATGCAAAGTAAACAAAGAATATTACTTGTCGAAGATGAAGAACACTTGTTAGAAGCTATCAAGTTGAATCTCGAAATGGAAGGTTACCGTGTCACTACGGCTACCGATGGAAAAAAAGCACTAAAAGTCTTCAAGGAGGAGCGTTTCAACTTGGTTGTCTTGGATGTGATGATTCCGGAAATTGATGGATTTCAAGTTGCTGAAACTATTCGACTGCAAAATACAGAAGTTCCTATTATGTTTTTAACTGCCAAAAATAGCAGTGAGGATCGGATTACCGGCCTTAAGAAAGGAGCAGATGACTATTTGGTGAAACCTTTCAACTTAGAAGAGTTGATTCTGCGTGTTGGAAATCTAGTTCGCCGTGGCATGAAGCCTGATGATCTCAAAGAACTAAATTCTTATCAAATAGGAGATAAAACGATCTATTTCAATTCGTACGAACTGCATCATGCGGATGGTACGATAACTTCTTTGACAAAAAAGGAAACGATGTTGTTAAAGCTGTTGATTGAAAGACGTAATGAGGCGGTATCGAGGGAGCAAATATTGGAAACCGTGTGGAACTATGATGTTTACCCATCTACTCGGACAATCGATAATTTTATCCTGACCTTCCGGAAATATTTCGAGCCGGATCAAAAACACCCAATTTACTTTCATTCTATCCGCGGTGTTGGTTATAAGTTTACCGACAATAATGCCTAGGTAATAAGAGATGATGACAATTAAGGCTAGGATAGCCGTTATTTTTATCGCCGCGTTATTTTTGGGCTATGGCATATATCAAGGTCATTATCAGACTGCTGTACTGATAGCTGGTGGAATAGGCTATTTGATTTGGAGCCATTTCAGAGAAGGGTCTGTTTTTTTGGCTACACAGGCTTTTCATAGGCAAGATTATGAGAAAGCAAAAAAATTGTTGGCTGAAATTAAGAACCCCGACGCGCTGCGGAAAGGTAGACGTAATTTCTATGAATTTATGATGGGAAATATTGCGCTGAAAGAAGAACGTGTCGATGAGGCGGAATATCATTTCCAGTTAGCATCACGTCTGCCTTGGAAAAAAGATAATGAAAAGGGCATGGTTATGATTAATCTAGCAAACATAGCACTTCGAAAGTTTGATTACCAAAGAGCCAGAGCGTATGCAGATGTGGCCAATAAATTGCATCTGACGGCTAGACAGAACAGTATTATTACAAAAATAGAAAACGAAATTTCAAAACATTTATAGTGAGTACTACTTTACAAAACGACTTATTGATTAGGGCTGCATTCTCGCAGCAGACAGAGAGACCTCCTGTGTGGATGATGCGCCAAGCTGGGCGCTTTATGAAAGAATATTGGGATATCAAGAATAAATATTCCTTTCTGGAAATGTGCAAAACACCCGAAATCGCCGCTGATGTCACTATGCTTCCGGTTGATTTATTGGGTATTGATGCTGCTATTTTATTTTCCGATATTTTAGTAACCGCCGAAGCAATGGGCGGCGATCTTTCTTTTGAACAAGGTGTAGGACCTCGTTTTTCTAATCCTATTCGTTCTGTAAAGGATGCCGAAGCTTTATCCGTTAACTGTTTGGATAGATTGCAATATGTAGCTGATGCCATAAAGGTGATTCAGCAACGTCTTGATAGGCGTATTCCTTTGATTGGATTTGCAGGAGCACCGTTCACAATTTTAAGTTATTTGGTCGAAGGTGGATCTTCAAAAGATTTTAAGTTAACAAAATTGATGTTGAATAATCAGCCGGAGCTGGCCCATATGATTCTTCAAAAGATCGCCGATGTTACTGTTGACTATCTGAACATGCAGATCGAAGCTGGTGTTAATGCGATTCAATTATTTGATAGTTGGGCTTTAGCCTTATCATGGAATGATTACCGTGATTTCTCACATTATTATAATAAACAGATTATTTCAAGATTAAACCGTCAAGACATTCCAGTTATTTCATTTTGCAAGGGATCGTCTGTTTTTGCACCGATGATGGTCGAAGCGCAGCCTGATGTGATATCTATTGATTGGAATGCAGATTTAAAAAATATAAAGCAATCCCTACCACAGGGGATCGCTGTACAAGGAAATTTAGATCCATTTGTTTTGTATGCTGATAAGGCTGTAATCAAAAGGAAGATTACAGAACTCTTTGAACGTATGCGAGGTGAAAATGGGTTTATCTTTAACTTGGGGCATGGTATAATGCCAGATATTCCATTTGACAATGTAAAATATGCCATTGAAGTAGTGAAAGAATTTCGCTATTAATTGTGGTCTCTTAAAATATACAGAACGACTTGCGAAAGCAAGTCGTTTTTTTTACCAGGTCGGAAACTGATGATATTCGATTTTTGTATATTGGATGTAAGATTTATACAAATCATAGTTGCTGGTGACAATTGCTCCTAACTTTTCTTAATTTTGTAATTATGATCTATTTATATGCAAAAGCTGTTCACATTATCTTTGTAGTGTGTTGGATGGCTGGATTGTTCTATATTGTCCGACTATTTATCTACCATACGGAAGCTAAATCTAGGCCTGCAGAAGAATATGGCATTTTGCATAGGCAGTTTACTGTAATGGAAAGCAAATTGTGGTGGATTATAACCACTCCAGCAATGTACCTCGCTGTAGTCGCAGCACTAGTTATGCTTTATATGAATCCGGGTTTGCTGAAGATGGGCTGGATGCATGTTAAACTCACCTTCGTTTTAGGATTGATACTTTATCATTTCTCCTGCCAGCGGATTATGTTTCAATTACAAAGTGAGTCTTCCAATTGGTCTTCGACAAAATTGAGGCTATGGAACGAACTCGCTACAGTTTTACTATTCGCGATTGTTTTTACAGTAGTTTTAAAATCGGCCTTGAATTGGATATTTGGCGTTTTGGGACTGTTAATTTTATCGATTGCGCTGATGATGGCTGTAAAGCTTTATAAAAAATATCGGAACAAGAGTGTTGGGCGAAAGCGTTAAATTCTATGCTTTCTTAATCCTTTGTGATTCTTTATAGTCGAAAGATTATAAATAGAATAGGATTATGTATAGAAAAATTCTAAGTATGTTCTTGTTGCTGACTGTAGCAGCAGCTGGTTTTGCGGAACGATACAGACCTTTGGGTGGTACATTAAATATCTACTCTACAGATGTACCTTTTTTTCTTTATATTAATGACATTTTGTATAATAATAGAGCTTCAAGGGGTGTCAAAGTATCTCATTTGAAGAATAGGCGTTATGATTTGCGTATCGTGTTTGCCGATCGTCAGCACCGCACATTAAATGGTTCCGGAATACAACTTGTCGATAGAAATGGGCAATTCATGGACGTTGTGTTTTCTGTTAGTAACAGAAGAGGAAATAAGGGGATTATTTTAGAATCCATAAATCCTATTGATCGTTATGGCAATGGTAATTATCGTAACGACTTACTTTATGATAATCAGGATATATATAGGGATGAACAGTATGATGAGCCATATAGCCAATTGGAAAGTCGTGGCGATTCACCGGCCTATAATCGGAATGGCTATGATCATGACAGGAACAATAATCAACACAGGCAGCCGGAGGAATCCGAAATTTATCGTAATGGTGTAGATCGTCCTCATGGAAATGCTAAAGATGAAGGAAATGGTCAACTGGATAAAGAAGTATTCCTTAAAACAGATTCTAACCGATTGAATGACCTGTTGAATCAGAAAGAAAATGATCAGGATAAACTCGCGTTAGCTGCTCAGGAGTTACAAAATATGCAACTTCGTGTTTCTGAAATTGCCGATTTAATGGAATTGTTTATACGGGATGATAATAAGCTCACCTTTGCTAAATATGCTTATCCAACTTGTGTGGACAAACAGAATTATGAGAAAGTAGGGGATGCCTTATCATTTAGCTCAACCCGGGAAAAGCTTTTGGATTTTCTAAAAAAATAAAAAAGAGGCTGTCTCAA
>NZ_DCRG01000028.1:0-26736 GCF_002325125.1 Sphingobacterium sp. UBA1498
ACCGTAAGGCAGTTCTGGGATTGTGCCCCACATTCGATGCAATACATAGTCTTTTAATTTATTATATGCTTTCTTGTTATTGCTGTGTCGTCCTAAGCTGACCGCTAACGGATCAGGCGCTTGGCGCACGTGCTGGAGCATTGCTCCAAGCGCGTGTTAGAGGACAGTCCCGAAGGGCTGTACTCCGGCAAGCGCCTGATCCGTTGAGAGGGAAGCCCGGAGGGATTTCCTCTCAACATCTGTTTTAACAAAACTAATATACGGAAAACTTCGCTTAACCAACCCTTTAGCAGTAGTGGTTCTCGGTCGTCCGTCAATTATTTGGTCAATAGTTGTCGCCATTGTTTGCAAATGTTGTCAAAGTCAATACCTGTGTTTGCAGGACTTGTGCTTGGTAAAGAAATATATTTTAAACCACTTTTTCTGTCGAAATACTTGTCAAAAAACACTTGGGATTTTGTTCCATTGAAACCGATAACTTTCAAATTTTTGTGTCTGGCGATAAAGCTGTCCAAGTCGTTAGGTGCTTCGTCTTCAATTGCACTGTCAAGACTACCTTTTCTATTTGCCTTATGAGCTACGTCCCAAATTCCAATTTTAGTTTTGAGTAGAAGTGCTTTTTTGTCTGCGTAGGTTTGTGGTAAATCGTTGTCGGTAATTGTCGAAATGATTTTCCAAAATCTGTTTCTTGGATGTCCGTAATACTCGCCAAGTTCAAGAGATTTGTCACCTGGCATAGTCCCTAAAATCAAAACTGTCGTGTCAGCGTTTGAAATTGGGTCAAATGATGTTTTTGTGTCTGCTGTGATTGGTTTAGAAACAACTTTGTCAGCCACTTTTTTTGTCAATGGTTTAGTTACTGTCGCTGGCGTTACGGATTTTGAGGTTACAGTTCCGATTGGTGTTGCACCGCTCCAACTGATGTCGATTGAAGTTCCGTAGTCATTTACTCTAAAACTGATACTGTCTTTATGTGCAACGTCTGAACCGTTAAACTTGTATGATTTGCGAAATGGTTTTGTTTCGTGGTCAATGTTAACCACCAAAATGTCGCCCCGAGAAACGGTCTTGGTGTCAATTTTATAACTCTTCGATTTTTCAAGTCTTGTCGAAGGTCGTATTGTTCTATTTCTTGTTATTTCTGTCATTGTTTATTGTCGTGTTGACGGTCGTCCTACCATTACTGCTAACGGATCAGGCGCTTGCCGAAGGCGGGGATTTTTGGCACTAAAGTTCAATCGAAGAACGAATGTTGAACCTTGCACAAATGCCCAATCGAAGCTGTTCAGCACCGCTTTTGGCAATACCTTGTTAGCGGTTCGGGCTTTTGTTATTCTGCTATCCATTCAATTTCCTTGTCAATTTTTGCGTTCCAATTTTTCAGTTTCTGTCCAAGTTTATTGATTGAGGCAGGAACTGTCAATATATAAAACTCACTATAACTTTTATGTGGTTCTATTCTGTTGTTGTCAATTTTTATTTGGATTGCAGTATGTCCATTATTTTCATAGCAAAAAACACGAAGCAAAATATAATAAGCCCACTTTTGCCCTTGTTCGCCAAGTTCGTATTTTACTTCAGTGTCAATGCTTTTCGGGAATGTGCAAAGTTCGTTCGCAAAGTCTTGAAATTCGTCTGCGTAACCATAAAAATCAATACTTATTGAATTTACACCATTAGTCAATTCCACTTGAAACTGAATAGTATCGTCTCCTTCGTCAATTGCAAGTAATGATATTTTTATTCGTTGTTCAAGCATCAGTTTTGGGTTTCAAATTCTATGTGTTTGTGTTCTGATATGATTTCAATAATAATGTCAAAAAGTGTTTGTCCGTTGTTGTCTGTTAGTTCTTTTAGTTTGTCCTTAAAGAATTGTTGATTTTCAATTTTGTTCTCAGTGATTTTTCGTTCATACCATTTCTTAGTTGCTTTAAGTCCTAAGTCTGTTTTGCTTTTTGAAATACTTTTCCAAATCAATTTAATTGGTTCTTCGTATTCATAAACCCCAAACCCACCACGCAACAAGTCATTAAATGCGTCTAAATTATGTCCTGTATCCCAACCAAGGTCTTTTGTCAATACTCGGTCAATTTCGTCATAGAAACTTTCCAAGTCTGAAAAATTGTCCCCGTTTATTATGATTGTCTGTTTGTCCACTGTCGTCTTTTTAGCCTGATCCGTTGAGAGGGAAGCCCGGAGGGATTTCCTCTCAACGTTTTGGGTATTGCCGAAGGCGGGGAATTTTAGCACTAAAGTTCAATAGAATTACAAATGTAGAACCTTGCACAAATGCCCAATCGAAGACGTTCAGCCCCGCTTTTGGCAATACCTTGTTAGGCACAGTTATTTTTCGTCTATTTTCCATTCGTTTTCTTCAAATACAAAATTCCCATTTCCTGATTTAATCCTGTTTGTATATCGTTCAAATTTAGCTTTGTCAAATGTCCAAGCTAAGCACCAATAATTAAACATTTCAGGCTCTTTTTTCAGTTCATTTATACTTTTTTGTTGCCTTTGAGAGAATAGCAATATTGCTTCATCATATTTTTTTTCAGCCATCAGTAGTTCTAGTTTTTGAGCTGTTTTTAGTTGCCCAACTACTGTGTTAGAAAGTACCGTTTCGTTTAAAGCATATTTTTCAATTAAGTTCTTGTTAGACTTATACCAATTGTTAAATTGGTGAATACCCCCATTAGTGTAAATTGTATCTGTATTATTGTCTTTATAGTAAATTAGAATTCTGTGCGTTTTCATATACTTTGTTGGACCTAATTCTTTGGATTTATTCAAATCAGCAATAAAATCATTTTCAAAACCAACTTTCATTGGCACTTTATTCCCTGGATAACCTTGATAAATTTCAATTCGGTCAACCTTATTTATGTCCAATTTCAAAGTCTTAGTCGAACTACAAGATATTTGAGATGCAAAAATTGTCAATAATATTATAAGCTCCATTGGCTGTCGTTTTTATAATTGTGCCTAACGGGTCGGCGGCTTGGCGCAGTTTCGATCGAGCTTGCTCGAGATTGAAATGGCGCCAAACCGCTTGATGTACGAAGTTCGCGTAGCGACTTCGTATTTCAAGCGGTGCAAGCCGCCGACCCGATGATACGAAAGGAGCGTAGCGGATTTCGTATCATCATCTGTTTTAACGAAACGAATATACGCAAAATTTCGCTTAACCAACCCTATATACGTGTTTCGTTATTTGACTTTTCTTTCTACATAAGATGTTGATATATTTGTATTTAAAAAATAAAACCGCACAAATAGCGAAACAAAATATTATAAAATACTATTCCCCTGATATGAATAGCGAAATCATACTTGAAACCTTCGAAAAGAGATTGCTGATGCAGAGATATGCTGGCAATACCATTAGATCGTACAAGGATTACGCTAGTATATTTCTTAAACATGTTAGCAAATATCCCTCCCTTGAAGAAATTCCACTGTCAGATATTGAGGCGTTTATAAACGAAAAAGTTCAAAATTGGAAAATTAGTGTTTCCTATCAAAAAGGATTAGTGGGCGCAATCAAGAAGATGTACGAACTGATATTGGACAAAAAAATCCAACTGGATTACTTATACCCGAAACGCTCATTTTCTAAATTACCTAAATTCTTTTCAAAAGAAGAAGTAAGAAATATTCTCGATAACACTCAAAATCTAAAACACAAGGCTATTCTGATGACAATCTATAGTTGTGGACTACGTCTTAGCGAAATGTTGAATCTCAAAATCAAAGACATAAAATCTTCCGATGGAATTATCAGAATCCATCAAAGCAAAGGTAATAAAGATCGGATTGTATCATTACCAGACAAATTGCTGGCGACTTTGAGACATTATTATCAAGCATTCAAGCCAAAGGAGTACCTCTTCGAAGGTGAGAAGGATGGCAAGTATAGCGAACGAAGTGTACAGTTGATTCTGAAAAAAGCATTGATCAAAGCAAATGTTCAGTCGGAAGGCTCTGTACATACATTGCGACATTCTTATGCCACACATTTAATCCAATCAGGTATCGATATCCGAATTGTAAAAGAGTTATTGGGTCATGAAAATATAAAAACGACTATGATCTACACTCATATCACTGACATAGACAAGCAAAAGACTCATAGCCCTCTTGATTTTTTATAAGAATAAGATGAACTTTTCACGCTCTATAGAAACATGCATTATGCTCCAATCATTCTTTAAGAAGGGTTATTCTTCTAGCTTAACTTAACTTTGCTTAGGTTATTGAATAATCAATATTCAGATATAATTTGTCCGAAATGTGTCCGAAAAAAGAAAAAGCCAATGATAATCAGTGGCTTTTGTCGGGGTGGCAGGATTCGAACCTAAGACATCTTCGTCCCGAACGAAGCACGCTACCGAACTACGCTACATCTCGTTCGATATCTCAATAGCTCATTTAAAATACCTCCTTATAATAGCGGATCAATTTCCACCCTTCAACCTCTTCACCTCTTTCGCCAAATCAGCAACAACTTTAGTCAAATCCAAAATCGCTTTAGTCTTAACTTCGTCGTCCTGAACTAGTTTTTCTAAAAGGACAGTTAGTTTGGAACTCTCATTAAATATAGGTTGATGATTTTGATGAGCAACTGCATGATCTTTAAAATCATGATTATGTTGGATATTATAAATTGCATTATCGTCATTAAAATTTTTGATGAATTCGACAGTAACACCCAGTGCGGTGGCTAATTCTTCGAGCGTAGGTTCCTCAATGACGATTTGACTTTCGAGATCTGATATTTTCTGTTGAGAAAAATTACTTGGACACATTTTACCTAGTGCATCTTGCTTAATTCCTTGCATCCTTCGAAGCTTTGCTACGACTTCACCTTGTTTAATTTTTCTTTCATCTTGAAATACAACACCCATAATTATCAGATTAAAATAAGTCCGTAAAATACGGGTAAGTTACCCGTTTGTAACCAAAATCAAATTTGGTACCTTTGAAGTAAAGNNAAGTAAATTATTTGTCTTTTGTAATTAAAATAATAGATTTGCACCATCTTATAGGTGGATGCGCTTATGAGTCTTGTCAATGAAACCTGAGAAATTTCAATTTGGAACAAGGCGATAAGTGGATCAAAACGCCCGTCAGCAATGGCGTGGCGTCCGCTTACTCGTTCCAGGGCTTCTCAGGGCCTCATTGACAGTAGGTTGGATGTCACGCCATTGCCGCTTCTAATACCTGCTAGAAAAGACTCGTTTTTATAAACAAGCGAGTTATGAACAAAAAACAACAATCAAAAAACATTATCACTGCCCCCGAGTAGCTCGGCTGGTTTGGCCAAATTAGATTTGGTTTCTCTTGCCATGGAACGCGTAACGCCAATATTATACACCTGTGTGACCCTTCAATCAAACGCGCTCTGGCTCCCTGAATGAATTAATTATTACTAATGTGAACTGAGTAACATCAGGCTCCCAATGAAAAGCTGATTTCGATCGGAGAGGGGATGCTATGTACTTTCGGTTACGAAGATTTACTGGAAAATGAACAGGATTTTAGCGCGACAATTGGCTTTTGATTTGATAATTTTTGATGTCCATAAGGATGACTATGACCCTATTAAGGAGATTGAATCTTTTTGGAATCACTATGCGCTAGAGACTATATCTGCTAATATATTGCAGCTGTTGAGCACGTATCTCGATGTTGGTTTAGAGGAAAATAAACCCCTTAAAGATGCGGATATACAAGAATTTGCAACTGCCATGTACCGCGTATTGATCGCATACTGTGTTGCCAATTATCGTCATATTGATCCTAGTAAAACGCAACTGTCAGCAGAAGCTAAAGTGCGCATCAACAGAGAGATCGAATTGAGCAGAGAAATCGCCGAGTTCTTCAGTAGGTTATCCAAGTAACCACTAACAAACTAAATAATGAATATCCTGAAATTTTTAGCCTTTGTAATGGGCTGTATAATCTATATATTTGAAGTACTTGTGAAGCACTACTTAAGTGCAGCTATAGCGCGATTTACGCAACTATTGCTTAAGAAAATTAGACTAAAAAAGCACTATACTAGTGAAATTCTGAATCGAATAAAAGCAGCTGTTTCTTCGGGAAGCCTTCGGGTTTTACTTGAGGAATGTTCGACACTGCGTCGTACCAACGTCGACTCTTCTTCGGGAGCGCTTCGACTGTTGTTCGACTGCGCTTCGACTCCTACCCGAAGCGCTGTCGAAGCCCTGCCGAAGCCGAGTCGAAGAAATGCCAAGCATGTATCGACCATGTCCCAAAGAAATCCCAAAGCTGAGCCGAAGGCCAGCCGACTAGGGGGAGAGGTATCACACTCTAAGGACTTTTTCCTGACCAACTTCGCCCCAACTCCTGCCTTTAATGCGGCCGGCCTCGGGTTTTGCTTTACCGTTACTCGTATTTTATCCGAAGGAGACCCGAAGCCCACTCGAAGAAAATTCGAGCAACACTGGGAGAAAGGGGGGAATTGGTTATCTATTGAGCAGGTATTTGTTGAGAAATTAGTAGTAAATCCTATGCCAATCAATAGAGTGAAACCGAAACGGTCTGTTTTAAGGTCTTTTAAGGCGACATGTAAGGTTTTGATGTATAGAGCTTTGCTTGGATTAATATGTCCAGTTGTTCAGCGAGCTTTAAAATACCTTTTATTCTTTGCAGATTATAAGCGTGCCTATCGCATGATTTTGACATGCTTGTTTTTATGTTTAGTTTCTATGTTTAGTTTATCGGCTCAGACGCCTCGCAAGGACAGCGGGGCCGATGGGCTATCTCATCTTGTTGCGCTAAAGCCGGGCGATAAGATCCCGGATGCGGTATGGAACCAGTCGCTCGAACTCAATTATTTCAATGGGAAAAAGAAAACAATCAAGTTCGCCGATCTGAAAGGGAAACTGATCTTGTTAGACTTCTGGTCAACTGGCTGCCCTAGCTGCATTGAAGGTATTCCCGACATGGAATTGATCCAGCAGCGCTTTAAGGATAAGGTACAGGTTGTTATGGTCAATAGTAAACGGAATAAGGATACGCCTGAGCGGATAAAAAAGCGATTCAAGAAATATAAAGATGACTTTAATTACACGCCTGTATTACCGACAATACTGAATGATACGTTGTTTACATCACTTCTTCCGCATAATACTTTGCCAACGATAGCGATTATCAATCCCAAGGGGCAATTTGTACTCAATTCATACGCAAGTTCTATCACGGAGGATATTATTCAGGATTTTTTAAAAACAGGTGTGTCAAGCCGGTTTATAGAAAAATCGGAAATCCAAAATCCTGAACGGATAAACACACGGCCTTTGGTCGATACCACAGGACTTCTATTTTGCTCGGTGATGTCGGGTTATCGAGAGAATTATCTAGGTGTGTATCCCGCCGTGGCCTACAGCAAAGGGAGTTCACTGTTTCAAGTGGGCAATTACTTTCTTAATAGCTGTTATCAGCTGGCTTTTCCTGATGTTTTCCAAGGGGCACAATCGAACCTTTTTGTTTTTGATGAAAGTATCACTAAGGAATTTACCGATCTCATATACGATTTTAAAACAACAAAAGGACAATTTTGGTATCAGCTGTACTTGCGAGATAGTATCACACAGGAGTTAGCATTCGATTATTTCAGAAAGGCATTGACTGAACGGTTCCGTGTTGCTGTTGAGCGAAAAAAAGGCGCTGTAGCGGCTTACGCACTTTCGTTGGATGTATCGCGTCCGCTATGGAAAACAAAGGGCGGAATGTATATGAATAGTGTGGATAAAGGCAATGAATCTTTGATCATGCAAAATATGCCCTTAAATGGTGTGATTGGTTTTATAAGGTCTACGCTGGATAAGCCGGTAATTTTTGAGGGTAAAAGTGCCGAACGGATTGATCTGCATTTGCCGGGAAACTTTCTTGGTCTGTCTATCAAAGAAAAGATAGCTGCGCTGGAACAGTATGGTATAAAACTTACACCAACACAATATAGTGGTGAATATCCTTATTTCTACGCCGTATCTACTAAACATACGAATTAATGAAAGTGTTGTTGACAACGCTTTTTATAAGCGTATTGTTTTTCATGGGCAAGGCTCAGGAAAAAATTTGGGTACAGGGTACAATTGTTTCAGCAAAAGATGGCAGGGAGCTAGTGGGGGCCTCTATACGGAACAAGACCTTGCATAATCAGGCTGCAAGTTCACTGAAAGGAAAATTTGATATTCAGGTAGGTAATCATAAAGATTCTTTAATGATCAGTTGTGTCGGTTTCGTGGATAGGACAGTGGCCGCCGGATTTTTTGAGAAGCATAAGGTACTAGCTTTAAATGCTAAGGAGATTTATCTGGAAGAGGCTATTGTCAGCACCGGTTATCAGACATTGAAAGCCAATGAGGTGACGGGGGCTATTGATGTGGTCGATAATAAGATGCTCAGTCAGCAGGTGGGAACTAATATTCTGGATAGGCTCAATAACATGACAACAGCAATTCGTTTCGACAATCAGCCTATTCAAAATGCCGACCTGCAGAAACTGAATATTTCCGTACGCGGACTGAGTACGATAAACGGAAATCTGGATCCGCTCATTGTGCTTGACGGCTTTATCTATGAGGGGGATATCAGTAATATTGACCCCAATAATATTGAAAGTGTCTCCATCCTGAAAGATGCTGCCGCGAGTGCCATATGGGGAGCCCGCGCGGGGAACGGTGTTATCGTCATGACATCAAAAAAAGGTGCTTTTTCTAAGGAGCAGAAGACAAAAATAACACTCTCAAATACGGTAATCCTGAAAGAAAATAGCGATCTGAATAAAATCTATCAGCCCCAAAATGCGGATTTTATAGCAGTGGAGAAATATCTTTTTGAAAAGGGGTACTACGATTCGGAATTGCTATACCAGCCGTATCTGGCACAGTCGCCAGTGATCGACCTATTGGATCGACGTAAGCGAAATCTTATTTCTCCGGCAGATTCGGCCAGCGGTATAGCTAAACTCATGGGGCAGAATGGAAGACAAAACTATATGGATGCTTTTTATAATGTACCATTTGTCAATCAGCACGCGCTGAATATCTCGGGCGGGGGGACACGCAACTCGTATGGGTTTGGTATTGGATATACCGGGAATAAATCCGAACTGGATGCTTTTGATAGAAAGATCAATATCCAGCTGTCCAATAGTTTCAGACCTACCGAAAATTTACAGTTGGACCTGCAGGTGCTGTATACCAATCAGGATAGCAGAAAAGGCAAACCTGCATTCTCATCGCTAAGTTATAGCAGTATGCAGGCGCCATATCTTCAGTTTCTAAATGAGGATGGTAGTGAAATCCCATTTGAAAAGGAATATAGGGCCAGTTATCTGAAAGAAAACTATGCGAATGGTTATCTGCCATGGGATTATTATCCACTTTCGGAATATAAATATGCAAAAGACCGACGGCAGAATAATGAATGGTTTTCGAGCCTGAACCTGAAATATAAGGTATTGCCTTACCTGCACCTGAATGTCGGTGGACAGATTCAGCAGCAGCGTACTGAAAATAACGAATTGAATACTTTGGAAAGTTATGAAGCACGTAAGTGGATCAATGAGTTTACCATCATCGGTACGGGTAACACAGCTACAAAATATAATATTCCACTTGGTGGTATAAAACGCTACTCCGCTGCTGAGGGCAGGTCGTATACGCTACGCGGTCAAATTGATTTTAAGAAATCGATTGGTCGGCATCTGCTGGTCGGCATTCTTGGAGGGGAGGTACGGGAGAATCGGTCGAACACAAATTCCTATACGGCCTATGGATACAATGAGCTGCCGATGTCAAGCACATCGGTAGACTTTGTAACTCGCTTTCCAACGTTGCCGGATGATGGGACGCGGCGGATACCGGGAGCGCCACAATTTTTTAAAAATGTAAATCGATTTGTATCGCTTTATACCAATATAAGCGACCGGTTTATGGACCGCTATGGCCTATCGATGAGTTTGCGTAAAGACGGCGCTAATATCTTTGGTGCATCGACCAATGATAAATGGTCGCCGCTCTGGTCAATAGGTGGATCTTGGGATCTGCATAGAGAGGGTTTCTTTAAGCTGGCCCTGTTTGATTATCTAAAATTGAGGACGACTTACGGAACCAGTGGCAATGTAGATTTAAGACGATCGCCAGATCCAATTGCCTATATCGGTTCGGCAACTTATACCAGTTACCCAATGTATCAGATAAGTACCTTGAACGATCCCTTGCTAAAATGGGAAAGAGTGGCAACCACTAACTTTGGTCTTGATTTTTCAGTAATAAAAGGAAGATTGTCCGGGCGTATTGACTATTATATAAAGAAAGGCAAAGATTTATACGGACTGAGCGAATACGATTATACGGCATGGGGCTTACAGGGTACAGTTGTCAAGAATTTGGCAGGAATGCGGGGACAAGGTTTTGATATTGACTTAAATTCAAAGAATATAAGCGGAAAGGTCAACTGGGATACGCGAATGATATTAAGCCTGAATAGGAACAAGACAACGCAATATTACAACCTGCAAAACAGCGTCACATCCTTTCTCTCGAGCGGAAATACCATCACACCGATCGTCGGTAAACCACTGAACGCATTGGCTGCTTATAAATGGATGGGGTTGAATGAATTTGGGGAAGGGCAGGGCCTGCTGGATGGGCAGCTAAGCACAAATTATACAGCCATACGTAATCAGGCCGATGCATTACCAGAAGGAAATGAAAGTATCGTGTATTTTGGATCCTCCAAACCGCAGGTCTTTGGGAATATAATCAATACACTGGCTTGGAAGTCTTTGATTTTTTCTTTCAACGTCAGTTTTAAGGGGGACTATTACGTCAGGCGTCCTGTGACGTCCTATTTTTCATTGTTTGCCAACGGTACGGCCTACCCGGACTTTGATCAGCGATGGCAGCAGCCGGGGGATGAACAGCATACGCAGGTTCCGGGTATGAAATATCCTATAAAATCAATGTCGGATGCATTCTATCAATATGCTGATATCAATGTCTATAAAGGGGATCATCTGCGGCTGGAATATGTTTCGTTGACCTGGCAAGGTAAGTATACCGTCGGAAATCGTGCATTTAATCTGGGGCTGTCGGCAAACGCGGCCAACCTAGGAGTACTATGGCGTGCAAATAAGATTGGTATCGATCCGGAATTTCCGTACCGATTAAGTCCACCGAAGACATTTTCCATCGGATTAAAAATTGATTATTGATCTAATAACGTAAATGATGAAAAGATTTCTTAATATACTGTGGCTAGGGGTAGTTGTTTTCTCCTTGTCCGCCTGTCAAAAATATTTAGAGGTACAGTCAAACTATGGTTTGGCTGTCCCCAATAGCTTGGACGACTTACAAAAGCTATTGGATGATAGTCAGATCATGAATCTGAAGTTTCCTTCTTTTGGGGAAGCGTCGGCAGATAATTATTATCTGAGCCAATCCGTGTATGATGCATTGCTTGACTATGGCCAGCAGACTTATATTTGGAAGAATGATCATATGAATTTCGGAAATGACTGGTCCTCATCTTACAACACTGTTTACAATAGCAACCTCGTGTTGGACCGCATAAAAAAGAGCAATCGAGATGAAAGTAATGCTAATCAGTATGATGCCATTTATGCTTCTGCTAAATTTTATCGTGCGAGCCAATATCTGGCTTTATTATGGACCTATTCAAAAGCCTATACCCAAGAATCAAAAACAGATATGGGTATTGTGCTGCGGAACAGCTCGGATTTTCATGAGCAATCGTACCGGTCATCAATAGCGGAGTGTTACGAAAAAGTAATCACAGACTTGAAAGAATGTAGTCTTATGCTTCCTGAGAAAACCAGTCATGTCATGCGTCCCAATAAGTATGCGGCTTATGCTACATTGGCACGTGCTTACCTATCGATGCAAGTCTACGATTCGGCCTATTATTATGTTGATTTAGCCCTAAAGTACAATGCTGAGCTGCTTGATTTTAATAATTTATCGGAAGTAAAGATGACAGCTTCCTACCCATTTACGCTTTTTAATAAAGAGACTTTATTTTATGCTGAATTATTAGTAAGTATCAATTTGACAAGTTCGCGCGCATTGACCGATACGCTCCTGTATCGGTCTTATGAAAGTAATGATCTGCGCAGGTCAGCATACTTCAAAGTAGCAGCCGATGGAACGACTACTTTCAAAGGCAGTTATGCAGGATCTTCTAAGATGTTTTCCGGAATAGCAACGGACGAGCTGTATCTTATGCGTGCGGAATGCAATGTTAGAATGGGAAACGTAGAGGCAGGAATGGCAGACTTAAACCAACTACTCGGGTATCGGTATAAAGTGGGTACATTTACTCCTTATGTGATTAAAGATCAAACACAAGCACTGGCTTTAATCTTAAAAGAACGAAGAAAGGAATTACTTCATAGGGGGCTGAGATGGATGGACCTCAAACGTTTGAATGCAGAAGGAGGAGAGATTTCAATAACAAGAAAACTAAATGGACAATTGATTACTTTACAGCCAAACTCCAATGCTTATGCACTTCCTCTCCCTCAAGATATTATTAGATTGACGGGAATGCAGCAAAATCCGAAATAAAGAAAATAAAGATACAAATAGGGAAGGGGCAGTCCGATCGGACTACCCCTTCCTTTCATTTATCCCCTATTGATTGGAGTAAATGTAGTTGAGCTGCTGCCACCGGTTCTAGATGGGATATAGTTTCCGCCAGAAGTTGCGGTAGCGCCAAGTTGAATCTTTGCTGGATTCAGCTGATCTGAAGCATTCAGATCAGATTCATCTACTACCTGAGAGCAAGCCATAACGTTTGCACTGTTACAGTCCTCATCATTGGGCGTGGTATTCCAAAGTGATGCATCTTTAACCTGATTCGCATCTTGAGGATTACCATGGAAATAAATAGTCACAGGATCTAATTTTTTTCCTGCATAAACCTCAGCACCTTTGAATGCTGAGAATCCGATAATCATGGCTCCTCCTAATATCATGTAGCCATAATTGTTTAAAAATTTGGTTAGCATACGCTACCCTCCTTTCTGTACTGCAGTCCAGCAATTGATGAGTAAAGCTGCTAGCCTGCAAACGTTTGGTAAATAATTGTCGGTACGGTCCTGTGTACCGATCGTATGTGTGGATACCAACAAACCTTTTATACTGCCGCTGGCAGTATTGGGCTGTTGATAGTCGTAAATGCTATTTGGTGCGTACCACATATCCTTTGACTTTGTATCGTGGATATTCCAGTAGCTGATGGCTCCCATTGCCATAAAGCCTATTAGAAATAATGCAATATGTGTTCTGCCCGTCAGTGAACGCGCGCTATAATTGATCACTGTATGATGTAACATCCATCCAGTTATCGATAGGCCAAGAACAATGAGATTAAAAACCAAATGTGCTGTCCAGGAAATGTTGCTCAAAAAGCTGGTACACATGCAGGGTTTCTTTTCATATACATTCAATACCCCCAGACCGATATACATACTAAAAACGAGAATCAGTATCGTCGAAACTTTCCAACCCCAAGCGCGCAGCCTTGCTGATGGTATCGCCAGCAATACGCCAATACCGATTTCCACTAGCGGAAGCAGCCAAAAGAGCATCGGAGCCAGATAACTGATCAAGGGCTGCTGCTCAAGAGCGATCTTGAATGCACCGAGCTGCCAGAGCTTCTCCATCCCCACATAGATCCAAAAAAGTATCATTACTGCCCGGATGACCTTATATAGCATGTTGCCAGTTTTATTCGCTTCCATAACTTTAATTATTTATAGCATCGTATTCATTATTTCCTATCGCTGTTTTACTATTTTTCGTGGTTTCAAAAACAGGGCGCCATACCTGTGCCTCCATTGGATATAGCGGCCTGCTCGAGCGTCAGCTTCTACTTTCTCGTACGCTGTAAAACAAAGGTAGTACGGAAAATAGGCTGGCGTAGGTGTAATGAAATACCTATTTCTACCGGTTTAGCGGCTTCTTTTTGATCTAAATGAATTGTGGGGTGTAACTAAGATGTAGTATGCGGTAAAAAGCTGTGGAGAGAATTCTTGGTGAAAAAGTCGGTTTTCGCTTAATCAGGACTGTTTTTGAAGGGTAGAATGAACACGTTTAGGAGGTGTAGCGGTGCCATACCCCCTGTTTTTTAAATTTTTGCGTTTTATTTATTTAAATCAGGAAACTGTCTATTCAGTTCGTCAAGCATCGTATGCAATACCTTGCGGATACGGAGCGCTGAATGAAACTCGGCGCTTTTGTCCATCCGGGTCAGGCTATGCGCAGAAAGTAAGGTGCCTTCCCTCGTTTTGACGAGCCTGGAAAACACTTCGGCAACTTCTTTTTTCTCCGACGACCACATAATGTTCGCTTTAACAGATATATGCATCCAAAGTTTGAGCTCTTTGCCATTAAAATTGCTTTGAATAAATTGTTGGGGACAATCCTGCCCTCTTGCTGATATAGAGGTTTTTTCATCCTCCATATACGCACGCATCAACTTCAGCAGACTTCTACGGTTGCTATCATACGCAAAGTCAGGGATACAGGAGAAATGTTTGGGGAAGCGTAACAGGGCATCCATAAAGGATGGGTCCGAATTGTACAATTCTTTCCAGCGGTTGAAGAAGCCCATGTGGTTAAAATTGAAGTTGACCATCAGAATCAAAAAGCGGTAATGCCAGTTTTTACTCTGGCGCTCGTCTTCAGCCAATTGGCAAAGTGATTCGATCATTTTGCGTAGGTAGTCCTGATGTCGGTATTGAATATAGGGAATCTTACCATTCTCAAATAGGCTGTCCATACCCGAAAGGATCTCGGTGAGATAGGCTTTCGGTATGTTTTTCTGAGCCAACCTATCCAGGATATAGGGCATATGTTCGTATACATAGTTATGCAGACTCAGATAATAATGCTCCGGCAGTGGCGTACAGGGATCGAGATCTTTTTGAAAGAGCTGTTCGATACGCTCAAGTAATTCTTCTAGGGCAAATAGCGCTGCAGAACGCACAATTTTACGCGCGTTACAGAAGCGATATAACAAGGCGTGTAGCCTCAACAATTGCGTATGGTAGATTTGGATAGCCTGACGTACATTATTTACCTGAATAATCTCCCGATGGGCTTGTAGTGCCAATGCAAAATTAGTATTGCAGACCTCGGTGATCTCATCCAAATGGTTTGGAATAGCTTTGTTATCAAGATAAACCAAGGCTTCTATGAGCGTTGTCAGTTTCTGTAAACTTACGATCATCTGTACCTCCTTTTGATATTTTTATGGTACCATGGCCAGCCAAATCTCCCGGGATGCAGCTGGAGATTGAGCCTCTCGCCTTCTTTTGCTTCTTCATATAGTTTAGGATGCACATCGATTGGGATCTGATACTGCCGTTGTGCATAGGCAAAGGATAGCAGTAACTCATGAATATCACAGCACACCGGACATTTTTGGACAACAATGGCAGGTATGCGTACAGCTTTTGCATTTGGGATGTTTTGGCAATTCGCCATGATCAGCAGCATGCGGATATACCAGGTACATGCAAGGGTCATGATGGGAAATTGAATTCCATAAAGTTTGACGATGTTTGTCTTTCTCCAGGAAAACAGATGTGCCATCGCGCAGATGATAAAGGCTGTCGGCGCCCCTTTTTTTACAGCTGTCCAAAAAGGTTGCGAACTGATCAATAGCTGATAGGGGAGACGGTCAAATAAAGCAATACTACTTATCTGAATACAAACAAAAAAGATAACGAAGAACTGCATGACGCGTTGATGGCCTCGGATTTCCAAAAAAGGGATAAGCAATACCTGAATACCTATACTATATACACGCTGATCATGTGTTCGCGCCAAGAAAATCCCATATAGTGTAAATAGCACAGCAATGGCAGTAAATACATAATTGCGGCTAAATGGCAGTTCTTTTTTATTTATCGTCCTCATGATCTATCGTTTAATAATCAGTGAAGTTTTACACTTTAAATTTACCCATAACGGCACAAAATGTTAGTGAATATCCGCTTCATTTCAACGAAGGCTAATTTTTTACAATAAGGGCTGGTTTCCTGACAACGAAAGAGCAATTTCAGACATCAAAGGAGTAAATTTCCATCCGGAAGGGTAATTATTTGATCAATAAAACGATGTCAAAGCATGGATTGAAGTTAGTTGGATGCTGTTTTAATAAATAATTGGCTAAATTTATATACAAAAATTTCTTCGATAGGGGAGTTTTTCACGGAAGTTCTCCAGCACTAGCTAGTCATGTAATGCCGGATAAACGTAAGAGGTGAAAGCTATAGAGGAAGAAAGTATAAATCTGATAAGGATGTGAATTTTAATAGCGTTTTTAAAATGACGTTTGTACATGAAAAGTTTGAGCAAGAATGGATATCAGGATAATAGGAAATTGACTGTGCAATATCCCGATGGGATCTGGCAGTTGATTGCATCTTTCATTTTTGGAGGGTTCTGTTGGTATCTGGGCTATCGCGGCGCCTTGGCGGACTGGCTCTTAGACTGGCCTGTCACCTATAGCTATCTATTTTTCGTATTGATGGTAGCGATTATTTTCTTTTATATACGACTGGTTATCGTGATATTGGACAAAAAGCACAACTGGCTGGTTAACCCGGAAAAACGCGCCGGTATGCAATTATTGTTTTGCTGCATACTTCCGACACTTTTATTGTTCTGGATCATTGGCCCCGATCCACAGGCGAAGGAGGAATGGTTGGTGTTTCCTTTAATGGTCATATTTAGTGGCATATTGGTCTTGAATATGTGCTATACAGTTTATTTCTACGTCGCTGTTTACCACAGGCAAAGAATATTGATTGTAGAACAGAAAGAAACTATCCTGGAGCAGGAATCCAAAACAAGAGAGCTCCAGGAGCAGATCGAGCTGCTTTCTCCGGGCATTGAAGAGCTAAAAGAGATGCTGGAAACAGCCGGGGAGGATAGGGAGGTGGATTTCCTGGATGAAATAGACTTAACCCTGTGCAGATCCATGGACCTGGAGCAGGAGGTATTCCTGCTCAATAATAAAATCTTGGCCCAAAAAATACGCTATAAGGATATCGGGATCTTTACGTATAAAAATGGTATGGTCAGCCTTTATTTAAGAACTGCGATGGACGAAAATCTGACTTGTGGCGAGCAGCGCAGCTTAAAGGAAGTGGTTAATATCACGAAGGGATTTGTACAGAAGATTGACCGGGATAAAGCCATACCCTTGGATATGATCCAAGCTTGCCAGCAACTGAAACGGGGCCGGTTGCGTATCGTGCTCAAAATGCCTTTTGAGGGACGGTACCATTTTGAGGTGTCCGACAAGATTGCAAAGCATATCAGGGAATGGGTCATGTTGCAGGTGCCAATAGAAAAAGAGCAATAAAATAGAATAGATAAACTTTAATAGATAGATTATGGAAAAAGTAAGGGACAATACCTGGAAATGCCGTGCTACTGGTAAAGTTGGATTTCCTTCTTTAATTGAGGCGCGATGGGCAATGCTTCATTTTAAGTTCAGATCTCGGTTGAGGAACAAACTGGATGGTAAACGTATCAAACACAGGATGGGTAAAAACGCCTGCAAAAGGGCATATTATTGTAAGTTCTGTAAAGGTTACCATATGACCACCTGGGAAAAGGGTCACTTTAATGATTATAAGGCCAAAGCCGAATCTTGGGAGATACCAAAAGTATTAGGAAATTGGAATTTTTCGATAGAATAATTCTGTCTTCTATTTTCTGTGATATATTAAAGAAGGCCATAGCCAAACACTTCTGTAGAAGCCATTAGGATGGCTATTAGAAACCGAAGTGTCGAAGATGGCCTTATCTTCCATTCAGACAGAGGTGTACAAGTATGCCTGTGATGAATTTAGGAAGGTAATTGCAGAAAATAAAATACGTCAAAGTATGAGTAGGAAAGCGAATTGCTGGGACAATGTAATGGCTGAAAGCTTTTTTTAAGACTTTAAAAGCAGAAATGGTCTGTCATCCTTATGGTTTTATGTTCCATTCTATTGGTTTCAATCTATCCGCTACCGTTGTCAAAGTTTTCAGTATGTCCTTTTCGGGTGGAAGTTCGCCAAAAACCAATTCGCTGAAACTCCCTGTGTAAGCGTCTTTGATTTTATTCCAAGTATCTTCCGTATCAGAAAAAATAATTGCTGTCTTTGGATGATTGGCTAACCACTCATTGTTGTTTTTGAAATTTGCGATGTCATCATTTGCTACTCGCAAAAGCATTGTTTCAAAGTCGTCCGATTGAAAGAAAGATTTTAGATTTTCATTTTTCAACATCAAATGAATGTCGTAAGTATGTCTGATTTTGTTTCGTAAATCGGTAATGGGTTCTTTTGTTTGAGAAAAACGCACCAAGCTCATAATTTTCTCACAGAACGTTCTTTTTGGGTTCAATACCAACACTTCAAACGCATTCATTCCGTATTCGTCAATGAGTGATTGCTGATTGTTTTTCAACATCATTTCATAAATGAACGAACTTACATTTGCTGTTGTGTACGGCTCAAAATTCCCTAACCAAGTAGATTCAACAATGACAATATCACGCACTTGTCCAAAATGTCCTGTGAAAGTTCGTGGGTAATTATGTGCTGTTTTGCGTATCATTCCAACTTTGTTGGTAATTCCGTCAATGTCCATTTCGGGAAGTACACCTGAAACGCATTTGGAAATCTTTTTGATTTTTGTTTTCAGTTGGTTTCTCGTTTCGGTTTCATTTCTCAACACGACCAAATCAATATCTTCCGAAAACCGTTGTATCAATTCAAAGCATTTTGATAATGCTGTACCTCCTTTAAAAACGGTGTCTTTGCCTATATCATTTTTGAAAATATGGAATAAAGCGAATGTCACCCAATAATCCTTTTCTATATAGATTTCTTTTATGCCTAATTGCTGTGATGTGGCAATAATGGCATCTTGAAACAGTTCTTTATTTTCTTGTAATTTCATTTTATATTCCAATTTTCTGCGGTTGCTAATTGTTTTTCGCTAATTCCGTATTCGTATTCCGAAAGTGGGTTTAAACTTGTTTTTAATGTAGTTAAATCGCTTTCAGTGTTGATGTTTTCCAATAAAGCACCGAGAAAACTCCGTACTCGTGGTGGATAAGCCAAACCGCACTTTATCAAAAGTTTTGTTTCTGTGGAATTGAGTTCTCTCAGTTTTGTTAAAAGTATTTTGATTGCAGAACTTTTATCCAAGTCAGGAATTTTTTTGAAATCCTTTAATGAATCTAATAACTCCAACAAGTAAAAATTTTTATCGGTTACGTTTACATAACTTTTTACAGGACTTGCTTTTACGTTACCGTTTGAAACGGTAATCCGTTTATCCCGACTTGCAATTTTTATGCTCTTTGGAACTTGTGTTGTTAAACCCAAACGGTTGTATAGCGAAGTTCCTGTGATGTAGGCAATACGTTTGCCTTTTTCAAAAAGGTAATGTTTTAAAATTTCTTCTTCGTTAGGTTTTAATTCGCCAAAAACAGTTTTCTTAGGCTTGTAAAACACACCTGTTGAAACTCTTTTGATAACACCTTGGGCAATCAGTCGTTCAATGGCTTTGGCTGTCGCAGAAAACTCCTGTGGTTCAATATCCAATTTCTCGTATTTGAACGTAGTTCCTTCAGCCAACTTACTGATTTGTTTCTGTATTTTTTGTGTAACTCCCATTGCTCTGCAAAGGTAGTTAATATTATTCTTATGTCAAGTAAATGGAATATAATACTTGACATTTTTAAAGATTATTATCTGTTAATCAATTATTTGTGTGCAAATATTTCTAAAATGAATATTCCGGAGTAATTTGTCTCGTCGTATGATTGGAATTATTTAGATTTGAATATAGATAGTTACGGGTGAGTACAAAACAATAACACCGAATAGTAGTTTTATTGTCCGAAGCTGATTATTCGCTATACTTCTTAACAGGTTTCGCAGAATGGTTTTTTCGGTATTGTTTATAATTTCCATGTTTTTCATATTCCAAGGTTCCTTCCTCACAGTAACCGCTGAGATAAACAGAGAATTTATTGCTTTGGTCTTTGTTGGCATTCAGCTCTTGGATGATATCAGAAACACGACGTGGTATCTCAAAGAAGTTGGAGTTATAAACAAGGTCATCCAGTTCTTTAGTCAGTTCGATACGGCGTTTTGACTCTGGGGGAATATTGTAGAGCGGCGTTAAATCAATCTCTTTTCTGAATATCTTATGTGGTTGGATTTTCAGCGCACGGCAGATCAGAATAAAGTTGTTCAAGGAAGAACCTTTTCCTCTTTCAATAGCTGCTACCGTATTGGTTGTCAATCCGGTCATATTCGCCACATCTTTCAGTGTGTAATATATTTTTTCCCGTTGAATGCGCAATTCCTCACCGATTTCAACCAGTATCTTCTCGTTAATATCTGCCATATACAAATGGAAGACTTATTTGCGCATAATTTGAATAATAATATTTGTATTTTATTTGCGCAAATAAATATTATTATGTATATTTGTTTCAACGAAAGCCGATAAACTAAATGTGAACTGTGAACCATACCAATAATTGTGGACTCATAGTGCAAAACCATTATTATACGATTAAAATGCAAATAATGAGAAAATTAAGTATTAAAAATATAGTAAAGTCACCGGAATAAAACTCATTACTATTTTGTAGATTTGTATCTAGTTTCCTATGTTGATAACCCCTATTATTGACGTGTACTGCCATTCAAAGCATAGGATTAAGAAAAATAAAATTATTTGAATCGTTGAAATAGACTCAGTATTGAGTTTGTTCAAAAGCTGTGTTTGCGCAAAAATAAAGTAATTATTTTGCGTTAAGGATGTTCTTTGACTTATTGGTATTGAAAGGGAGAATATAAAAACTTAGGCTGATCGGATGTTTTGCTGATCGGTTTGATTAGAATAGGAGGCATCTTGTTATGCCGTAGGGTGAGCGCAATGGCGACTCACTAAATACCCTTTTTAAGAAAATGTTGGGTTACATGCTGCGCTATGTTCTTTATTGTTATTACTATACTAGGAGTTGGGGATGTTAATGATATTGAAATGAAGGGAATACACAGATAACCAAAAAGATTATGATAAAACGATTAAATGTTAATGATCTCAAAAAGCAGGGTATACACAACTTAATAATCCGATTGATAACATAGGATGTTAACGATCTCAAAATGCAGGGTTTACACAACATCTTATTTGCCCATTTATCATAGATCGCAGATGTTGACGATTTAAAAAATATAGGGTATGGACAATCACCATAAATTTAGGCAAACTTTTCGTTGAGGATGTTAATGATCTAAAATAAAGGGTATATACAACTGGACCGCGTAACGACAGTATCTTCCATTCAATACCAATAAGTTTTATAACCAGATAACAATTTACACTTACCCAGCTTCGGTTTCCATAAAATCCGTCAAATTCCGCCGGAGCTGCGGTAAGTGATTTTCGCTTTAACCAAGAAAGGACGAATTATGAAACTACTTTTACGAAAACAAGAGACCATACGCGCATTGGAAAACCTCCGCCAAGGGGAAGAAAGGGGGCTTAAATTCTTCTACCAAAAATTCTATAAACATTTCCTTTTTCGTGCACACCGCGCAACAGATGACGAATGTACAGGCGAAAGTATTGCCCAAGAGGCCTTTCTACGCCTTTGGCTGTTCAGAGAAAATGTACATTCCGAAACTGAAATCTTCGACTTTCTGAAAGTTCAGGTGAAAACCGCGGTTCAGGCTTTTTACAAAAAATCAAAAAATAAATTTCAGCGATGCTTACTGCGGCTCGATAGCATAGAGGATTATCAGGAGTTTATGCTCGGCTATGAACTGGAAGAGGAAAACGAAGACGATGTGCTCTATATCGAGCAACTGGAATCGGAAAAGAAAAAGAGAATGGATCAGCTTAATGCTATTCTTCCAAACCTCAACCGCGATCAACAACTCTTTATTCGTCTCTGTCTCAAATATAGTTTTAACTATGAACGTATCGCGTACTATATGGGAAACATATCAGATTATGAGGTTAGTCTACAAATTGAAAATGCAATCGAATACCTACGTGCCATCGTCCATAGTGAGGAAAAAATGCAACTTGTAGCCAAGCCGGTCGAATTTAAGTTAAATGGTGAAATGACCGAAGAGGAAGCTGAAGTATTTCGCATGCGCTACGAATTGCAATATTCCTTCGACAAAATTTCGGAAGCATTGCAGCTGGATGGGGGACAGGTAAGGACGTTGTTTATTAATGCGCACGCAAAAATTAAATCAAAAAAAATAGCATAAAAAAAATAAAAGCAATATGGCAGCTGATACAATGGTGTTGACCCGGAAAATACAGGTGTTCGTGGATTGTGACGATAAAGAAAAACGGTCCGAATATTTTAAAAAACTCTTTGAATGGCAGGATCTCGTATTCCGTGCCGCTAATATGGTCATCACCCACCAATATGTGCAGGAAAATCTGAAAGACCTGATTTATTTGCAAGATGATGTTAAAATTAAACTGGCCGATAAGACAAAGGATCCCGAAGGTGTATTGAATACTTCACGCATGAACACTACTTACCGCGTGCTATCTAATTATTTTAAGGGACGAATTCCTACGGATATTCTATCACAAATAAACACGGCTTTAATCAAATATTTTCAGGCAGATCGTCTCTCCTATTGGAAGGGTGAAAAATCACTTCGCAATTACAAAAAGGATATGCCCATTCCCTTTCCTGGTAGACGAATTAACTTGAGTAAAGATGAGAATGCTAGAGATTTTAAATTCACATTATTCAAAATACCGTTTCGCACCTACCTCGGTAAAGACCGGTCGGATAAACGAGTGCTGCTACAACGTGCATTGGTCGGACAAATCAAAGTCTGTAGTAGCGCAATCAAAATCGTCAAAGGTAAAATCTTTTTGCTGTTGGCCCTCGAGCTCCCAAAGAAAATCCAAGAATTGAAAGATAACATTATCGCCGAAGCGTCGCTTTCAATCGAACATCCCATAGCAGTCACCATCGGAAAGGAGTCCTTTCAGATCGGTAATAAAGAAGAGTTTACTTACCGACGTATGGCCATCCAAGCAGCACGGCATCGCTTGCAAAAAGCTGCCGCATTTGATAAAGGTGGGCGTGGTCGTAAGCGGAAAATGAAAAGCTTGGAGCACTTCAACGAAAAGGAGAAAAATTATGTAGACACCAAGCTCCATCTCTATAGCCGCCGGTTAATTGAACTTTGTGTGAAAGCACAGGCAGGTACCCTCTTGTTGGTCAACCAATCCAATAAGGAGGAAATTGCCAAAGGCGATAAATTTCTGTTGCGCAACTGGGGCTACTACGGTCTTATTGAAAAAATTAAATACAAAGCTAAAATGGTCGGGATCAACATTATTATCGAGTAGATCAATCCAATTTTTTCCCTCTATAAAACTTGCTCCATGCATCCCCGGCATAGCCGTTATCCAAATATTCAAAGGTGGAAGCACTCGCCCCCTTCAACTCCTGGCCGCGATAGAAAACCGTCCAGGAGTCTTTTGCATACCCTCCCCCAAGTGCTTTAAAGGTGGATGCCGAAGCGCCGTTAACTTTTATTCCCTGATAATAGACTGCCCAGGGGTCTACGGCATAGCCATTTCCGATTGATTTGAACGAGTTGGGGCTGCCGCCCTCGACTTTAATTCCACGGTAAAAAAGATTCCAGGCGTCTTTGGCATAGCCATCATCAAGGTATTCAAACGTTGAAGCAGAAGCCCCTTCCACTTTCTGATTTTTATAGAAAACAGACCAATTGTCCTTGGAATATTGACCGCCAAGAGGCTGTGTGGTAGGACCAGCAAATCTCTCGTTCTTTTCGCCCCGATAATAGCTTGACCAATTATCTTTTGCATAACCCCGACCGAGGTTTTCAAAGCTGGAGGAGTTGGCTCCTGCAATTTCTTTGCCCAAATAGTAGACTTTCCATGCGTCTTTGCTGTAACCATTTCCCAGCGTCTTGAAGGAAGACGCTGTCACATTCGATAAGGATCTGCCATAAAAATAGACCTTCCAGGCATCACTAGCGTAACCGTCACCCAGTGACTGAAAAGTAGAAGGACTCGCATCGGCTACAGCTGCCCCCCGAAAATAGACTTTCCAGGTGTCTTTTGCATAACCATCACCTAAAAACTGAAAAGAACCGGCATTGGCATTGACAATTTCTTTACCACGATAGTAAATACGTGATCCGATTTTGCTGTAACCATCACCCAGATGATCCTGAAAGAAAAAAGGAGCAGGATTAGCAAACGCTACTGTAGCGCACATCGCAGGTGTGGCTGTATCTAATAAGAAAAGGACTAGGATGGTTTTAAACGTAAATTTCAACATCATATGGGGCATAAGGCTAAATTTGAAAGCAAATGATCATATGTTACTCTTGTTAATGAGACCCAATAATCACAATAAAGTTTAGTCATCAATTAATTATTTATTTCTTGGAACTGATGCGATTGAAAATAGAAGGTCATTATTTCGCATGCTTATGTCTTCAACTAAATTCCAACCGTTTAAGCGCTCAGGCTGCGGTGATAAAGATAACAGTTTTTATGAAATTGTCGACTCCGACGCAAAAGCGATTGTACTGTCAGATCTTTGTCAATACGCAAGGTAAAAATCGGGAATATTTGGTCAAGTCGTATTTTTTTTATATATTGCTGGTTATGAGTTTTAAAGAAAAATTAGAGAACTGGCGCACGTCAATCAATCGCGCCGGTAGTGGTGAGGAATTGTATATTTTGCTTTTGAACTACAAAAAGTTTATCAACAAAAATTGGATGGACGATTTTGGCGATCCGGGTAACTGGAAATCGGAATTAAATCAGGTCATCAGCAAAGTAAGAAAGAAAGTGGATGTGGCAGAAATTCAAAATTGCGACGATCTTTCGTCCTACAAAGACGACGCTCGACAAACAGCCCATTCGCTCAATCATACATTAAGATATCACCACTCATTGACAAAAGAGTAGGCTAGGCCTACTCTTTTTGCGTTTATAGGGCTTTACTGTAAAGGAATCAAAACATTTTGTTCCAGACGGACAGGCACCTGCTTCACCGACGTAAAGCCGTCTTCCTTGGAAATAATATTAGAAAGATCAAGCCCCCTTTTGGAGAATGTACTGATCAAAGCTGTTCTGAAGGTAGCTTTCGATGATCCCCAGCCTTGTCCTAAAATGGTGTCGTTGTTGAGCTGGATCAGTTCATCTGTTGAATAATAACTGAATTTTTCCAGTAAGTGTTGGTAAAGATTTGTTGTTGTAGCCATACAATTTAAAAATTTAAAGGATTAAACCATAAACTGTATCCAGATTACTTTGGGAAAATAACCGTTGTATAACGTTTATTTTGGTCGAAACCCGTATTAATTTACCACCGCGGTGCCTTCACTCGGTTGGTATTGCATCATGCAATTCTGAATACTCTACAAATATAGTAGATTATTTTTTTATAATAAAATTTTTTTTGTCTTTACTGCTATTAAACGCTGATAACCGAAAACAGCAGCAAAACAAGCTGGTCGCTTTGACTTTAATTTGGGTATAAAGCGGTTAGCTGATTGGGAAATTTATCATGTTACTGTAATCTCATCGAAAATACTTTAAAAAGCAGAGAGAACACAATACTTTTGCGGCATGAATAGAATTGCGGAAATTAACGAATACATTGCTACCGAACGCGAAGTATTATTGCAACACCCTTTATACCGTAAAATAAAGACGATCAAAAATTTACGTTCTTTTACCGAAGGGCATGTGTATGCTGTATGGGATTTTATGTCTTTATTAAAAGCTTTACAGATCAAATTAACCTGTACCACACTTCCATGGTTCGCCAGTGAACATCCTTCAACGCGCTATTTGATTAATGAAATTGTATTGGCAGAGGAGTCGGATGAATATATCGATGGACGTCGATTAAGCCATTTTGAGATGTATCTCGACGCAATGTCTGCTATGGGAGCCGACCTCCATTTGATCAATAAATTTATTGCCAATGCCAAAAAATCGGATAATATATTCGATGCTATAGCATTGACAACATTGGACAAGCGAATCAAAGATTTTCTGAATTTTACATTCGAAGTAATAGCTGAGGGTGAAGTGCATAAAATTGCGGCGGCATTTACCTTTGGACGTGAAGACCTCATCCCCGGAATGTTTACGTCTATTTTGGAAGAAATTAAAGCGAATTTCCCTACAGCCAATTTAGACAGTTTTATTTATTATTTTCAACGCCATATTGATTTAGATGGCGACGAACACGGTCCATTGGCGATGCAGATGATAACAGATCTTGCGAAGGACGATGAGGTTAAATGGACGGAAATGAAGGAGATTAGTAAAGTTGCGCTGCAAAAAAGAATTCAACTGTGGAATGCAATTGAAGATTCCTTATATGGATAATACGTTAAGCAGATCTTTGAGAACGAAGCTGTCCGACAAGGGCAGCTTTTTTTATGGGACTAATTTTTCGGGTCGACTTGGAAAAATGGTTTTTCTGAAGTTTGTGATCTTAACAGGTGTTAGACATGAATTTCCGAGCATACAGTTTCTTTTATGGCCGATTTTTGGGAGGCAGTTTTTTTTCTCAAAGCCCCATTAGGCCACCATTTTTCTGAAATTA
>NZ_DCRG01000035.1:0-8901 GCF_002325125.1 Sphingobacterium sp. UBA1498
ACAGTTTACTTTACACCCTCTTTGGATCTGAAAGATGGGCTGAATACGAACTCATCTCCTGAAAAAACCTCAATTTTAAATGATATCGATTTCGAACTTGAATTGATCAGACGAGATACCATCAATGTAACGTATATAATCCAGCTCCTTATTAAATTCAAGTCGAAAAAAGCGGGCAAGGATAGAGAAAGTATTGAAAAAGATATCGCCAATCTCTTAAACACAGAGGTATCGCTACGAAGCATAAGGGAACTCATAGAGAAATTTATTCAAGAAAACCTACCGCATATTGAGGACAGCGATACTATTCCGGATGAGTTTGAAAAATTCTGGAATATAGAACAAGAAAGCGCATTGCAGGACTTAATCAAAACTGAGAACCTGTTAGAAGAAGATACCGAAAGGCTAATTGAGAACTACCTTTTCACAGAGCGTGAGCCACTTCGTAAAGAAGTTCTTTCTCTTCGCGCCGACGGAAGACCTAGCGTTCTAAAATCCAAAGAGATAGGTGATCGTATCTTAAATAAGATTGTTGGGTTTGTAGATACCTTCGTTAATGGTATAACGGGGCTATAGTAAAAGCCTTAGCTTAAATTAGGAAAGTGCGAACAATAAGACCAAAAAATTTAAATACAATTATAATAAAAAGGACTATGGCATTATATAAATTGAAAGTAACTAGGTAATTTGGAGATATGCCAAAAGGCTATGAATTTCAAGTTGTCTCAGCCACTATACTTACACCTAATGCGAAGGATGTTGAAAGCGAAATAGCAAGATTAGGATTTAATAGAGAAGACCATGGATATAGAAGTCCTGGGAATTTTAAAGTAAAGAAGATGAGTTAGGAGGTTAAATTTTACACTAGTGATCTATATTCAGAAAAAATTAAAGCGCTATTTTCAGAAAGGATCTTATTTATATTAAAGAGGAATTTTATGACCACCTTATCAAATTATAATATAAAAAAAGGGAACCGTTTTACGAGTTCCCTAAAATCTTTTACTTGATTACGTTTCTACAAGAGAAAGAGGCTTTAACAAGTCTAAATGGATCAAATATAAGAATAATTTTTAACAACACCAAATATTATGAAAATAGAATTGAGAAATAAGTATTTGTCAAGACCTAGATACAATAGATATCTCATCGCTACAGCGTATCCTCCCGACCAAGCACATATTTTATAAGCGAGCTCTATTGTGGCGATTTGTAGCATGAGCATACAAGAAAAAAGAGAGTATATGCTATCGATGATAGCAGACTGGCAACAGAGCGGAAAGAGTAAGAAAGCCTACTGTGCTGAAAAAGGGCTCAATGAGGCCAAGTTTTATTATTGGATTTCTCGGATTAAAGAAATCGATAAGTCGGCTGTTGGCTTTTTAAACATCGATAAATCCAGTAAACACAGTGATATTGAAATTATCTATCCCAATGGTGTACGTATTAAGGTAGAAAACGACCTGGGGCTTCTCTCTCAATTGATACGTTTGTACTGATGTTTGCGCTAGGCTCATCGCATAGATTTTATCTCTATGATGGTTTTTGCGATATGAGGAAGTCTTTTGATGGACTTTGTGGATTGATCAGTTCAGGGATGCAACGATAAGCTACCAGTGGTGAGGTATTCGTGTTTCTGAACCGTAGCCGTACGCACATAAAACTTCTCCACTGGGAAAGAGGAGGCTTTGTGCTGTATTACAAACGTCTGGAAAGCGGGACCTTTTTACCGCCCCATGTAAAAAATGAAGAATTGTCCTGGAGTGACCTGGTACTGATGGTCGAAGGGATACAGGTATTAAAAAGTATTCAAAAAAGACGCTTTTCTTTGGCTTAAAAATGGACTTTAAATAGGATAAGAGCTACTTTTTGCGCATATTTACACTATGAAAAAAGCACTGGAAAACCTCTCAAAAGAAGACCTTCTCAAGGTCATTTCCAGTCGCGAGCAAGCCCTTGTTGAAAGAGATGAAAAGATAGATTACTTAGAGTCCCAACTCGCCATGTACAAGCGTATGCAGTTCGGACAGAAGCGCGAACGCTTTGAGGGCGATCCAGCCCAGACCATGCTTCCTTTTGAGGCGGAGCCTGCGGAAGTAGGGCAGCAACAGGAAGAGATCAAAGAAAAGATTGAATACATCCGCAAGCGCCCCAACCACAAAGGGCGCGCGAAATTGCCAGCACATCTTCCTGTAGAAGAAATCGAGATCCGCCCTGAAGGTGACTTATCCCAAATGATCTGCATCGGTAAGGAAATCACCGAAGAATTGGAATGCGAGCCTGCGAAGTTCTATATTAAACGCTACATCCGTTATAAATATGCTGCCAAAGATAAATCTACCGTAGCTATTGCCGAACTTCCTGAGCGTGTCATCGATAAAGGAATCCCCGGATCGAGCCTGCTAGCGATGATCCTGACCGGTAAATATCAAGATCATCTTCCATTATATCGTCAAAAACAGATCTTCGCTAGGGAAAGCATACAGATCGCCTCCTCAACGATCGAAGGATGGACCAAGCAAGCGCTGGAAAAACTAGAGCCACTGTATGAACAGCTCGTCTTCGATACCAAAGCACAGGGGTACCTTCAAGTGGACGAAACGCCGATAAAAGTACTGGACAGCGATAAAAAAGGAGCTACCCATCAAGGTTACTATTGGGTAGTGCGACCTGAAAAGTCGTTGATAAAATTGCATCAATATGAATACTATTCATATAGAGATGCCCACAATGCTGTTTGTGGTAGCCTATCTCGACATGCGTCGTAGGTAACTACGGGGTGTGAAGCTCGGGAGACAATGCACCAAATAACCGAAAGGTAACCGTGGGAACCGTAAGGGATCAAGCGGAACTGAAAGTACCATTCAGTATAGGGCTAGGCTGGCTGACAAGGCTAAATTAATTGAACTGCTTATACTTTCCGTCAAGTATGAAGGAGCCAAATGGTTACTGACAGGCTTCAACCAAACGGTAAATACGTGAGATAGATCAGGATCCATGGATCTACACAGCTAAATAACACGTACGGAGAAATTGCAGAGCCTAAACCAGCCGTGTTTTATCTACGGAACAGGGAAACTCCGTTGATGGCCTTCATCAGAAGGCAAGGCAACCGCAAGGAAGCCCCATCGTCAGCGGATGTAGGATAGGACAAAAAGCGAATGGTCACTTATAATGAGAGACATAGAGGTTGAAAAGATCGCCTTGCAGTGAAAACTGGCAGACTTGTCCTAGGTCATTACTGGCGATTAGACTTAAAGAACTTTAAATTCAGAAGACAAGCAAATGATCACAACAAGGAAAGCTGTGAATGCGGTCATCACATCCACACAACAACAAAACTGGGAGTCCATTCCATGGGATCTCTGTATGAGGATGGTCAAAAAGCTTCAAGTCAGAATCGCCAAGGCAACTAAAGAAAAAAAATGGAGAAAAGTTAAATCACTACAATGGTTATTGACACATTCTTTTTCAGCAAAAGCAATTGCTGTCAAGAAGGTGGTAGAAAACAAGGGCGGAAAAACTCCGGGCATCGACGGATTAGTTGTTAAAACTCCTCACCAGAAAACCTTCCTGATCCTAGGACTAAAAAGGAGAGGATATCGTGCAAAGCCTCTTAGAAGAATCTATATACCAGAGGCTAACGGAAAGTCAAAACGTCCGCTGGGAATCCCGACAATAAAGGACAGAGCTATGCAGGCTGTATATGCACTTGCCCTAACACCAGTGGCGGAAACAACAGCGGACCCGTGCAGTTATGGTTTCAGACCAGAACGCTCTTGCGCAGATGCAATGGAACACTGTTTTAAAGTGTTGTCAAAAAATGTTAGCCCAGCGTGGATACTGGAGGGTGATATCAAAGGGTGTTTCGACAATATTAACCATGCGTGGCTCCTGAAGAACATACCCATAGATAAATCGATACTCGCTCAATGGTTGCAATCGGGATATATCGAAAGTAAAAAGTTATTCCCTACCGAATCAGGTACCCCTCAAGGAGGAATTATCTCACCGATCCTATCCAATATAACATTGGATGGGCTAGCTAGAAGATTAAAAGAAAAGTTTGGGAACCGACCAATTGGCATAAATCTGATCAGATATGCGGATGACTTTATCGTCTCCGCAACAACCAAAGAATGCCTTGAGGAAGCGATCAAGCCGCTCATCATCGAATTTCTAGCGGAAAGGGGGTTACAACTCTCACTGGAGAAAACCCGTACAACACATATATCGGAAGGGTTCGATTTCTTGGGACAGAATGTCAGGAAATACAAATGTGGAAGATACCGCCAAAAACTCTTGATCAAACCCTCAAAAGACAACATTAAAACTTTCCTTCGAAAAATCAGACAGACAGTACGTAAATACAGAGGTATAGACCAAGTTTCTTTGATAAAAATCATTAATCCGAAGGTCAGGGGCTGGGCAAATTACCATAGATCAGTAGTGTCCAAAGCAATCTTCTCGAAGATGGATCATGAGATCTGGAAAGTAATATGGGGATGGAGTAAATGGCGACATCCGAAGAAGTCTGCAAAATGGATCATCAATAGGTATTTCCAAAGTAAAGGGCTGAGAAATTACTGTTTTAGCGGTTTGGAAAAGCAATTGGATGATAGTAAAAAACGCTATTGGCTGATCCATATGAGTGATGTTGCAATACAACGACACGTCAAAATCAGGCAAAATGCCAATCCATTCGACAAGGAACAGGACAGCTATTTCGAGCAGAGGAACACCAATAAGATGAAACAAAAAAAGAGTAGCCAGAGATCGGTTGATAGTGTTATCGCTTTGCAAAACGGTAAATGTCCACTCTGCAAGAAATCACTGAAAATCTTCCAAAACTGGCAAATCCGTCTGAGAAGAAGTTTCTCTAATGGCGGAAACTTCACCTACTCCAACATGATCATTGTACATAATAACTGTAATCGAAAGATCAACTCCAAATAACTGAAAGCCGGCAATGAAAACAAATCTATGCTTGTTAATGACCTGAGCTGTATGAGGCGAAAGTCTCACGTACAGTTCTTCGGGGGGAAGGGAGCAGTAATGCTCCTGACCTACCCAACTACCATGCTCCATTGGAGGGAACTGTGCTGTTTGACTATAGTCCTACCCGTGGTGGGATTGCCGCTGTACCTATGCTTGGAAACTTCAAAGGTTATCTTCAGACAGATGGGTACGCGGTGTACGAAAAATACGGTAAAAAGAAAGAGGTTACACACCTGGCGTGCTGGACACATGCACGCCGTGAGTTTGAAAAAGCGCTGGACAACGATAAAGCAAGAGCTGAAAAGACATTGTTGATGATCCAAAAGCTTTATGCCGTAGAGCGGAAAGCCAAGCAGGAAAATCTAAACGCAGAACAGATCAAAGAACTGCGATTGGCCGAATCCCTACCTGTTATCAACGAGCTGGGAAAATGGATCTTCCAGGAAATAAAAAATACGCTCCCTAAAAGCCAGATCGGAAAAGCAATGGCGTATGCCTATGCCAGATGGGATGCGCTATCTGCATACCTGTATGACGGAAATCTGCTTATTGATAATAACCAGATCGAAAATGCACTCAGACCTGTAGCTTTGGGAAGGAAGAACTACCTCTTTGCAGGAAGCCATGAAGCAGCACAGCGTGCAGCAATGATATACTCTTTCTTTGCGATCTGTAAAAAGCATGAGGTAAATCCATTTCAGTGGTTAAAGCATACATTGGAAAACATTATGTCAATAAACCATAAAAACTTAAAGGATCTTTATCCGCAGAACTTCAAGAAATCAGCTGACCTGTAGTTCGTAGGGCGGATACCTGAAAAGCATGCTTACCAAATGTGTCCAGCTGTTGATACCTTTTTGGTGCTTGTCTGAATTATGCTTGCGCACCAAAAAATTGAAATGCTCGCGGTCGATAAGCGAGAGAATCTGAGAAAATACTTTTATATTTACCATGGTGGTGATCTGTTTTAGCGAACTAAATATAGCATTCCCTGCTATATCATTCACCACCACTTTTCAAATCACATTTAGGACGCTAATGGTATAATATAAAACAAAAGTGAGTTGGAATAATATGGATGTGTAATCCATCGGGTAATATCCCCTATTCTATTAGAAAGTGTATGGATATTAGGCCTTTTCTTAAGTAATGAGTAAAGATTGTTCTTCAAGCTGGATAAAACTATTTGTATATTCACTCCATAAGTCTAAATAATAACTGGAATCACAAATCATATCAAAAAAATGAAAATTCAAGAACTGTTACTATTGACAAATAACATATCGGAGACAAAACTATTTTACTCGCAAACAATTGGTTTTGATATAGTTAAAGAAACAAAAAAAAGTATCTCATTTATCGTTGGAACTTCAAAATTGACTTTCGAATTAACAGATATCAAGCACAGTCCAAAATACCATTTCGCTTTCAATATTCCTTCAAACAAAATAGAAGAAGCATTGGAATGGATATTACAAAAAACAAATTTAATTTTTGCAGAGAATTCATATGTAACGGAATTTGATAACTGGAGAGCAAAAGCAATCTATTTTTTTGATAATAATAAAAACATTTTGGAGCTTATAAGTAGAAGTGATTTAAACAACAATAATGACAATCCTTTTTCGATAGAGCAGATTTTAAATATTAATGAAATAGGGCTTGTTACAGACATGCCTATTCAAACTGGGAATGAGATAATTCATCAAAAGGAAATTGATTTTTTTATGAAAGGCCCCCGAAAAGATGATTTTGTTGCTGTTGGTTGTGATGACGCTTTATTTGTTATTTCAAGTCCTAACAGAAGTTGGTACCCAACTCAAGAAAAAGCAGAAAAATGGAAAGTTAGAGCAACTATAAACATTGCTAACAAAGAATATGAATTGGAGTATAATTAATGTTAAATTGTTATATCTCAATATATTAAGCAACCTTTTTAATAGAAATCCATTTCACGCTCATTTTTAATTAATTATTCATCGCTCGCCGTCCTGCGAGTTGAACGAGGATCGTTGAAGAAAAGTGCAAAGCACTATTCAACTATATCTATGAAATAGACGAAGCTTCCTGGCGATATTTTTGAAAAAGGGCTTGTGACTTGGGCTTATCAAAAATAGTAACAAGACTAGCGTGTTACATAAATATAATGTCATAAATTTTTGACAATTAATTTTTATTATATGAATAACGTCTCTACACTTTGTGTAACATTATTTAAATTATTTGTATTAGTATATTTTATTTAAATATGTTTGGTCATCAACAATATTGCGCAAACTTTTCTACAGGGCTAAAAAGCGTATCTATCTGTATTTTACAGTCACTATTAGAATCATAATTATACTAGTGCCAGCGTCATCAGGTGTGTAGACTAGAGATTTGTTTATTTGAAAATTATACATTAAACTTGTTATATAGTTAAGTACAAGAGTTGATTAAGTGATTAATGTGTTCTCTAAATACATACTTATTACTATGTTAAACCTTTTACAGGACACAGTAGTTTAATAAGTGGATTAAATTAATAACATACACAAGAAGAAGAAAATGCAACGCGCAATGAAAACCAAAACAACACCAAAAGGGGTTAGATTGAATTGGACTTCTGTTAAGGAGGTAAAAACTGTGACTGTTGAAAAATTAAACATTAAAGGGTCAAAAGTTTTTTCAGAAGTTACTTCTGGTCAAAGATCTACATGTGATTTTAATTCTAAAAATTTCTTAATTCCTTAATATTGGACTTTAATTTCCCAGGGTATGAATTAAAATTCATACAAAAGAAAAACATAAAAGATGGTTCCGATCATCTTTTTTCGTATATATACAAGTTCTATTCACCTAAAACAAAACTGAATTATGTACTATTAGCAGACTGTCATACGCACGATTTTTTCTCGATTAAGTTTTATCCAAAATGCTATAAAAAAACAGATAAAAAATATTCTTTGATAACTAATAAAGGAGATATCGGAAATGTTTTAATAACATGTTTAAACGTGATCCCGATTTTACTTGCTGAACATCCAACTGGATCTTTTGGATTTGCAGGCGCTAGAACGTATGATAAAGCATCTAAAACAATTGAACCTCTAGAAAGTAATCAACGATACAAAACCTACACATATATTGCACAGAGAAAAATCGGTACATTAACATTTGAACACTTTGAATACCCTGAAATTAGTGGATATATGTTAATAAATAAATTATGTAGTTTAGGAATAACAGAGCAGGAAAGAGAAATAAGAGAAATGCTAGGAAATACATATAATGAATTACCTATGCCATAGCTTTACAATCCATCATCAAAGATTCCTTTAAGCAAGCTTCAGCGCCAGACAAAAAATAACAATGTACGGGTTTCCATATAATTGATTAATCGAGCAAAAATAAATCTATAGCACCTGTCTAAATACCCCGATCACCTGGAGATCTACCGTCTCCTCATCTTTCAATATAATGGGACTATAAGAATCGTCTGTAGACTTGGGTAGGAGAATAATTTCCTGATGTTGCCAGCCCTCTTCCGTAATGGTCTTTTTACTGGAATATTCTTTTATGGTATAATTGGCCCCAAAATCGCGATCTTCAAAACTACTGGATTCAACCAAACAGATCAGACCATTTCTGGAACCTCCCTGATAGCGCTCAAATAAACAGATCGAACCATTGGGAATAATCTTGTTCATGGATTCCCCGACCACTTTACAGGCAAAATAACGTTGAGGATCCTGATAGCGTTCTTCAACGTCAATATACTGCAAAGTGTCACTTTGTTGTAATTCGGAAAAATTACCTGCTGCAACCGCTAAATCATAAAAAGGTACACTATGGGCGCAAGGAACAGCACTGATCAACACCCCATCCTCTTGTTCTGCACCTTGTTTTGACGTATCCGTCCTA
>NZ_DCRG01000025.1:0-108678 GCF_002325125.1 Sphingobacterium sp. UBA1498
TTTGAGACAGCTTCTTTTTTTATTTTCTTTCTTATCTTGTCTTTCATAAAATTAGATGTATGATCAGAACGATTGTTGAAAAAGAAATCGCAAACTACGAATGGATAGATATAGCTGAGCCAACGTCAGAAGACTTCACTTTTATTAAACAGCGTTTTAATTTAAATGAAGCTTCGATTAAGGACTCCAAAGAACCAGAACATCTGCCTAAAATTGAAGAATTTGAGAATTATACCTTTGTGATCCTCCGCGTCATGTCAGACAATTTCAAAGAGAATTCAGACAGTATCGGAGAAATCACCGACCGCCTCACCATCTTCTACGGAAGTGATTTTGTCGTTACTGTACACAAACGTCGCATCGAATTTCTAGAAAAGCTCAAGAATATTGAATTCACATCCATCAAAACAAAAAACAGCCGTAAACTGGCTGTATTTATCACGACTGCGGCTGTATTTACCTTTAGCCAAACCCTGGAGCAACTTTCAACACGCATCGATGCATACGAAGAATTGATATTCCTGAAACGTATGAGACAACAGCCAGTACTGAAAAATCTTTATTTTATCAAAAGACAGATTGATGTCGCACGTAAAGTGATCTTTCTCTACAAAGAGGTTGTTGAGCATTTTCATTCATCTTCAAAAAAGGATGTATACACACGGGATCTTAAAGATCTACAGATTCGAACAGCGACATTATATGAAAACTTATCCGAAAATGTAGCTCAGCTACTGAATGTATACTTCAATATCTCGTCCAATCACACCAATGAAATCATGCGCATCCTCACAATTTTCTCGGTATTTTTTATGCCCATTACTTTTGTTGCAGGAATTTATGGCATGAATTTCAAGAATATGCCCGAACTCGAATGGTACTATGGATATCCGGTCGCCATAGCGATCATGATCGCCATATCCCTTGCGATTTATCTCTGGTTCAAAAGAAAAGGTTGGTTATGATAAGCCAACCTTTTTCTTTGCAGTAGTCACTACAAAATCTTTAAGATAGAATGGCTCAAAATAAGCAACATCCTCAAATAGCTTTCGTTCAAATTTTTCAAATGCCAATGGTGATAAAAAAGCCGCAGAATCTTTGAAACCACTCAAGATATTGACTCGCTCCGTTGAACTGAACAAAGTTTCGAATTTATCAGCTCCCGAACCAAACAATTGGACACGATCGTAGTCTAACAACAATCCATTGAAATATTCTATATCTATAATCTCCGCTGAGGTTGCCCTTACCAAGGCAGCATCGTGATTGTAAACAGCTGTATAGACTTCCATACGGCGTGCATCGAGCATCGGAAGATAGGCCTCACCTACTGTAACACCAAATTGACTTTTATACCCGAGAAATAAAGCCTCCAATGTATTAATAGCAATTAACGGAATATCTAAGGCATAGCAGAGCCCCTTGGCGGTAGACACTCCTATACGCAGTCCAGTATAAGAACCCGGTCCCATACTCACCGCCACCGCGCTCAAATCCTGCATCTTTCGACCTGTTTGTTTGAGAATTTCCTCGATCAAAATAGTTAGTTTGGCTGCGTGTGCATTTGGTTCATCGAGATTGATAACGTGTAATGTTTGACCGTTTTCACTCAGGGCAACCGAACATACAGTGGTTGATGTATCTATCTGTAAAATTAAATTATTCATCGTCTTTATAGAAATCAAGGTACAGGATCATGCCCGTGACCACCCCAGGGGTTGCAACGTGCTATTCGTTTCAAAGCCATCCAACCACCTTTAAAAGGACCGTATTTTATAATAGCTTCCTTACCGTACTGAGAACAGGTAGGCGTATATCGACAACTGGCGCCTAAAAATGGCGAAATAAAAACTTGGTAGAAACGAATAATAATTAAGAAAATAAAACTAAACAGAGGGCTAATCCCCTTTTTCCAAATAAGCTTCAGCACATTCATCCTGCAATTTTTTCAGCATTTTATTCATTGCGACACGAAACACATCATATGCTAAGATCTGCTTGCCCACATATTGAATAGCTAAATACAAAGTTACATTATGTTTCAACAAAAATGGAATCAAATCATTCGATTTTTGCAAACGGTAACTTTCACGCATCATCCGCTTAATTGAATTGCGGTCAACTGCTCTTTTAAACCTACGTTTGGATACAGAAATTATAGACTGACAAGAAGGGGCATGGTCAGCTATATTGTTTTTATCAAAAATAAAAACAACTCTAAAGGGATACAAAACAAAAGAAGAACCGCTTTTAAAAAGCGTATCAATACGCCTTTTCGCACATAACCGTTCTTCTTTTGTAAATGTATTTTTCATACGATGACTTAATCTTATTTAGAAAAAGCTCTTATAAGTAGCCACCGATCTTGGTCAAAGATTAACCTTTGTGACGGTATTCGTCAGACACTGTAAGACGTTTTCTACCTTTGGCTCTACGTGAAGCTAATACTCTTCTACCGTTTGCAGAGCTCATACGCTCTCTAAAACCGTGTTTGTTTCTTCTTTTTCTTTGCGATGGCTGAAATGTTCTTTTCATGACGCTATTATGCTAATTTGTTCTTACTTCAATTAATACAAAACTCCCCAAGAGGAATGCAAAAGTAAAGTTTATTTTAGACAAAAACAAACAATATTCAGAACATTTAAAGTTAATATGCAGTAAGCAGGCTAATCTATTCAGCTACAGCTAAAAAAAACAACTTTCAATGTTTCACAAAATAAAAAAACACCACGGTCCGAATGCGCTGCTTTTTAGAATACCTGACACTATTTATTTTTTAGAATATCTCTGATCTCTGTCAGCAGTGTTTCTTCCTTAGTTGGCGCCGCTGGTGCCGCAGGCTTTGCTTCTTCCTTACGTTTTAACGAATTTAAAGCCTTAATAACACAAAAAATACAGAATGCTACAATTAAAAATTGAATAACTACGTTGATAAAATTTCCGTAATTAATAGATACCTCTGCTTGTTTTGTAGCCTCATCAGCGGCCTTCAAAATCAATTTTTTAGATGAAAAATCAACACCACCTGTTAAATACCCTATCGGTGGCATGATGATATCGTCGACCAATGAGGTAACGATCTTACCAAAAGCTCCACCTATAATAACACCGACAGCCAAATCGACTACACTGCCGCGCATTGCAAACTCTTTAAACTCTTTTAGAAATCCCATATTTAAATTTTTTAGTGTATAAATATTAACAAAGCTAGTAATTGCCACATAAATCTAATTAAAATATGCTAATTTTTTATCGTTAAACTAATATGACCCGTATTAATTGGAGTTTAATATCCATTTTTCATAAAAATGCGCTCAACTTGCAGCTACCTAATTTTTATTAACTTAATTTCTTATATTTGCACGTTAACTAGTAAAATATCAAGATATATTGTATATTGTTAGTACTTTATTTCATACGGTAATTAAAGCCCAGCATCAGATAGCAAATCTATGAAAAAGATTCTTATAGCAGACGACCACGGCATTGTACGGTTAGGAGCCTCCGTTATTATTAAAGAAACTCTTCAGAAAGCAGAAATATTCCAAGCCGAAACCTTTGACGAGGTTCTCGACAAGATAAAGGTAGAAGATTTCGACCTACTATTGCTGGATATTAATATGCCTGGAGGAAATAATATACGCGTTGTTGAGGAAATCCTTCAAATTCGTCCAAGCATCAAGATTTTAATTTTTTCGTCTTATGACGAATCGCTATATGCCTTACGCTATATCGAAGCTGGGGCAGTAGGCTATCTCAATAAAACAACAGCAATGGCTGAACTTTCTAATGCTATTTTGGCTATTCAGGATAGAGGAAAGTATATGTCGAGCAACGTACAGGATTTATATATTCAGAAACTGACACAAAGTAAATCTGAACTGACGAAATTAAACCCTTTGGCACGTTTGTCAAATAGAGAAGTAGATGTCGCTAAGCAATTGATCAAAGGGCTTGGTATCATTGAAGTATCTGGTTTATTGGAGTTAAGTCCATCAACCGTAAGCACTTATAAAAGCAGAATATTCGAAAAACTCAATGTCTCCAATATCCCAGAATTGATCGAACTTTTTAGAATACACTCCAACAATTAGTGATGTTGTTGGAGTGCTTTTTTAGTATATTAGCTCAATTTGCCCATCGTAACAACCGGAATATCTTTTACATTCAAATCTTTTAAAGGCTCACATTTCTTATAAGAATACCCCACTTCTGCTTCTAAATCCCACAACATCGGTGCTAAGAAATTGAGGCAGGTAGTGAATCCTTGAACCGTAGCTGAGAAATCACCCGTATCTTTCGAATTCTTAGCTTCATTTTCTATCTCAAACGGACCACTGAAACCACGTTCTTGCAATAGGTCGACAAATCCTCGCCAATCCATACTGTCAGAACCGCCAAAGCCAGGTAACATCGCTTCGTAGTGATGTCTATCCCAGTCATGCCCTGGAATACTTACATTGGCTTTTTTAGCCAATTCCATATCGACATGTTGCATTGGATACATACCGCCCCAATCAATACGTGCGGCTGTCTGTAAATTACGTGTGGTCTTCACATGGATACGCTGCAGACGCCCAATATCCGTATTACGGATTACCTCAATTGGATTTGTATTTTGCCAGACATCATGTGAAGGATCATAGATCTCGCCATGAGCCTTACTTGGTATCATCGCATACATTAATTTTCGTGCGGCCAACACAGCTGGCAGATTATTGTAGGTTGAGCTATAACGTGACGATCGCCATCCCTCCATGGGGCAATTCTCGTAAAGAATGGTTACGCCTAAACTCTCTGCATAGTCAACAATGGGAGCAAATACACGCTTGTATTCTTCAAGATTCTTTTGAAATCCATCAATTTGATTACCCAATTCATGATTGTAGCCCACAAATGTTCCCACTTTGATATTATTTTCGTCGCCGCCAAGCAGATGGGCAATACGAATTAATTTTAATAAATGATTTTGATTTTTCACCCGCTGCTCAGGATCCCCACCAATCATATTTTCAAAAGCACCAAGCGAAAGCTTTAAGTCAGCTTGATTGAACAGATCAATAACTTCCCTCGCTTTTGCGGGAGTAAAATCGTCATAATCCAAGTGGGTCGCTGTATGGTCTTCACGGGTACCATCTTTTCTAAAGACACAAAGGTCTATACCACCGGCTCCAATTCTCTTGGTTGTCTGAATCAACTCCGGTAAGGATAATTTATCAAATGCAGAACTCATCACCCATACAGGGTTATTTAATTTTGTCGTCATAGCTTATATAGTTGTCTTTCGATATTTAAAGATACTAAAAAAGCCGTCTTTGTGGACGGCTTTCTATTATTTAATAGCGAATCAATTAATCTACATTATCATGCAGAAAAGAATTATTCGGTCGAATTTCAGTATTTCCATCTTCAAAAGAAAGTGTGAAACGAGACACCTGAGACTGTGAAGAATGTGGTGTGTCCTCCAGTGACATTTGCTTTCTTTTATAAGCCGGCTCATTTTCTAACTCATGAAGACCGTTAGAAGATTTTAGCTTCATACTTAACTCCTTTAAACGTAGAATTCGTTCTTTAGTGCGCACCAATTGATCTTCAAATGAAACCTGCTCTTCTTCAACCTGAGGAACTTCAACCTGTTCATTTGTCGTACTTGATGAAAATGTCGGCTTCTCCTCATACGCTGACGCTGAAGGGGTAGTATAGGAATCAAAAACTGTTGGCATCTGGAATTGAAAAACAGATGGTGAAGTTTTCAATTGAAAATCCGTATCTCCAAATGATGTCTCTTCTTCATAATCATTATCAAATCCTAAGTCATGACGTATAACCTGTGGTTCTTCAACAGCAACATGCTGTTGTTGTGCGGCATTTCTTGGCGAAGTAAACAAGTCGGATTGCAAATTATTCGGAGTTGTAGTACTTGAAGAAGGCGCCGATGTATCCACACGTTGAACTGGAGTTACAAAGCTATTCGTAGCTGGAACTTCTCTAGGCGCTACCTGAGAAACAGGCTTGATAAAAGAATTTGAAGGCTCAGATGTTAAAGGCAGAGAAACTTTTGTATTTTCACGTTCTTTATCACGTTCCTCTGATGTCTGAAAACCTGTTGCAATAATTGTTACTGACAACTCATCCTCAAAATTTTCATCAATACAGTTACCCCAGATCAAATCAGCTGACAAGCCAGCTTTTTCCTGAATATAATCCGTAATGATTGCAACCTCATCCATCGTTACCTCTTTGGTCCCAGAAGTAATATTCAACAAAATATAGCGAGCTCCCTCAATTTCATTATCTTTCAATAGCGGTGACGCCAAAGCACCCTCAACGGCGCGCAATGCACGGTCTTCACCTTCAGCAACAGCATTTCCCATGATGGCAACGCCACTATCATTCATTACTGTGCGTACATCTTTAAAATCCACGTTTACATAACCAGGGATTGTGATAATTTCGGCTATACCTTTTGCAGCTGTTGTTAAGATATCATCGGCTTTCGCGAAAGCCGCAGTCATTGTTAAATTACCAAAAATTTCGCGAAGGCGATCATTCGAGATGACAAGATAAGAATCGACATACTTACGTAACTCAGACAACCCTTCTTCAGCTTGTGAACGACGACGTTTACCTTCAAAAGTAAATGGCGTAGTGACGATAGCAACAGTTAAAATACCCAACTCTTTAGCTGCTTTGGCCAACACAGGACTAGCACCTGTACCGGTACCACCACCCATACCAGCTGTAATAAATAGCATCTTTGTATTGGTGCCAAGCATACGCTTGATATCCTCAATACTTTCGATCGCCGAATTTTCTCCGACATCAGGATCTGCCCCAGCTCCCATACCTTCGGTTAGACTTATCCCCAATTGAACTTTATTTGGAATCGGGCTCAATTCTAATGCTTGTGCATCAGTATTACACACGATAAAATCCACACCACTAATTCCTTGTTTATACATGTGGTTTACGGCATTGCCGCCACCGCCACCAACCCCAATAACCTTGATTATTGAAGATTGTTCTTTTAACATTTCAAACTGTATTGACATAACTTATCCCTATTTAACTTACAATGAAGATGATATCAAAATGAACCAAACCCACTATATGTAATGTAATAATAATATAATTTCAACAAAAGTTTTCCACATCTGTTAAATTGTGGAAAACTTCGCCTATTGTGGAAAACTTACTTTTTGTCTAAAAAAGTTGCATCATCGATTTCGTTACCATCTTTGATAAAACGTTTAAACCATGATAGCAATCCTTGCTCTTTTTGTTGTTGTTCTGAAACCTCTTTTGTCGTCATAGTAGCTGTCTGCACTTTTTTCGATGGGGCGTGCATTTCTCTACGGCTGTCTTCTTCATCCTCATGGGATTGGATTCCTTTAATTAACAAACCGATACTTGTCGCATATAGCGGGCTTTTCAATTCTTCAAATAGCGGTTTCGGTAAAACCTCATTCTTAGAAAGATATTCATTCGGAAATCCGATACGACAATCTATTCCGGTAATATATTCAACAAGTTGTACTAAATGCTTTAATTGAGCACCACCACCGGTGATAACAATACCACCAATCAGTTTATTCTCGTATCCGGAAGATTTGATTTCATAGTATACATGTTCAATAATTTCCTCCATTCTAGCCTGAATAATATAAGCCAAATTTTTAACCGAAATCTCTTTGGGTTCACGGCCTTTTAATCCTGGCACACAGATCACTTCGTTTTCTTTGTTTTCATCAGCCAAAGCCGATCCGAAACGAGTTTTCAATAATTCAGCCTGCGAGCGCAAAACAGAACATCCCTGACGAATATCTTCCGTCACAATATTACCGCCTAAAGGAATTACAGCAGTATGACGAATAATCCCCTCATGGAAGATGGCAACATCTGTGGTTCCACCACCGATATCTACTAATACAACACCAGCATTTTTTTCGTCTTCATCCAATACAGCTTCAGAAGACGCTAGAGGCTCGAGAATCAATTCTGCAACTTCCAGATTGGAATTATCAATACATTTTTTGATGTTTTTAATATCAGTTACCCGACCCGATATAATATGGAAATTCGCTTCAATACGACGACCAGCCATGCCAATTGGTTCGCGAATACCGGGTTCGTTATCTACCGTAAACTCTTGAGGTAGAACATGTATAATTTCTTCTCCTGGAGGCAGTACCAGTTTATACATATCCGAAATCAATCGTTCAATATCGCGTCGAACGATTTCATCATCACCATCAGTTTTGGTAAATATTCCACGGTGTTGAATACTTTTGATGTGTTGGCCAGCAATTCCCACATTCACTACTTTAATATCCACATTAGACTGTGCTTCGGCTATCTCGACAGCCTCTAAAATACTTCCCACAGTTTTCTGGATATTAGCCACCACTCCACGGCTTACACCAGCAGAATCAGCTTTCCCCACACCTAATAATTCAATTTTGTTTCCTGAGCTACGTCTCCCAACCGTAACACAAATTTTGGTAGTACCAATATCGAGTCCCACGATAATTGGGTTTTCTCTTTCAATTTCTGCTGCCTTTGAGTTCATAATTTCCTGTATTGTTGCTGTATTACTATAATGTATTATTTGCTATTTTTTTTGTTTGATCATCCGAAAAACTCCAGTTCCCACGCTTTTCACAGATAATCTGACCGCTATATTTTACGTTGACAACACCATAAGCGTTTATACCCACCTTTGGCATGATCTGCGTATAAAAGGTCTTTAATAATTCAAATTTTTGTGCTAAAGAATCTGCCGATCCAACAATCAACTGTTGCGTCCCTATGCGTGGTACAAGTTCAATATCCTTATCTCCATTAACATATATCTGCACCACTTGATTAGTCCATAACTCATCGTTTTTTATAAATTCAACAACCTTCACCAAATCCTTAACCAATGGGGTTGAGATGGTATCAAGTGCTTCATTATATCCTTCAGCGATGTTGCCGGTAGCAACCATAATGTGTGGGATATATTTCAACGTTGTCGGTATCTTTAAACCATTAGGATCGACATAAAACTCTTTTCCATTTTTATTGATAACCCGCATCACAGCCTCGCGCTGACTAATATTAATTCTAATCGTACCATCCATATCAGCATGTATACTGGCATTGGAAACATAAGGTAGTTTACGCAAGGTTTTTTCAACCTTCTGAAAAGGGATTCCATTTACTTTCTTTCCAACAAAACTACCGTAGTTCTGTTCGATCAATTTGGAGATATCTGCCTGATCTATAAACGCCTCGGTTCCTTCAATAACAATTTTTATATCTTTGCAAAGCTGTTGTTCATCACGTTTACCCACAATATTCATAATCACGACGACGACTATTACACCGATAAAAAAAAGCGTAAAGTACAGTACACGATTCCATTGTATGTCACGTAATCTTTTAAGCATGCTCCAAAATTGTCTGTAACGGTTTAACCAATTTGTCAATATCACCCGCCCCCACTGTAACAATCAGCTCTGGCTTTTCATTGCGTGCAAATTCCAAGACCTCTTCGGGAGTCACAATGCGCTTTTCCTCAGCCGTAATTTTATCCAATAACCAACTGGAGTTTATGCCTTCAATTGGAAGCTCCCGAGCTGGATAGATTTCCATTAACAACAGATTGTCTGCCATGGATAACACCTCTGCAAAACCGTCGACAAAATCGCGCGTACGCGTAAATAAGTGCGGCTGAAAGACAACAGTTAACGTTTGAGTCGGATACAATTTTCGCATCGAAGTCAAAAATGCACGCAGTTCTTCTGGATGATGTGCATAGTCATCAATATACACAGCTCCAGGTCGACGAACAATATATTCAAACCTTCTTTTCACGCCTTTAAATGTCGTCAATGCTTTCTTAATAGCGCCGTCTGCAATCCCAAGTAAACGTGCTACTGCAATCGCAGCTACTGCATTTTCAACATTGTGGATACCAGGGATACCCAGATGAATATCATCTATCCGTCCATTGGTATCTTGGTAGTCAAAAAAGAACTCTCCATCGCGTACATGCACATTGGAAGCATATGCATCAGCGACTTCATGGCCTGAATAACTGATTTGCCCCGCAAACTCGAGGCCTTTTTTTATAATACGTGTTCCCCCTTCAACGACTTTATTCAAGAACAATTGAAACGATTCAAGCAAATGACTCCGATCGCCATAAATGTCCAAATGATCAGCATCAGAAGAAGTTACGATTGCGATATTGGGGTGAAGTGTCAAAAATGAACGATCAAATTCATCAGCCTCAACCACAACTGTATTGTTATCACCGTAAAGCACATTGGTACCATAGTTAGAACTGATCCCACCTAAAAATGCAGAACAATCGTAACCCGAATCCTTCAATACGTGTGCCACCATTGTAGAGGTAGTCGTCTTACCATGTGTACCGGCGACGGCTACCGTAAATCGACTTTCGCTGATGATCCCCAGCACCTGAGACCGCTTATAAAGAATGTGTCCCTGCGATTCCATAAAAGCCTTGATCTTCGAATCTTTCGGAATTGCCGGTGTAAAAATGACCAATGTCTCTGTTTTAGGAGCATGAAAAATAGTATCAATCGTATCGACATCATCTTGATATGATATCGCAATACCTTCATTGACCAATGTTTTAGTCAATTCGGTTTCTGTTCGATCATAGCCATTCACCTCACAGCCCAAATGCTTGAAATAGCGCGCAAGACCACTCATCCCTATCCCACCTATTCCAATCAAGTATACTTGTTTTATTGCATCTAGATTCATACGCTTCCTCTATATTTTATTAATCAATTTATACACCTCCTCGGCAATCTGTACATCAGCATTCAACTTACCGAGTTTTTTAATATTTTCACTTAATCGCGCAACACGATCGGCTTCATTTAATAAATCTAAAGCAGCGGGTATCAAATCCTTTTTTGCCTCACTGTCCTTAACCAAAAGTGCTGCTTCTTTATTGACCAATGCCATCGCATTCTTAGTCTGATGATCTTCAGCGACATTGGGAGACGGCACAAGAATAACAGGTTTTCCGACCACACAAAGTTCCGAGATAGTTCCTGCACCGGCCCGACTAATAATTAAATCAGCCGCAGCATAAGCATAATCCATGCGCTGGAGAAAAGCCATCATCCTAACATTTTCTGGAAGTCCCCCTGCAAGCTCCTCCATTAACTTTTCTACGTAAAAACTACCACATTGCCAGATCAGCTGAACTTCTTGTTTCTTTAACTCACTGAGATAGGCCAGCACACTTTCGTTTAATGTTTTAGCGCCCAGACTACCTCCGAGTACCAAAACTGTTTTCTTGTGCGGATCCAACTCAAAGAAGGCCAATGCCTCCTCCCTTTTACCCGCTATCGCAATAGACTCGCGTCTTATCGGATTTCCCGTGATCAATACTTTGTCAGCAGGAAAAAACTGCTCCATCCCTTCATAAGCGACACAGATCTTTGCGGCTTTTGCTCCAACTTTTTTATTGGTCACCCCTGCATAGGAATTTTGTTCCTGCACAACTGTTGGTATACCCAATTTATTAGCCATCATTAACAATGGACCCGAAGCAAAACCTCCTACGCCCACAGCTACATCAGGTCTAAATTCTTTAATTACACTTTTCGCCTTATTCAAACTTTTCATCAGCTTAAACGGCAAAAAAATATTCTTCCACAGTTGCTTTCTATTGATCCCTTGGATATCAAGTCCAACAATACGATATCCAGCAGCTGGTACTTTATCCATTTCCATCCGGCCATTAGCACCCACAAATAATATTTCATTTGAAGGATCCATTGCCTTCAAAGCATTTGCAATCGAAATCGCCGGAAAAATATGTCCGCCGGTCCCCCCTCCACTAATAATTACGCGAATCGCCATGCTCAATTTATTATAATGCTGGAATAGATCCTACCACCACCTTTTTGGGCTTAGGTCTTTCATCCAATTGTTCTTTACCTTTTAACTCTTCAATATTTCTACTCACGCTGAGAATGATTCCCAGCGCCACACTCGTAAATAAAATAGATGTTCCTCCCATACTAACCAATGGAAGCGGAACTCCTGTAACCGGACCTAAACCTACAGCAACAGCCATATTCGCTAAAGCTTGGATAGTCAAACTAAATCCTAAACCAGCAGCTAGAAAGGTACCAAACGCCTTAGGACTCATCGTTACAATACGGATACATCGATACATAAATGCCAAATACAGAAATAGCAAGATTACTCCTCCTACAGTCCCATACTCCTCAATGATGATCGCATAAATAAAATCGGAATAAGGATGTGGCAACACGTTGCGCTGTACACTATTTCCCGGCCCTTTTCCAAAAAGCCCCCCTGTTGCTATCGCAATTTTTGCATTGTTTGCCTGATAGTTTTTATCATCCTGGAAGGATACCGTTTTATCAACCTTCTCGGTATGGAAAAATGACTTTACCCGGCTGATATACGTCGCCCTTCGGGGACCAAAGAAGATCACCATCATTAAAAGCACTCCCCCACCACAACACACAATGGCGATTTGCTTAAAACTAATCCGACCGATCAAGAGCAATAAAACACTCACGCCAAACAGCATCAATGCGGTGGATAAATTAGCCAAAGCGATCAGAATAAAAACGCCACATACAGATCCCATAATGGGTAAGAATGATTTTTTTACATCTTTGATCTCTTCCTGTTTCCGCGATAACATCCTTGCCAAAAAGACGATGAGTGACAGCTTCGCCAAATCTGAAGTTTGAAAGGTTAAACCTATACCCGGAATGGTCAACCAACGACTGGCCTCATTAACTTTACTACCAAATAAGAGCGTAAACAACAATAAAGGGATCGTAATACCCATCATTATTTTTGATATCCCGGCATAATACCTATAATCCAGCTTATGAGAAAGATACATTAGAATAAACCCAACAGCGATGATAGAAAAGTGCTTTAGCAAATACATTTCGGTACCCTTTCCCTCTTTGTAAGCCAAGGTGCCCACCGAACTATATACAGCCAAAAGTGACCATCCCGATAAGATAATCACAATGATCCATATCCATCGATCACCCTTCAATTTAGACATTATAGTCTGTAGCATATACTTCCTCCTTTTATTGGGTTATACCTTTTATAATTCCATGACAGCAGCCTTAAATTTATCGCCACGGTCTTCATAGTTCTTGAACCAATCAAAACTAGCACATGCGGGAGATAGCAATACCGTATCCCCTTTTTGAGCTAAATGCGAAGACAACACAACCGCATCTTGCATGGATGTACTATTTACAATAATCTCCACATCATGTTCAAATGCCTTATGAATCGCAGCTGTATCTTTTCCCAAACAAACAATAGCGCGTACTTTGTCTTTAACCAAATCAGCGAGCATACCGTAATCATTTCCTTTATCTACCCCACCCAATAACAACACGATTGGTGTAGAGAAACTTTCCAGCGCATACCAGACTGAATTGACATTCGTTGCCTTTGAATCGTTAATGTAATTTATACCGCCGATACAGGCCACATGCTCAAGCCGATGTGGAATGTTCACATACGATCCCATACTCTCCTTCATCACTTGATTTCTCAATTCCTGCACTTTCGCGATTAGCCCGGAAGCCATGCTATTATAAATATTATGCTTCCCCTGCAATGACAATTCCTCAGCTCTCATAGTGAATGTATCGTTATTTGGTGTATTGATAATTATTGTCTTATTGGCATTCAAATAAGCGCCCAATTCGACAAGTTGCTCTTGCGTAAAAGGTAAGTAAGTCCCTTTACTATGATGTCTTTCCAATCCTTTAATAGTTTCCGGATCGTCCAGACAGTATATAAAATAATCTTTCTCTGTTTGATTTTGAATCATCCTGAATTTTGAATCCACATAATTCTCCATTTTATGATCGTATCGATCCAAATGATCAGGAGTAATATTCAGTATAACAGCAACATCGGCCCTAAAGTGGTACATATCGTCTAACATAAAGCTCGATATTTCCAGTACATAGCAATCAAACTTTTCTTTAGCTACTTGTAATGCAAAACTTTTCCCGATGTTACCCGCCAATCCAACATTTAAGCCCCCACGTTTAAGGATCTCATAGGTTAACATGGTGGTCGTCGATTTCCCATTTGATCCAGTAATACAAATTAACTTTGCATCTGTATATTGTGCTGCAAACTCGATTTCAGCAATTACAGGGGTATTCTTTGCTTTCAATGCGACCACCAAAGGCACATGCTCCGGAATACCAGGACTCTTCACAACTAAAGCAGCTTTCAATATACGCTCCTCATCATGATTACCTTCTTCAAATGCTATTCCCTCAGCTTTCAACTGTTCCTTATAATGATCCGCTATAAGCCCTTTATCTGACACAAATACATCAAATCCCTTTTCTTTTCCGAGAATCGCCGTTCCAACGCCACTTTCGCCTGCGCCTAAAATGACCAAACTTCCAGATTGAGGATAATATGTTGTTGCAATATTTGACATCATTATCTAATTTTCAATGTTACGATAGTAAGAATAGCCAATATAATTCCTACAATGACAAAACGTGTTACTATTTTCGCTTCGTGATAGCCCTTCTTCTGAAAATGGTGATGCAATGGCGACATCAGGAAGATTCTTCTCCCCTCACCATATTTCTTTTTTGTGTATTTGAAATACGACACCTGAAGAATAACCGAAACATTCTCTAAAAGAAATACACCGCATAAAATCGGAATCAACAATTCTTTCCGGATCAGGATAGCAAAAGCAGCAATAATACCACCGATCGCCAAACTGCCTGTATCCCCCATAAAAACCTGAGCTGGGTACGTATTATACCACAAGAATCCGACACAGGCCCCTACGAATGCCCCAGCAAAAATGACGAGCTCACCCGAATTGGGGATATACATAATATTGAGGTAATCTGAAAAAATCACGTTACCAGACACATACGCTAGAATCGCTAGCGTGACACCAATTATAGCTGAAGTACTCGTGGCCAGACCATCAATGCCATCCGTGATATTTGCACCGTTTGATACTGCCGTTACGATGAAGATTACCACAACTAAAAAAACAAAAAAAGTTAAATAGTCACTTTGCAATCCAAACATCTTAAACACTTTGGCATAATCAAACTCGTTGTTTTTATAAAACGGAATATTTGTCTTCGAAGATTTAACGTTTTCTGCATAGGTCTTCTCCCCAGTGCCTTCGTTGATAACCACCTCAACGGGTTTGGTGGACGTAGGTTTATCTACCCCTTTTCGAACAACAATATCAGGATGAAAGTACATCGTACAAGCAATAATCGCTCCCAATCCAACTTGTCCAACGACCTTAAACTTACCAGCCAGACCTTCTTTATTATTTCTAAAAACCTTGATATAATCATCCAAAAAACCAATTGCTCCCATCCATAATGTAGTTACTATCATGATAATCACATAGATATTCGTCAATTTTGCAAATAACAAAGTGGGAATAAGAATACCTGCGATAATAATAATTCCCCCCATAGTCGGTGTACCAGCTTTCTTTTTTTCTCCCTCCAGTCCCAAATCACGAATTGTCTCTCCAACTTGCTTATTGTGTAAGAATTGAATCAATTTCCCCCCAAAAACCGTGGTAATGATCAATGAAACAATGACAGCCATAGATGTACGGAAGGAGATGTACTGAAACAAACCTCCTCCTGGTATATGAATGTATTCACTAAGCCACGTAAAAAGATGGTACAACATATTTCTATTTTTCGTTAAATGTATTCTCTAAAACTTCCTTATCATCGAAATGATGCTTCACACCATTTATATCCTGATACTTTTCATGTCCTTTTCCCGCCACCAGGATAATATCGCCCGGGTTCGCCAGCTGATAAGCCACCCTTATCGCTTCCTTACGATCGGCTATTGAGAGCGTCTTCGACTTTTGATCCTCCAGCACGCCCGCTTCAATATCTTTAATAATCTGGTATGGATCCTCGGTGCGCGGATTATCGGATGTAATCAAAAAGCGATCACTGTAACGTAAGGCCGCCTCCGCCATTTCAGGCCTTTTGGTCTTATCCCGATCGCCTCCACACCCTAAGACTGTAATGATTTTTTGTTCTGGCCGTCTCAGAGCGCTGATCGTTTTGAGTACATTTTCCACAGCATCAGGCGTGTGTGCATAGTCTACAATTCCAAAAATGCCCGTAGCCGATTTCAGTGTTTCAAACCTTCCTTCTGCACCTTTCAACGTGCTGAGTGCAGTCAACACTTTCACAGTTTCCTGTTCAAGTAAGATAGCAGCAGTATATACCGCCAAAAGATTGTATGCATTAAAATCACCGGTCAATTTTACCCACACTTCCTGTCCGTCAACACTCATCAGCATACCATCGAAATGGCTTTCAATAACCTTTGCTTTAAAATCTGCCCCCGAACGTAAGCCATAGCTTTTCCGATGTGCCACCGTATTTTGAAGCATGACCTGACCGTTTCGATCGTCCGCATTGGTCAAAGCAAAAGCATTTGCATCTAAATCGTCAAAGAACTTCTTTTTTGCCTTAATATAATTATCGAACGTTCCATGAAAATCCAGGTGATCATGCGTAATATTCGTGAATATAGCACCCGCAAACACTAAACCTGCGATACGTTCCTGAACTACAGCGTGTGAGCTAACTTCCATAAAGGCATAATCACAGCCATCATTAACCATATCATGCAGCAACTGATTCAGTTGAATAGGATCTGGGGTCGTATGCGTAGCCGGTATAATCTTCGTTCCGATCTGATTTTGCACGGTAGATAACAGCCCCACATGGTACCCCAATTCAGTAAACAACTGAAACAACAATGTAGCAACTGTCGTTTTACCATTCGTTCCTGTAACACCGACCAACTTAAGTTTTTCCGAAGGATTTCCGTAAAAATTAGCTGCGGCTACACCTAGTGCATAAGCAGAATCGGCGACTAAAATATACGCTACAGAGTCCAATATATCTTCTGGCAACTGCTCTACAATAACTGCTCTTGCTCCCGAAGTAATTGCCCTCTCTACAAATAGATGACCATCCGTTTGCACACCTCTCACAGCGATAAACAGACTTCCCAACGTTACTTTTCTGGAATCAAAGCACAAAGAGTGCACATCAACCTCTTCAAGGTTACCCACAACCTGCTGAACAGGGATGGCATGCAATACTTTTTTTAAATCCATCATTACTTAAGTTCTAAATTTATCCCCGTCCCAAAAGGCAGTTTCTGTCCAGCTACGAGTGACTGCATCGCCACTCTCCCTTTTCCAGTCACGCGCGCTTTAAAGCCTGCATTTTCTACCACATATAAGGCATCCATCAATCCCATTCCAACAACATTCGGAACAATTCCTTCTCTATATTTCAAATCTACAAATGGCACTCCCCGCGTAGACGTATCCACTTCTCCCCGTGCAATTGTATCCCAATTGACCGTATTAATCCCCAATCTATCGTACACTTTTTTACTCGCTTCTCTCGACCCCTGTAAAGTCAACGGCATTCTTCCACCTACATTGACCGCTTTAAACGTCTTTTTTCCTTTCATCTCCATATCGTTCGCGTACACCATATCGGCAAGCTCTTTAAAGACAGGCCCCGCAACTGATCCGCCATAATATCCATTTCTCGGGTTACGGATCACCACAATGATGGAATATTTCGGATCCTCAGCTGGAAAATATCCTGCAAAGGAAGATTGGTAGCGTCTCGCACCATATCCTCTCGAACCATCTGCCATCTGCGCCGTACCAGTTTTTCCACCAGAACTATACAGCGGGCTAGCTACGCTTTTACCCGTCCCTTCAATCATCACCCCTTCCATCATTCCCCTCACTTCTGATAAAGCATGGTCCGACGCTATCTTTTCGTTGAGGACTTTAGCCTTAAACGTTTGAATCGTATTCCCCAAATGCCTAATTTCCTTAACAAAGAGTGGCGCTATCAATTTACCGTTATTCGCAACAGCATTATAAAACGTCAACGTTTGCAACGGGGTAATCTTCATTTCATAGCCATAAGCCATCTGTACCAAAGACAATCCACTCCAGCTCTTACTCTTCGACGATTTTACCAGAGGCACCCCTTCTCCCGGAATCTGTAGACCTAATGTTTTCCCGAAACCGAAAGAATGCAGCTTCGAGGTAAATTGATCTGGATTATCTTTATAGGCTTGGTAAACAAATTTAGTAACGCCCACATTCGACGATTCCTCAAAAGCCCTTTTAGCCGAAATTATCGACTTCTTGGGCGCATGTGAATCCCGAATGGTATGTTTGTAAATTGGCCAATTACCATTACCAATATTCACAGTTGTGCTCGAATCTATTTTTTTATCATCAATCAAAGCTAAATAAGAAGCTAACTTAAATGTTGACCCCGGATCCGCACTCTGCGCAATGGCAAGATTGAACTTTTCACGATAGACTCCATCCTTATCACGCATAAAGTTGGCCACCGCTCGCACTTCCCCTGTTTTCACCTCCATCATCACAACACAGCCCTCATCCGCATTACTCGTAATCATCTGCTTCTCTAGCGCCCTTTGCGCCATATCCTGCATATTTACATCAATGGTAGAGATAATATCAGACCCATCAACTGGAGCAACCTCGATATCTTTGTTGACAGGAATCCATACACCTCCTGCGATGCGCTGCATCAATCTTTTCCCACTTTTTCCGTCGATATATTCTCCATATGCACCTTCCAGTCCAACATGAATATTTTCTTTCACATTTTTATAACCGATGGTTCTTGCAGCAAGATTGACAAAAGGCAAAATACGTTTGTTTTGGCGATCTGTAATCAAACAACTTGGAAAACGCTCCTTATTGACGCGAGCAGATTTAAGCAGAGGAAATTGCTTTACACGTTTCAAATCCTGATGCGACACATTACGTTTAAGCAACAAATAGCGCTGCTTTTTATTCCGTGCTTGCTTTAATAATGTCAAATACTGCCGAGATGATTTATCTTTAAAGAAATCAGCAAGCTTAATCGCCAAGGAGTCAACTTTTAAGTTGAAATACTCTTCATCCTCCTCCGGAATAGCCATAGCATCAAAACGAAGCTCATATTCAGGCACTGAAGTAGCCAGCAAACTCCCGTCATTCGAATAAATATTCCCACGAGCAGCTTCCACCTCCCGTTCCTGAATAGAAAGGCTATCCGCTAAAGCTTTCCAATGCTGTCCATCGACATACTGCAACTTTGCCATTTTTCCAAACACCAAAAACGCAAGCAACACGATAAGCCCAAAAGCAAAGTAGACACGAACAAGAATCGTATTTCTGATACTCATAACTCTTCCTATTTATCTTCTTTATTCTCTATAACTTCGATCTTGATCGGTGGCTCCACTCGCTCTTTCAAACCCAAAGAATCCACACGCTTAGCAATTTCTGTTTGTGTAGACATTTTCATCAGTTCAGCAGAGAGAGACTTATGATCCCACCCCAATTCTTTCACCTCTTTACTCACTTTATCGATACTCCGAATAGTTCGCTCGGCAAAATGACGATTGGAAATATACAATAGCATCAGAAAGGCTATAAATGCTCCAAATGGCAAGTAATGCAATATTCTGTTTAACGAAAGGTCTCCAACGGTAAAAAGCGTTTTAATAAACGCTTCTGTTTGTTCGGCCTTTTCTTCGACAGTTTCTTGCAGTTCCTCTTGAACTTCTTCACTCAACTCTTTCTGTCTTATCGTATTTCTGCTCATCCTCTCGCTCCATTTTTAAGACACACCCAACTTTTCAGCAATGCGCAGTTTCGCACTGCGCGATCTATTATTTAAAGCCAGTTCCTCTGCAGAAGCCGTAATCGCTTTACGGCTAACCACAAGAAATGGCTTAATTTCATTTCCAAAAAAATCTTTCTCAACCTCTCCTTTGAACTTACCTTTGGCCATAAAATTTTTAACCAAACGATCTTCCAAAGAATGATAGGACATAACAACCAATCGCCCACCCACGTTGAGCACGTCCACCGTCTGCAACAAAAATTCCTGTAAAGCATCCAACTCACGATTCACCTCGATACGAAGCGCCTGAAACACCTGCGCATGATACTTATGTTCCTTACCCTTCGGAACCATCCGTTGAATCACCTCTTTTAATTCTGAAACAGTTTGAATCGGTTGAACCAAACGCGCCGTAACAATTGTTTTCGCAAGCGATTTAGCATTCATGATCTCTCCGTACATACCAAAAATGCGATGGAGATCTTCCTCTGCATAGGTGGCTAAGAGTGACTTCGCATCTAGATCACCAACCTGATCCATACGCATATCCAGATCCGCATCAAAGCGAATAGAAAAACCACGGTCCGCAGCATCAAATTGATGTGAAGAAACTCCTAAATCTGCCAAAATCCCATCTACTGCACGCACACCTTCCAAACGAAGGCTATTCTTTAAAAACCTAAAGTTCTGATGTATCAATGTGAAGCGAGGATCGTCGATTGCATTCTTCAAGGCATCCGGATCCTGATCAAAAGCAAACAGCTTCCCTTCTGGCCCCAATCTCTTTAAAATCTCGCGAGAATGACCACCACCACCAAAAGTCACATCCACATAGACGCCATTCGGCTTAATCGCCAACGCATCCAAGCATTCTTGTAACATGACCGGAACATGATAGACATTTTCCATACGCTTATAATCCAAAATTAATATCTCCCATTACCTCTGCCGCCAAAGATGATATATCCTCCACACCACCGTCGCTCATCAACTCCTCATACCCTTCCTTAGACCAAACCTCAATCTTATTAAACTGACAGGCCAAAACCAATTCGGCATGTATACCCGCAAACTCCAACAAGCTTTTCGGCAACAAAACACGACCTGCAGCATCCAAAGTTAATTCGGTTGCACCGCGTGTAAAAGCACGCACAAACGCACGAACCTTGGGATCGAATTGATTTAATTTCGCCAGTTTAGCTGTCATCAAATCCCATTCTTCCCGTGGATAAAAAACCAGATGTTTCTCAAAACCGCGATTCACAACAAGACCATCCCGCTCTACATGAGGCATTTGCCTCTTGAGCGCAGCTGGCAACACCATTCTTCCTTTGGCGTCTAACTTGCATTCAAATTCACCGATTAACTGAGTCATATCGTCAATTATCCTATTCTAATTTAAATGTAAAAGTATACACTTTCTCCCACTTTCCCCCACTTTATAACATAAAAAAGTTTTCCACATCGATAAATAGCTACAACAAACAAAATATCCTTTAAATAAAAAATCCTGCAAAACCTAATTTACAAGCAGTTAAACCCCTATTAACTTATAAAATCCCATGCGATAGAACAGTTTATTTTCCATACTTTTCGCCAAAAAATTAGAAATGAATTGTAAAAATTCTAGACCTATCAACTTAATTTCAACCACTTTTTTAGTAAAAAGGGGATAAAGTGGGAGCCATAAAAAAGACCATAGAGTATTGTGGAAGAAAGTGGGAGAAGGTCGTTCAAATAACCAAAGTAGAATTCGTTATTGTCGAGTAAAACCAATAATTTTGCGTCAAATATAATTTTCATAACGATATGCACAGAACACACACTTGTGGAGAATTAACACTAGCTGACTTAGGGAAGACGGTTACCCTAAGTGGATGGGTTCAAAAATCCCGCGATTTAGGCGGTATGACTTTCATCGATGTTAGAGACCGATATGGTATCACACAATTAACGTTCAATGCAGATGATGATGCGTCTTTACGCGCCAGTGCCCGTGAACTCGGAAGAGAATATGTCATCAAGGTAACTGGAGAGGTTATCGAACGCTCGAATAAAAATGCTAAAATCCCCACTGGAGATATTGAAATCAAGGTTTTAAATCTTGAAATACTAAATGCCGCTAAATTACCTCCTTTTACCATAGAAGATGAAACAGATGGTGGCGATGATATTCGAATGAAGTTCAGATACCTGGATTTACGCCGTAACCCAGTACGCGAAAACCTTATTTTACGCCATAAAACTTCACAAGAGATCCGCCGTTATCTTGACTCCCAAAATTTTCTGGAAGTTGAGACCCCTTATCTAATTAAATCAACTCCCGAGGGAGCACGTGACTTTGTCGTCCCTTCTCGGATGAATCCTGGAGAATTTTATGCCTTACCGCAATCACCTCAAACCTTCAAGCAACTCTTGATGGTCTCAGGTTTCGACCGCTATTTTCAAATTGTAAAATGCTTCCGCGATGAAGATCTACGTGCAGACCGCCAACCAGAATTCACGCAAATAGATTGCGAAATGTCCTTTGTAGAGCAAGAAGATGTTTTAAATATCTTCGAAGGGCTTGCAAAACATATCTTCAAAACAATTAAAGGTTTTGATCTAGGTAACGTTCCACGCATGACATACGCAGACGCCATGCGGCTCTACGGATCTGACAAACCAGATATCCGATTCGGAATGCAGTTTGTCGAACTAAACGACGTGGCCAAAGGGAAAGGTTTCCCCGTATTTGATGCCGCAGAATTAGTGGTAGGGATAAATGTTGAAAACTGTGCCCATTACACCAGGAAACAATTGGATGCACTGACAGAATTCATCAAACGTCCACAGATCGGTGCAACTGGATTGGTCTATGCTCGTGTCAATGAAGATGGCTCAGTAAAGTCCTCTGTGGATAAGTTTTTCACGCCAGAACAGCTGTCAGCAATTGCAGATGCGTTCCACGCGAAACCTGGCGACCTATTGTTAATTATGGCTGGGGGAACAGACAAAGTGCGCAAACAACTCAATGAACTACGCCTTGAAGTTGCTGCACAATTAGGTTTCCGTAATAAAGAAACCTACGCACCGCTTTGGGTCGTTGACTTCCCGCTATTGGAATGGGACGAAGAAAACGGTCGTTATCACGCCATGCATCACCCGTTCACTTCACCCAAACCAGAAGATATTCCGCTTTTGGATACCAATCCTGGAGAAGTGAGAGCAAATGCCTATGACTTTGTATTAAATGGCGTAGAAGTCGGTGGGGGATCAATCCGTATCCACGACAGAGAACTTCAATCACTCATGTTCAAACATTTAGGGTTTAGCTCTGAAGAAGCAAAAAAACAGTTCGGCTTCCTGATGGAGGCCTTTACCTATGGCGCTCCCCCACACGGCGGACTCGCTTTTGGCTTTGACCGACTAGTATCTTTATTGGCAGGCTTAGATACCATCCGCGATGTCATCGCCTTCCCGAAAAACAATTCAGGAAGAGATGTTATGATTGATGCACCGTCAACCATCCACCAAGAACAGTTGGACGAGCTCAGCTTAAATATTGCGATAAAAGCATAAATTTTTACCTCGATTTTCGAGAAACAATTTATTAACAGTATATTTAAAAGTTGGTAATTTTTACCAACTTTTTTTTGTGAAAAACCAGCAGATTAGATGGCAGAGAGTACCGCTAATGCATTTATAAAGGAAAGTGCGCAAAAAGCATTTGACACCAAACACCGCGATATTATCAATTACAATATCGACAAATACAGCATGGCTTTCGAAAAAGGCAAGAGTAAATTTGCAGATCTTGAAAATAGCAAGATAAAAGCCAATTTGATTAAGTGGAAGGTCATGGAAAATCTCGACCGCTACCTGTTGCAGTTTGAAGCCAATTTCACTGCCCGAGGTGGAAAAGTCATCTGGGCAAACGACGCCACAGAAGCGTTGGAAGAGATCTATGCGATCATTCAGCGTAAAAAGGCAAAGTCTGTAGTCAAGTCTAAATCGATGGCAACAGAAGAGATTGAGCTTAACCATTTTCTGGCTTCCAAAAATATTGATGCAATAGAAACCGATCTGGGCGAATATATTATACAGCTGCTCGATCAAAAACCCTATCACTTTGTTACCCCAGCCATGCACTTGAGCCTGGAAGATATTGCTAAGCTTTTCCATGAAAAATTTGACACTCCATTGGATGCTTCCGCAGAGCAACTGACAATGAAGGCGCGTGAACTACTTCGTGATCGCTACTTATCAGCAGAAGTCGGAATTACAGGAGCCAATTTTCTGATCGCTGAAACTGGTAGCCTAGCGATTACTGAAAATGAAGGAAATGCCCGATTGACATCGACGTTCCCGAAAACACATATCGCTGTAGTTGGAATAGAAAAAATAATTCCCAACCTAAAAGATTTAGACATCTTTTGGCCGCTTTTATCTACACACGGTACTGGTCAGAATTTAACGGTTTACAATACACTACTTACCGGGCCTAAACAGGCTTACGAATCTGACGGTCCCGAAGAGATGTTTGTCATTCTGCTAGACAATGGCCGCAGCAAACTTCTCGCTCAGAAAGAACAGCGTCAGGGCTTATATTGCATCCGTTGCGGTGCCTGTCTGAATGTATGCCCAATCTATCAGAACATCGGTGGCCATACTTATGAAACAACTTATCAAGGCCCAATTGGATCACTCATATCACCTCATTTAAATGGGATGAAGGAATTTAAACACCTGAGCTACGCCTCTACACTCTGTGGAAAATGTACTGAGGTCTGTCCGGTAGGTATTGACATACAACGTATGCTTCTTGTGAACAGAAAAGATTCAGTTGATCAAGGTCTAGCTTCAAAAACGGAACAAAAAGCCTGGCAATGGTTCACTTATGGAATTATGCGGAGAAAATTGGTCGATTTTTTCGGTGGAAAATTCAAAAATTTTTTCATCCGAAAATTCTTTCAGAAAACATGGGGGCATCAGCGTGAATTACCTAAGTTGTCAGAAAAATCATTCTCCAAACAGTGGAAAGAACAACAAAAAAATAAAGAGTAAAAAAAAGAAAGAGGGAACCAACGGTTCCCTCCTCTACTAACACTCACCAATATTTAATATGAAAACTATCCTTGTTTAATGTTTATGATGCTTTTACGTCGGCGTCATTTGTTTTATTCAGTTCTCCTTTTTTAACGTCTTTTCTTTTGAGCTGTCTGTCTTTTTTCCAATGCTCTTTGTGCATTTTTCGATTTTCAGCGTAAGAATCTTTTAACGTTTTTTGTTGCTCTGGGGTTAACATTCCCATCATTTTTTCATGTTCCGCCACACGTTGCTTTTTCATTTTTGCACGATGATCCTTTCGTTCAGCGGCCATTTTTTGATGATCCTGTGCTTTCTTCAAATGAAATGCATAGATATCCTTACGCTGTTTATCCGTAAATTTCAGCTTTTGATCCATGCGATCAGTTTTCATCTTAGCTACTTCCTCAGGAGTTTTATTTTTAAAACCATCTTGCATCCTTCCGCTTTTATGTTTATGCATGGAAGTTTGCATTTCTTTCAATTCTGGTTTAACATCTTTTTTTTCTTGAGCGAAACCGGCTAACATCAATCCAGATAAAGCCAAACTTAACATCAATTTTTTCATTTCTTTATTTTTTTAAAACCAACAATCATTTTTTTAATAAGTACTCTTTTTCAACTTATTTATTAGTAAGAGCCGTATCGGCTATCAAAAGTTTAATTGATGATTTGTTAAATAAAGTTAAGAAGAGCTTATTGGCTTACAGCACTTAAACGGATCGGTAACGTATATGCCACACGCACTTTAAGTCCATTCTGTACACCAGGTTTCCATTTTTTCGCTTTCTTCAATAAGTTTATAGCAGCCTCCCCGGTACCAAATTTCATATCACGTTTGACAGCAATATCTGTCAATGACCCATCTTTCTCAACGACAAAAGAAACCTCTATAACACCAGAAACCCCTTGATCTAAAGCCTGTTGCGGAAAGTTATAATTCTCGGCAATCCATTTCATAAACGCGGGCAGCCCTCCTACAGGTATTGGCATAATCTCCACCGATGTAAATGTATTGTTAGCATCACCATCAGTTCCACCGCCGGATACCGAACCAATCCCGGAGCCAGTAATATCACCATCTCTTTTCGAAGAACCAAATTCACCGCGCGCAATATATGTACCCGATGGACTTGCCTTCAATGTAATCCTTGAAGTCATCGTATTGGGATTCTTCAGTTCATCCTGACTCACAAGTTCTTCCGTAACTTGATTTGCTTTGGCCACTTTTATATCAGGCATTCTAACCAGATCAAATTTGGATACATCTTGGGCAACTTGCTGCGGGGCCTTCTCCTGCATCATGACAGGTTCTTCAGGAACCTCTTCTTTCTCCTCTACCTTCTTTTGAATTTCTTCCAGCATGTCGGGTCCAATATCTTTTACTGTATAAATCACGGCCGGAACAGTTTGCTTAAAATATGTATTATATGCATAGGATCCTGCGATCAGCAAAACTGCAAAAGAAACCACAATTCCCAAACCCACATTCGTTGCTTTATCAGAGAGATTTCGCAATTCGTAAGCGCCGTACATTTTGTTACGACCAGCAAAAATAACATCCAGCCATTCTTTGCGGTAAATATTCAATTTGGAGTTCATCATAATATTAAAGTTTAAATCTTTTCATTATGATGCACGAAAGCCTTATATTTCACAAAAAAAATATAGATGCTTATGAAGTCATTTTTTTTAGCTATTATTCTACTTACAGTATATGCTTGTGGCAACAACCAACATCAATCCAAGACTGCAATTAAGCATGAAAATACGGAAGAAACAATTTCACCATACTTTGGTTTTTTAAACCAGCAAAGGGACTCACTTATCGCTCTTCCGATGGATCAGGCAATGGAAAGTCCCGAAAAATATAATTATGTTATCGTAGAAGACCAAGTCAGCCCCCTTGAGTTTGTTGAGAATAAAACAGATAGTAAGGGGAGCAACGGTAGACAGACCGCACAGAACTTTGCAAATAGTGAAGGTTCATTATTTAAAATTAGCGCTGCAATTAAATCCGGTGAATTTGGTATGCTGGTCAACAAGGCTTTTATAGATCAGTATAAAATCGAGAAGTTTACACAAGTTCAAAGAGAAACTTCCACAAATATTAGGGAGCAACTTGAAAAAAAATACAACAGAAAGATTAACAAAAGCACAACCATAGCGATACTCAGCGATCATTCGGAGTTTAATCTTACGGTTTTTGAAAATCAACAAGACTCTGCCTTAGCCGTATTTTCGTACGCCAAGGACGAAGAGTTGATCAATTTGGATTTTCCAGCCTTGTATGATGACATCAGTACCTGGCGTGTTGATGACGGCGGCCAATTTGACAACGATGCTTTTCACATACTAACAGTATTACGATCAGCACAAGGGATCAGTTTTATCAGTATCTTTTGGGGAGCTGAAGGTTATGAACTGAATTTCTACCAGCCTAAGAAAAACGTATTTACCTCGGCAGCACAAGCCTATGGATATAGTTCGCCATTATAAGATAGTAACTATACTAAGTTTCCCATGACCAATGAAATTGCCGTGGGAAACTTGAAAGACCTACTTGATTATAGATGCATTCTAGCCATAGGAGCCACATCCTGACCCACAAAATCTTTCTTTAAAAATTTATGGTAACCCGCAATCGCAATCATCGCTGCATTATCCGTACAATATTCAAATTTTGGTATGAATACCCTCCAATTGTATTTTTCACCCATTTCAATCAAGCTCTGTCGGAGACCAGAATTAGCCGAAACACCCCCTGCGATAGCGATATCCATTACACCAGTTTCCTTTGCCGCTTTCTTTAATTTATTCAACAGAATAGATACAATACGCGATTGCACACTGGCACACAGGTCGGCCATATTGTCTGTCAGAAAATCTGGATTCAGCTTCAATTGGTCTTGAACCAAATAGAGTATTGCCGTTTTCAATCCTGAAAAACTGAAATTTAAACCTGGGATTTGTGGCTCAGGAAGCCTATAAGCGGTCGGATTTCCACCTTTGGAATATTTATCTATAAGCGGTCCACCCGGATAAGGAAGATTTAAGATTTTAGCGGTCTTATCAAAAGCCTCCCCCGCTGCGTCATCCAATGTCTCCCCCAAAAGTTCCATTTCAAAATAATCTTTCACCAATACAATTTGTGTATGACCACCAGAAACTGTAAGACATAAAAAAGGAAAGTTTGGCTTCGGATCTTCAATAAAATGAGCTAAAATATGCGCCTGCATATGGTTTATATCAATTAAAGGAATATTTTGCGCAAGTGCAAATGACTTAGCAAAAGACGTTCCTACCAAAAGTGCACCTAATAATCCCGGCCCCCGTGTAAAACTCACTGCATCTATTTGATTTTTGCTTACTTTTGCTTGGCGAATGGCTTCGTCCACTGTTGGAATAATATTTTGTTGATGAGCGCGAGAAGCCAACTCGGGAACTACTCCACCGTATTTCGCGTGGATTGCCTGAGTGGCGATAACATTTGAGCGAATTTCACCGTTTATACAGATAGAAGCGGAGGTTTCATCACAAGAGGATTCGATCCCTAAAATAATAGCCATAGCTGGAGGTAATAAATTTTAATACAAAAGTATCAAAAAAATAATTAAAATAGTGTCAATAGTCCTGGGTAGTATAGTCATTATACTGCTTGCATTGGCATTGTCCCTGCAGTTGAAGCCCGTACAAAACTATGTTGCACAAAAAGCTGTAGACTATTTATCAAAGGAACTAAATACCAAAATAAGTCTCAAGAGCATCTATTTTAAGCCCTTCAAATCTATTGTAGTAGAAGATTTTCAACTCTATAGTCCGCAAGGAAAAAAAATAGTACATTCAGGCAAGCTAGAAGCTAATGTCAACCTCTCTGAGTTCATTGAGTCGAACAAGATTGTAATCAATAAATTAACAATTGAAGATACTGAAGCTTCCTTTGAACAATTTCAGGACAGCAGTAATATTTCATTCTTAATTCGGTATTTCAACCCACCAAAAAAAGAAAAAAAGAAAAGTTCAAAAAAACTCATCTTTGCGATCAAAGAAGTTATCATCAAAAACAATGCGTTCAACTACACTGACCACAAACGCAAGCATTACAATAAAGTGGTCGATTTTGGAGATTTAGGAATCTCCAAATTAAACGCTCATCTTGATAATATTAAAATGGATTCCAATCAATTTTCAGCAGATATTAAGACCTTTAATCTGCATGAAAAGAAAGGATTGGTTATTAAAGGTCTTCTTGCACGTACGACGATAAGCAATACGGCTATTGAACTCAGTGAACTGATGTTGGCAACCAACCGTTCTACATTTAAGAATTATATTAAACTTAGTTATAAAAGCTTTGACGACTTTTCAGACTTCATCAATAAGGTTCACATACAACTTCGAGCGCGAGATTCACGTATTCATTCCGAAGACATTGCTTTCTTCTCCTCCCCCATGCACCAGGTCCAGTTTGATGTCCATATTAAAAAAGCAAATTTGGAAGGTACGGTATCGGCAATCAACGCCAGTCAGGTCGATTTAACAATCGGTAAGAAGACAAGCTTAGCAGGTGATCTACAAATTATTGGACTACCTGACATCGATAAAACAGATTTCATCATTCCACAGGTAGCAATTTCATCCGAATATCAAGACTTAAATCGGGTTATTGCCGATTTAGGAAATCTAAAAAACTTTAAACTCCCGGAAATTGTTCAGCTTTTCAATAGATTTTCTTTCAAAGGAAGTCTACATGGACTGTACAATAAATTTAAAACAAAGGGAATTTTCACGACCGATATTGGTGATGTTACAGCGGATGGATTGCTGGATATCCAGAAAGAAACCAAATATGCAGGTAGCTTCCAATCGAAAAAATTCGATGTAGGAGCGATTACAAAAGTAAAAGATTTAGGAACAACAGGGTTCAATCTACAAGTAGACGGAGCAGGTACTGATCCCAAAATGCTAGCTTTGATGATAAAAGGTAATTTGACAAATTTCAACTTTAAGAATTACAGCTATCAAGATGTACAGATTGAGGGAAAAACAGAAAAGAAACTTTTCGTCGGATCCGGAAGTATATCCGATCCAAATTTAAAATTACAGTTTACAACAGATATTGATTGGTCCGCCAAACCCAATTATCATCTAGATGCTGATATTCAGCAAGCTAATCTAAAAAAAATCAACTTCTTTCAAGGGGATTCCATCAACATTAAGAACACAAAATTCCATACAAGCTTAATTGGGGACAATATCAATAATATTACCGGTGAGTTTAAATCAGACAGTGTAAGCTTCAGTTCTTCGAAAGGGCAATTTGTTATACGAAACATCAATTTTCTAGCAGAAGGAGATGAAAATGCACGCTCGTTAACCTTGCAGTCGGCTATCGGACATATTGATCTCAAAGGAAGAATAGACCTCAATACGATAGTTCCTTATTTTAAAGCTTTAGCGATGCGCTATGCCCCCGCTATTGGTTTTGAGAAGGACATGTTTAACCGCCAAGACTTTGACCTCAATATTAATATTACTTATTTCAAGCCTATCGCAACGTTCTTTAAAAAAGATATTGCGCTGGACAGTGGTGCAACATTGAACGCCAAATTTGAAAGTGAAAAACAAACGGCTAATTTTAATTTTTACGCGCCTGAATTGAAGTACAATGGTATCCGACTCACTCACCTGATTATCGATCAAAATGCCAATTTGAAAAATATGGAACTGCAAACCTCCATTGATCGAATTAACTTTACCGACAGTACCTATATTAAAAACGTCAATATTTCAAACACGCTGGCAAACGATAGTTTACAATTCAACATCAAAATGTCGGAACTAGAGGCAAGCAACAGTCTAGATCTGAATGGAGTCATCCGTTTTGCTCATGCCAAACCTGCCTATATCAATTTCTATCCGTCGAATATCTTGATCAATAGAGAGAGCTGGCTAGTCAATAATGATGCACAGCTGAAAATATCGAAAGGAAAATGGTACTTTGAAAAACTAACGCTAAGTCATGATAACCAAAAGGTCCACATTGACGGTATACTTTCCAATGAAGAAAGTGATCAGATCAATCTCAAATTTCAGGACTTTAACCTCACCTCCTTAAATGGTATAACCAAGCCTTACGGCATCAATCTCTCCGGAAATATGAACGGAAATATTGAAGTTAACGCTGTGTTTAAATCTCCCTTTGTTGTAGCCAATATAAAGACTTCTCCTATCCTCTATAACAATATTCCCATCGGTTCACTGGCGCTTAGTGCTAATTACGACCCCGAAAATCAACACGTAAAACTAGAGAGCAAAATCGAAGAAGGTAATAAATTGATTCAGCTACAAGGTTCTTATAATCACTTAAATGAAAATAATAAGCTTAATCTTAAAGCCAAACTCGCAAATACAGATGTATTCATTTTTCAGCCATTTTTAAGAAGCTTAGTATCCAATATTCAGGGAAAAGTGAACGCAGATCTTACGATTGAAGGTGACATTCTAAATCCCAAAATTACAGGCGACGGCAAATTAGAAAATGCTTCGATGGTTATCAATTATCTAAAAACCCCCTATCGGCTTTCTGATAAAATTGAGCTTACCAACAATCGAATCTTTCTAAAAGGATTAAAAGTATATGATCCAAAAAACAATGTAGCGACCATTGATGGGGTTGTCGACCTCAACAAATTAAGTGACCCTGATATAGATATTACTGCAGAAGCCAAGAATTTTTTAGTATTAAATACCACAATTAAGGACAATGACATATATTACGGAACGGCTTACGCCTCGGGCAATTTCAAGTTTAAGGGACTTACCTCAGCAATGAATATCAATATCCGTGCTAAATCCGAAGAAAATACTGTTATCAATATCCCTTTCAACAACGCGAGCACCATATCAGATACCGACTTTATTTACTTTATCGAGAAAGACTCCACAAAAATCAAGAAAAACACAAAAAAACGAGATTTCAACGGTCTGACTATGAATATGGATCTCCTAATCAACCCCAATGCAGAGATCAATTTATTCTCCAGTATGGGCGAATTATCGGGACGTGGAAATAGCAATCTTAATATGCGAATATCCTCTTTGGGCGATTTTGAAATGTTTGGGGATTTTATCATCAACAGTGGAAAATTTAATTTCACAGCCCAAGATTATATCAATAAAATCTTTGATCTCAAAGAAGGTGGAACAGTGCGATGGGCTGGAAATCCCACAGAAGCCAATATCAATATCAACGCCATCTATCAACAAAGAACGAGCTTAGCACCGCTTTATAATGCAGCCGGACGTGAAGAAAATCCCGAACGCGTATTGGCACAGGCCGACATGATCTTAAAAGGTCAATTAAGTCAGCCTGAGATCACCTTCGACATCAATTTCCCACAGAACCCCGGCGTTAAGGATGAGTTGCAAGGTTATTTTTCAGATGCCAACAATGTCAATCAACAAGCACTTAGTCTGATCGTTCGAAGGAGTTTTACCCCTGGCACACAAACTGACTTCGGTAAAGAAGTGAACAATACTTTGTTATCTGCGGGAACTGAGATAGCATTCAACCAAATCAACAACATTATAGCCCAATCGCTCAACATCAATTTCTTTGATATTAATATTAAGTCTTTAAATGATGCTTCCGCCTCGCTACGCTTATTTAATGACAGACTTGTCTTGACCGGAGGGATCTCGGATCGCAGAAGTCAAGCCCTTACGGATTTAAATGTTTTTTCAGATCGGGTCTCTACAGATGCTGAAGCGATGTTTTATTTAAGAAAAGATGGCCGTTTAGTCCTCAGGGCCTCAAACAGATTAAACACCCGAAATTTTCTTCTTAGCCCCAACGATGGCGAGTATATAAGCGCTTTCGGATTACTGTATCGACAGGAATTCAACAGCTTCTCCGAGTTCTTAAAACGGCTATTTCCATTTGGCAAGAAAACGATTACGACAACTCCTACTGAAACAAATAAAGGCAAGGTCAATTAACCCTTTCCGTATAATTCTTTGGCCAGTTCAACCGGTCTCTTCAAACTCAAGAAAACCTCTTTCAATTCCGGAATACCTCTTTAAGCTAAGACAGACCTCGTCCATCTCAATCGGATTCTTTTCGTCTCCAACAGCCCAACTTCCATTCCAACCGCATTGTCCCCTATTCCATGAATCCATCTCGATTTCAACAGCAGCGCTTTTGTATTTCAGCTCCATATAACTGCCGACTCAAGCGATTTGTGGAAGATCTGAACAACAAAAAAATAGTGTAAAAGCTGCGGACACGCTGCGATGAAAATAAAAAAAGTCCCTTCAGTAGATTGAAGGGACTTCCTTTTTATTTAAAAATCGATTAGGATAATTTCTCGAATTCTTTGTATTCGATTTCTTCCGAATTCAATTTAACTAAACCCTTCAAGTGATCAAATACCTTCAAAGCTTTAGCTTCTTCAAACAAACGATTACCTTGTTCGCGGTCTTGCAATAATTGAATTGCAAATTGGTTCAACTGCTCATCAGAAGGCTCTTCATTGATGTTATACATCTTGATCTGCGCATAGATGCGTTCCTTCGCTAAATTGATCACTTCATCATATTTAACTTCAAGACCGTTTTCTGTAACCACACGATTTTCAATGATCGTCCATTTCAAGTTGTTTAAGAAATCGGCAAATCCTTCGTTTAATTCTTCTTCAGAAATACTTGGATTAGTTGCTTTCAACCATCTTTTTAAGAACTCTTCAGGGAAAGCTACATCAACCTTTTCCATACCAAAAGTATACATGTCATTACGTAACTTTTGATCAGAATTTTGTTTGAATAAGTTTTCAACTTCTTCTCTCACTTTTTCTGTGAATTGAGCTTCTTCCGTCACTTCACCTTCAGTGAATAACTTATCGAAAAATTCCTGATTAAGATCAGCTTCCTCTAAACGGTTGATATTCTTAACAGTCAATTCAAATTTAGTTACGTCTAAAGCAGTTGCTTCCTCTTCGGTAATACCTAATATCCGTGCTAAATCTTCCGTTTTAAATGCTTTTTTAACGTCAATCTTAACAACATCGTCCTTCTTAAGACCAACCAATGATTTTTTGACCTTAGCATCTTCTACGATATCAGTACGTATAGAAGTTGTTTTCTCTAAACCATCCTCTTTATCTTGCTTCAATGTTGCATACAATACATCACCTTCTTCAGAAACTTCTGGATTAGTCATTTTTCCATAGCTACGACGCAAGTTCTTGATACGATCTGCCAATGTTTCTTCATCAGCTTTGATTTCGTAAGAAGTAAATTCAGTCTCAGCAGTGAAAGGCAATTCAAACGCCGGAGCAAGACCAATTTCATATTTAAAGTTGAAATTGTCTTTATAATCCCAGCTGTACTGCGCGTCATCTTCCAAAGGAAGTGGCTGACCTAAAACTTCTAATTTATTTTCAGTAATGTAATTGGTGATTTTTTCATTCACTAATTTATTGACCTCATCAAATAAAATAGACTTACCATAAGTACGTCTGATATGTCCAACAGGAACTTGACCTGGACGGAACCCTGGCAATTTTGCTTTTTTAGCTTGCGCTTTAATCTCTTTGTCGACTTGAGGATTATAATCTTCAGGTGCTAATGCGACGTTGACTACCGCATTGATTGCATCTACATTCTCGTGTGAAATATTCATACTCTTTTTAGCTATATCGCATTCATAAAAAAATCCTCCCGAGGTTTTAAGTTCGGGAGGACATCAAGTGCGGAAGAAGGGACTCGAACCCCCACGCCTTGCGGCGCCAGATCCTAAGTCTGGTGCGGCTACCAATTACGCCACTTCCGCATTAGGATTTCTTTTGATGCCACAAAGATAGAAACCAAACGTATATCCTGCAAGTATTTTCTACTCTTTTTTTTATTTTTTTTCAATACTCGCCTAGGCTCTTGCATAATTCATTATTATTCATTTACTTTGAATATCAAAGTACTTTTATGGAACAGAAAGATTTATATAAAGAGCTTGGGCAGATCAGATCATTAATGGAAAAATCGTCCAAATTTGTTTCAATTAGCGGATTATCGGGCGTCCTTATGGGTTGCTATGCGCTCGTGGGAACACTATTAGGATACTATATTATATATCAACCTCAAAGTACCGTGCTATTAGGGGGCAATAATTTGGAAAGATCCCAAGTGCTTTTGATCATTGCGCTGACCATTTTATTCTTATCCTTAGTGACTGGTTTTGTCATGGCGCGTAGAAAGGCGAGAAAAAATAAACAGTCCATTTGGAACATGACAAGCAAATCACTTTTATTTGCAGTTTCAATTCCATTGCTTGCAGGTGGCTTCGTATCGGCGCTGTTTTTTATCCAAGGATACTACCAGCTGGTTGCCGCTATGCTGCTCATATTTTATGGACTAGCACTGACCGCAGGGAGTATTTATACATTTGCCGAAGTAAAAGCACTAGGCATAATAGAAATCTGCCTAGGCCTGATCGTGCTAGCTTTTCCGGATAAAGGATTACTTTTGTGGGGATTGGGATTTGGTGTGTTACACATCATCTATGGTTTTATCGTTTACAAAAAATACGAATCGTGAAATTAGATCTTTCTCTATATGACAAAATATTTGAAAACAGAGTACGACTCCAGATAATGAGTGTTCTCGCGGCAAATGAGCAGTACGATTTCAATTCTTTGAAAGAATTGTTGGAGGTAACGGATGGTAACCTTGCCTCCAATCTGAAAACGTTGGAAAAAGAAGAATATATTGTTGTCGAGAAAAGCTTTGTCGAACGAAAGCCAAATACCCGATATAAAAGAACTGCTAAAGGACTAAAAGCATTTGAAAATCACCTTGCTGCACTAGAAAATTTAATAAAACAACAATATAAATAATTTTTTTATCCATATACTTTGAAAAACAAAGTACTTTTAAAAAAAATAAATATGAAAAAAATCCGATTAAAGCTCATGTTGTACCTCTACGACTGGTCCTCCAAAATCTATACGACAGTCTTTAAATGGAATAAAAAGGCTTGGGGAATTCGCAAGGAAGAATTTCTAAATTATCCTGTCGGAAGCATTGGTCACTCGCTTGGCCTTTTTTACGAAAGTAAGGGCTTCGAAGTGATGCCTAAATTAGAAAATCATGACGTTTTTCACATTCTGACCGAAACTGGAACAGAAATCCAAGACGAAATTGCGATGCAGTATTTGTTATTGGGTAATGGAAAGATCAGCTTGTACCTTTTTGGGATGGTCCTCATTGGCGGAATACTGTTCCCAGAGTACTTCAGTCATTACAAAAAGAACTTTCAAAAAGGCCGAACACTTCAGCGATTTCATCATTTAGAATTCAAGGACATGTTAACATTACAGCTCACCGAACTTCAAATCGCACTGTATAGCAAAAACATTCAAATAAACCTAAACAGCTAAAACCATGGACAACAACAATTCATCTCCAATGGAGCCCTCTTCATTGTTTGAGAAAATCAGCAATTCCACTGTACTAAAACTATTCGTCATCTTATTTCTTTCTTTAATCTTGCTTATCCCTCTTGCATTAATTCGTGATTTAATTGAAGAAAGAAAATCAAGGGAACAGGAAGTGTCCGGAGGCATCGCCCTCAATTGGGGAAAAGACCAAGTAGTGTCCAGTCCAGTACTTGCCATCCCCTATCGCGAAACGGTCCCTTTATCGGCCGAAAAAACTGAAAAATCTAACCTGAGAGAAGAGACTAAATGGATATTTGTCTTACCTAAAACTTCCAATATCGTTACAGCTATTTCTCCCCAACATCTTTCAAGAGGAATTTATACTTCTGTAGTTTACAGCAGCAACATTACCGTGGAAGGAAATTTTGGCAAATTAAGCCCAGAAAAACTGGAGATTCCAGTCGAAAATATTGACTGGAAAGGCAGTAAGCTTATTTTTGGCATCCAAGATTTTAAAGGACTCGGAAAGCGCCCAACATTGAACTGGGATGGTCAGGATATAGTTTTCGATCCAGATTTCAATAATCTCAATCTTTTTAATCAAAATTTGGTTTGTGCTGTACCATTAACCCCTCAGGACGATAATAATCATTTCAAGATCAAACTGGATTTAAAAGGATCGAAGTCCCTCAACTTTTTGCCCCTTAGCGACCAAACAAATATCCAAGCAAAAGGAAACTGGGCTAATCCAAGTTTTACAGGTGCGTTTCTACCAAGCAAACGAAATACGGAAGCTTCAAATTTTTCCGCATCCTGGGAAATTCCATCTTTCAGCCGCAAACTTCCACAACAATGGGTCGGTGACGCTCACAACATCTATCGCTTTGACGCCAACATAGAAAACGCCAACGATACCAACGAACCAACAACGCCACAAACTACCACTCCGCCGGGCACTTCCGCAAACAATTTATTGGACAATACAGATATGATTACCATTCATTTTTTACCCGACATCAACAACTATCAAAAGACAACCAGAGTTGCCAAATACGGTATTTTGATCATCATCCTTACCTTTACTTCACTCCTATTTACGGAAGTAATCAAGAAAAAAAGAGTTCATATCATTCAATACATACTAATCGGTGCAGCCATGGTGCTTTTCTACACCTTGCTGTTGGCCTTATCAGAACATATCGGCTTTAATTTGGCTTATGTGACAGCAACAATGGCGACAGTCTTACTTATTGGCAGTTTTATCAAAGCTATTACCAAGGATGCGAAGACCGCAGCGCTTCTCAGTTCGATATTAGGCATATTTTATCTCTTTATTTATGTATTGATGCAGCTCAGAGATTATTCGTTAATCGCCGGAACTATTGGAATCTTTATTATTCTGGCCATTCTCATGCGTGTTTCGACAAAAATAAATTGGTATCAATTTGACAATGACCATGCAGATCAATAGACAACATTTTAAAATATACTGGGTACTTATCGAAGTATTTCTAAAAAAATAAAAATTTCCCTTTATAGCCATTAACATACAGATTGATGGCTATTTTTTGCTTTCCTTAAGTTTTATTGGCAAAATCTGTAACTTGCAAAGATATTTTTCAGCATAACAATATGAAAAAACTTACAATATTTGCATTAGCAATGATAACATGCAATTTAAGCAACGCCCAAACCTCCAAACAACCCATGAACCCAACTACACTTTGGGAACTTGGACGTGTATCAGCAGAGGGACTTTCAGCAGACGGCAAAACACTGGTGTATGGTGTTTCCAATTATAACCTGGAAAGTAATTCAAGTGAAAAAAATCTATATACGGTTTCACTTACAAATGGAGCCGTTAATCAGTTCACCGATCAGAAAGGTGGCGAGTCTGTGGTTCAAATCGAAAAAAATGGCGATGTTATCTACTTGTCCAAAGGTCAACTCTGGAAAAAAAATCTGTCAAAAGGAGAAGCAGTACAATTGACGTCTGGTGACATGGAATTGGAAAATGTTAAGTTTTCACCCGACGGAAAACAAATACTCTTCAGCCAGTCCGTTCTTGTAAAAAAATACCACAGCACAGACAAATATCCCGAATTACCAAAATCAGACGCTTATATCTATGACAACTTAGACTATAGACATTGGGACACCTTCAATGATGGCAAGTTCAGTCATCCTTTTGTAGCGAGTTTTGTTGATGGTAAAGTTGGTGAGCCGGTAGACCTGTTGAAGGACCAACCCTTCTATAGCCCGCAAGCACCATTTGGTGGCGCCGAAGATTTTGCCTGGTCTCCAGATAGCAAGGCCGTGCTGTATGTCTGTAAAAAGAAATTCGGAACAGACTATGCCGTCAGTACCAATACCGATATTTATCGCTATGATATCGCCAGCGGAACGACTTCCAACCTGACAGAAGGAATGAATGGGTATGATACAGCCCCAACCTATTCTCCCGATGGAAAGAGCCTAACTTGGCTCAGCATGAAGACCGATGGTTATGAATCGGACAAAAATAACATCATCTTATTCGATAAAAACAGTTCAATCCGTCTTAACTTAACGGCGCATTGGGATGGTACAGTCAATAGCTTTATTTGGAGCAATGACAATCGAAAAATCTATTTCACCGCTGCTACGAAAGGCACCGTACAATTATTTGAACTTGAAGTCCCTACAAATATCAAAACAAAAGGCTTACCTAAGATCCATCAAATTTCGGAAGGCGACTTTGATATTACGGGCATTATTGGTCAGGTAAATGATAAATTGATCGTCAGTTCAACAAAATTTACCCGCGCAACCGAAATCTTTAGTTTTGATCTGAAAAGCAAGTCCTTAACTCCGGTCACCAAAGTCAATGATGCTAAGTATGCAAATATTAGCGAAAACAAAATTGAGAAACGTACCACCAAGGCATCCGATGGAGCAGATCTATTTTCATGGGTCATCTATCCCCCAAACTTTAACCCCGAAAAAAAATATCCAACTATACTTTACTGTGAAGGTGGCCCTCAGTCTGCCCTTACTCAATTTTATTCATTCCGCTGGAACCTACAGTTAATTGCATCGCAAGGTTATATTGTGATCGCGCCAAACCGTAGAGGGATGCCTGGTTGGGGTGTAAAATGGAATGAGGCTATTTCTCAAGACTGGGGCGGTCAGCCTATCCGGGATTACTTAGCAGCCATAGACGATATCTCCAAAGAATCTTACGTGGATACCGCACGTCGTGCGGCTATTGGAGCCAGTTACGGTGGCTATTCTGTTTACCAATTAGCGGGCGTACACCAAAACCGTTTCAAGACCTTCATTGCCCACAATGGTTTGTTCGATATGAGAAGTTGGTATGGAACCACAGAAGAACTATTTTTTGCTAACCATGAATTAGGGGGGGGATACTGGGATAGCAAAAATGAAAAATCCTACACAGCGTTCAATCCGATTGAAAAAGCAAATAATTGGCACACCCCGATTTTAATCTTTCAAGGTGGAAGAGATTACCGTGTTCCAATCGGACAGGGGCTGGCGGCATTCCAATTAGCTCAGCTCAAAAAGATTAAGAGCCGTCTAGTCTACCTTCCTGATGAAAATCACTGGGTACTATCCGGGCAAAATGCACAGGTCTGGCAAAACGAATTTTTTAACTGGCTGAAAGAAACGCTATAGATAGGAAAGTGAAATCGTCAATCAACTTCTGATTTTGTTACCAAAAATGCCACGCCATGCGTGGCGTTTTTGTTTCGATTCCTAATTGACCGTATCTAGTCCTATTAACCATGGATTAATGTCACCTTGTACATTAGCTAGGGGTTAACAGGGGGTTAACAGGGGTATAACAGGGGGTCTACAGGGGTTTAACCCTATTAATCCAGTGTTAACCCTCTGTAAAAATGGAGTTAAAACGGTCTTAATGGAGAACGTGGTGAAAGCTTGTTAACAAGAAAGCATGGATCAGCAAGCACACAATGCAAGGGAGCAAATTTAGGACATTGAGTCGGCCGACGGATTACCATACCAAAAGTAAACCTCCTGAAAACAGAAAAGCCTGCAATATGCAGGCTTTTTCTATAAGACTATTGTATTTTCTAAACACTACTTTTCTCCCTTTTTTCCAAAAATAGAAAGCTTGATATATTTTCCAGGATTCTCTTTAACATCCTTCATCAAATAATCCATTTCTTTTGAAGCGTTATTCAGATTATTATATAAAGCTTCATCATTAAGCAATAATCCGATAGAGCCCTTACCGCTGTTAATCTTCCCGGTAATCTCCTGAAAATCATTAACGGCGGTATTTACTTTGTTCATGGTGTGTTCAAAATCCAATCTGGCCGCTTTGTCCGTTATATTATTTAAATTGGACATAATCGAATTGATCTTCTCTCCATTTTGTGAAAAGTTGGATGTAATTGACTCCATGTTGGCCATGATGCGATTGAGTCTTCCCTTTTCGTTTCCAACTAGGCCTTCTACATCTTTTGTGATTCCTTCCACATTTTTCAATGAGGTAGATATACTATGAATACTGTTTTTAAAGTCGTCCTGAAACTGCTTATCTAAAACATTATTCACAACGGACAGTGTTGAATCCAGTTTAATGGTAATGGTTTCGATCCTCTTTTGAATAGGCTCAACCTTATCCATAATATTCGGTTGGACACCCGAAGCTAAAAAATCGCCGTCCTTTGCCAATTCCTTACTGTTGCCCATTTCAAAGACAATCGCTTTACTCCCCAACAAATCTGTACTTGAAATTCTAGCAATTGTGTTTTTCGGCACGGCGTAATCAGCGTGAATTTTAAACTCAGTTTTAATTTTGCCATCAGGTTGAAGAATCATCTTCGATACACGTCCGATTTGATACCCATTCACTAAAACAGGCTTGGATGGAGTTAATCCATCAACAGTCTCGTAGGTCGTGTAATAGGTGTTATCGCTACTAAAAACATCATTCCCTTTTAGAAAGCTATAACCAATAAATAATAAAACTATTGCAACCGTTGCTAATATGCCGACCTTTGTCTCGTTTGATATTTTCACAAATAATCTATTTAGTAATGATCATTAATTTAAGTTTAAAACAGCACAAAAGCAAATCTGTTTAGCGTTCTACGGAATTTTTATAGATTTTTATAGCAGAAACCAGATTATCAACAATCTCTTGTTGTCCCGCATCAGACAATAAGTAGCTCTCCTCTTCTCTATTACTAATAAATCCAATCTCGGTCAATACCGCTGGCATACCCGCTTCCGCAAGTACAGCTAACCCTTTCTCCCAGAAACCTCTACTGTATCGGCCAGCTTTCACGTACTCGCCCTCTATCATTTGCGCAAGACGTATACTTTTTTCACGAAATCGATTTTTCATCAACGAGAAGATGATCGCACTTTCGGGATCTTTAGGATCAAATCCCTGATAGTTCTCTTTATAATTGGATTCCAATAATAAGGATGCATTTTCACGAACAGCAGCATCCTGTTGGCCTAAACGATGCGAACCAGAAACCAATGTTTCGGTACCATGTGCACTCGAACCACTGGAATTACAGTGAATTGATATAAATAAATCTGCTTTATTAGCATTCGCTAAACGTATACGTTTATAAAGCTCCACAAATTCATCGGTCGTTCTCGTGTAGATGATCTTAATACCTGGAATATCTTTCTGAATCTGCTTTCCTAATTTTAAAGCGACATCTAAAGCGACATTTTTTTCCAAAGATCGTCTTCCTTGTGCGCCAGTATCCTTACCACCATGGCCAGCATCAATTACGATTGTCCTTATTTGGTAGTCCGGAGGCTCGGGCTGCCCATTGTTTAATTTGAAAGAATTCAATAAAAAAAATCCCAAAGTAGCTAACATGACGCTACACCATTTTCTAATTCTTAAATCTGATTTCATTGAATAATTATTTGCTCTACTATAAACGAATCAAAATGAGTCAATATTATTTGTTGAATAGATAACGATATTTAACATATTTTCTATTGCTTTTTTGACTAATTTTGTCTCTCGAAGTTTAACATTATTTCACAAAAATAACATTTGTCTTTAATTTTGAAGTCGTTAATCAACATTTTAACACTATTTATCATTCTTGCGGTGAGCACTGCTAGTCATGCTCAAAGTAGTATTCCATTAAAACAGAACGGACTTCAAGGTAAGAATCCTATTTCGGCGACCAATAAGTTGCAAGATACCAGTAAGACTAAAGCGGGCGATACGACAAAATCTGTCCGGGATACCACCAAGAAAAAAGGAAGTGGCCTACAGGCAGAAGTCAGCATTATTGCTGTGGATTCGCAAAAATCTGAAGTTGCAAAAAACATCAGTCACCTTTATCGGGGTGCAAAGGTTAAATATCAGGATTTTGAACTCTCTGCTGATTATATCCGTCTTGACCGAAACAAGAAAAAGATTTTTGCTTCCGGAATTTATGACAAAACCGGCAAATATGTAGGACGTCCTATCGTGATTATGGGAAATGGCGAATCACCTAAAACTGTGGATTCACTCTATTATGATTACGAGAAACAGGAAGGAAATACCTATGGTATTATGACCGAGGTGGATGGTGGATATATCCAGGCCAATATTGTTAGAAAGAACATTTACGACGAAATGTCTATCTATAAGGGGCTTTACAGTACTTGTAATCTGCCCTACCCACATACCCATTTTGGTATCCATATTACCAAGGGTATTGTCACTAAAAACCAAATTATTTCAGGACCAGCTTATCTAGTGGTTATGGGCGTACCAATGCCAGTGGCATTTCCCTTCGCATTCTTTCCAAAACCGGATAAAAGAGCTTCTGGCTTTCTCTTTCCTTCTTTTGGAGAAGATTACACTAGAGGGTTTTCCATGCGGGATTTAGGCTGGTATTTGGCCTTCAATGATTATTGGGATAGTGAAATTCGAGGTTCATTGTACTCAAAAGGTTCGTGGGAAGCCTCCATCAATACACGCTATACCGTCAATTATAAATTTAATGGTGGTTTTAATATCCGTTATGCCAATACCAAAACAGGCACCGAAGGAACCCGAGATTATGGTTCCAATAAAGATTTTAACGTCACCTGGAACCACACCCAGCGCCAAGAAGCCAATCCCGGAACGTCTTTCTCCGCCAGTGTAAACTTTGGTACCAGTTCTTTCTTTCAAAATACAGGAACTGGAAGTACACTAAATACCTATGAAAATCTTGCGCGTAACCGAATGGGATCGTCCATCAGTTACGGGAAAGTATTTGCAGACGGTAAGGTAAACCTGACAGCCAGCTTAACCCATAATCAGGATATGGCTACACGTAGTATACAAATGAGTTTACCGAACATCAGCTTAAACGTCTCTTCTTTCAATCCATTTGACAGCAAGGACCGTGTCGGTGAACAAAAATGGTATCAGCGTATCAATGTAGGTTATAGTTTCCAGGCACAGAACTCGGTCAGTACTATTGATACATTGTTATTTAAACCAGGGGGCTTCAAAAAATTCCAAAATGGTTTCCAGCACAACATCCCGATCAGTTTGTCGCTAAACGCGTTTAAATATTTTCAGTTTAACACCAGTGTCAATTATACAGAGCGCTGGTATTTGCAAAGCACCAGACAACGCTTTGATAATACAGCTGCCGGTTATACACAACGTATTGACACCGTACAGGGATTCAATCGTGCTTACGATTACTCCGTATCCACCGGACTTTCGACCAAGATCTATGGTATGTATCCTAAGATCGGTAAAATTCAGGCCATCCGACACGTGGTTACACCGTCGATCAACCTGAACTATAGGCCCGACTTTTCCGATCCAAAATATGGATTCTATCAGCAGTATAACGACCAATATGGAAATAGAAATGTATACTCCATTTTTAGTCAGGGTGTGTATGGCTCCCCTTCCGCAGGGAAATCAGCAGGTATAGGTTTTTCCATCGACAATAACATCGAAGCTAAAGTCAAAAGTAAATCGGATACCACAGATGGAGGGTTTAAGAAAATCCCTATTCTCCAGGGTCTAACCTTCAGTGGAAATTACAACTTCGTTGCCGATTCGCTTAAATTGTCCCCTATCACCTTCTCTGGCCGTACCGCTTTTTTCGACCAAAAGATGAATGTCAACTTCAACGGTACTTTTGACCCCTATTCAGTGAATGAAAATGGTGTTCGCGTCAATCGATATGCCATAAAGGATGGTAGCCTGGCGCGTCTGACAAATTTCGGTCTTTCCTTTGACTATAGCCTGAATCCCAAAGCTGCAAAATCACGTAATAATAACATCGATTCGTTAAGAAAAGAAATGTCCGGCGCAGGTATGACTCCCGAACAGGCACAGGCCTTAGCTCGAATCAGCTCAGATCCAAATGCATTCGTAGATTTTAATATTCCTTGGAACCTTGCGGCATCGTTCAGTTTCAATACGTCCAAATCATTCAACTCGAGCACGCGGAGAATGGAGAGCCAATTTACAAGTACCTTAAACTTACATGGTGACTTCAGCGTTACGCCAAAATGGAAAGTTACTTTTCAATCGGGATACGATTTTAAACAAAAGGAAGTGGTCATGACCTCTTTCAATATCTATCGAGATCTGCATTGCTGGGATATGTCGTTCGGCTGGATGCCATTTGGGCGATACCGAAGTTATAATGTGACGATACGGGCTAAGGCCTCCATCTTACAAGATCTTAAGCTCACAAAAAGAGCAAGTTCAGGAGGCAGTTATTTTTAAAATAGCTGCTTTTTTTTTGAAAATATCTAATCCTATTCGCCAGAAAAAACTTTCTCGCTTTCTTAGCTATGACGATTTCGATATCATAAAGGTCGTATTTTACTCCCTGCCTTTTACCTTTGCGATAGCATACGACTCCCCATATCAAATGCATATTAATCGTCCCACCGAATCACAATTTTATGTAAGTTTATATCCTGAATCGTCCGATGTTGATTTTTTATTTTTAAGCCTTGGCGGAAGAAAACTGAACGCTGAAAGATTAGGAAGATCAAACATTATACCCATATGTATATGATCCATTATGGCGACGTGTTACATAATTATAACAAGATGAAAGCAGAGATTATTACCATAGGCGATGAGATTCTCATCGGTCAGATCATTGATACCAATTCGGGCTGGATTGCCAAACAACTGCTCCGATTCGAAGTGGATATCGTTCAAATGACATCGATCCCTGATACAGAAGAAGCTATTTCAAAAACGCTGAAAGAAGCCTCTTCCCGGGCAGATTTGATTTTAATCACCGGAGGTCTAGGTCCAACCAAAGATGACGTTACGAAAAAAACAGCTGCAAAATATTTTGAAACGACCTTGGTTCGCGACGAAAATGTACTTCGTCATGTGACGAACATCTTTGAATCGCGTAAGTTAAAAATGCTTGACATCAATCTGCAGCAGGCCGATGTACTCGCAAATTGTGAAGTCTTATTTAATGACTATGGTACTGCGCCCGGCATGCTGGTAAACCAAGGCGAAAAGCGGTTTATATTTATGCCCGGCGTTCCCTTTGAGATGAAATTTCTGATGGAAAAACACGTACTCCCTTTATTAGCAACACAAGATCCAGACCTATTTATCTGTCATGAAACGATCTTGGTGGGAGGTATCGGTGAATCCTATTTAGCAGAAGAAATAAAAGATATCGAAAGCGAACTGCCACCTAGCATAAAATTGGCCTATCTACCGACATTGGCATTTATCCGGTTAAGACTATCCGGAAAAAGTAGAAACAAGTCTGATATTATGCTTCAGGTTGCTCTTTTCAAAAAGAAACTTATCCATCGTCTACAGCAGTATATCGTAGCAGATTATGATACGGGCATAGAGTCCCATCTGATTAAAGAGCTTACTCATCGGGGCAGTACCCTGACTACGGCTGAAAGTTGTACTGGTGGTAGCCTCGCCGCTTCGATCACTTCAGTAGCGGGAAGTAGTGCTGTATTTCTTGGCGGCACGATTCCCTATTCCAACAGATTAAAACACCAACTGCTCAACGTCAATGAAGAAACATTGGCTCAATATGGTGCCGTAAGTGAACAGACCGCAGTCGAAATGGCCTCGGGCTCAAAAGCAGCGTTCTCTTCGGACTATGCCATCGCAACGACTGGAATAGCCGGTCCAGGTGGGGGCACGGCTGAAAAACCTGTTGGAACGATCTGGGTGGCTGTCGCCGGAAAAAAAAAAATTATAACCAAAAAGTTTCAATTTGACAATGACAGGCTCATCAACATCGAACGTACACGAATGAATGCCCTTTTATTATTATGGCAATTGTTATTAAAAGAAAAAGAACAAGAAGCACAATAGGATAAAATAATGTTTTAAAAAAACCGCTATTTAAGGAATAATATTTTAAATTGTTGAAAGTAAACCACAATTTAATTAACTTCGTTTTTCTATAACGAGATTGCTAAAAAATATGGCTTTATATAAACTCTTACTCCCAAAAATGGGAGAAAGTGTATCCGAGGCAACAATCACAAAATGGTTAAAACAACCTGGTGACCGGATTGATGAAGATGACACTTTATTGGAAATCGCAACTGACAAAGTTGATTCAGAGGTACCTTCTCCCGTAAAAGGCGTTCTAAAAGAGCAACGTTATACCGTAGACCAGACCGTCCAAGTGGGTGAAGTCGTTGCAATTATAGAAATTGAAGGCGAAGAGGAAGAACTTACGCCTCCTCAGCAAGAAATTACAATTCCTTCAACGACAAGCTCCGAAGAGCGTTTAGATTTGAACATACCAGGTGTCGAACAATTGCCCAATGTCGGTGTTGACACTTCTTCTGCTCAGTACGAGAGCACGCTTCGTTTCTATTCACCTTTAGTAAAGAATATTGCTCGTCACGAAGGATTGTCTCAAGATGAACTTGACCGTATACAGGGTACTGGAGCAGAAGGAAGAGTGACGAAGGAGGATATTTTAACGTATGTAGCGCATAGGGATTCGTCATCCAAATCTGAAAAATCTCTTCAGACCGATCAGGCTGAAACACGTGCGGAATCGCCCAAAATAATCGTAACAGCTCCATCCCATGTTCATACCGTTGCAAATGGCAATGATGAAATCATTGAAATGGATCGCATGCGAAGAATGATTGCAGACCATATGGTCAAAAGCACGCAGATCTCCCCCCATGTATGTTCATTTGTTGAAGCAGATGTAACGAATTTGGTTTTGTGGCGCAATAAAGTTAAAGATGCCTATAAAAAGCGCGAGGGAGAAAATATTACGTTTACCCCTTTATTCATTGAGGCTATCAGCAAGGCACTTAAAGATTTCCCATTGGTCAATATCTCGATCGATGGCTACAATATCATTAAGAAGAAAAACATCAATATCGGTATGGCCGCCGCATTGCCTAATGGAAATCTTATCGTACCAGTAATCAAAAATGCGGATCAATTGAGCTTAGTCGGATTGAGTAAAAGTGTAAACGACCTTGCACAACGGTCGAGAGCAAATAAGTTAAAACCAGACGACACACAAGATGGAACATTTACATTCACCAATATCGGCGCTTTCGGTAATATAATGGGTACGCCCATCATTAATCAGCCGCAAGCTGCAATCTTGGCAGTAGGTTCAATAACAAAAAAACCAGCAGTCATAGAAACGGAATATGGCGATATGATTGGCATTAGACATATGATGTATCTATCCCTCTCCTATGACCATCGCGCAATTGATGGAGCACTTGGAGGTACATTCTTAAAACGCGTTGCAGATTATTTGGAAAATTGGGATACGAATAGGGTAATCTAACATCCAAAATCGATCAATAGAAAAGGCTCTGTCAGTTGTTACTGACAGAGCCTTTTTTTGATGAGTATATACTTTTCTATTTCAACAAACTTTGTTCAAACTGCATTTTCTTCTTCTTGATTACCCGTTGAAATCGCAGATAGAGTAAAAGAGAAGACGTCAACAAACCTAATGTCAGTCCATACCATATCCCCTGGATGCCCCAGTTAAATACTATTCCCATTAGATAGCCGCTTGGCAAACCAATAATCCAATACGCAACAAATGTAATAATGGTGGGAATATTGACATCCCCCATGCCCCGTAATACCCCAAGACCGACCACTTGTGTGCCATCAAACAATTGGAAAAGTCCCGCTATGATCAACAGTTGAGAAGCAATAATGACGACGGCATGATCTGATGTAAAAATATAAGGCAGAAAATTATTCAGCAATGCAAACAAGGAAGCCGTAATCAACATAAAGATCAATACCAACTGGTATGAAGTAATCGCAAACCGTTCAAGACGGAAAAGATTTCTATTCCCATAGCTATTCCCCACCTTGATCGTGGCAGCAGCAGCAATCCCGCTTGCCATCATATACGTCATGGCGGCCAGTTGTATGGCTACCTGATGGGAAGCTTGCGCCGTAGCACTTATTGTACCGGCTAAGAGCGATGCCCCCGCAAAAGCCCCAATTTCAAAAACATATTGCATTGCTACTGGCGCTCCAATCCGCAATATTTTAAGCAGTCGATCCCAATCGATCAGGGTCACTTTAAAATATTGGATATACCCCTTGAATTTCTGCGATCGTAACACATAGGTCATCATGACAGTCATCATGAGCACACGGTCAATCAATGTACTATATCCAACCCCTTTGACTCCCATTGGACTGATGCCAAACATCCCTTTGACAAAGATGATTGCCAAAATAATATTCAGTACATTTCCCCAAATAGTTACATTCATGGCTTGCTTGGTAAATCCTAATCCCTCGGCAAATTGCTTGAATGTACTGAACACCATCAGTGGAAGCATCGATAAGCTAAGGATAAGCAAATAAGGCTTCGCTTCCTTTACCACCGCCGGATCTTGGTCGAGGTGATCGATAGCCAACATAGAACCAAAGTAAACTAAAGCAAACAGTAAAAGACCCGATAGAAGATTTAACCAAAAGCTATTAGATAACAAGATGGCACACTCTTTCTTATTATCACGACCATTCTCTTGCGCAATCAATGGCGTGATGCCATACGCGATACCCAATCCGATAACCATAACAACCATGAAAACAGCATGCACTAATGAAACTGCTGCCAGTGGAATAGTCCCTGCAAAATGTCCTACGATCACACTATCTGCGGTATGGACCAATGTATGTCCCAATTGTGATATCACGACTGGCCCCGCCAATACCATCGTACTTTTGTAATACGGCTTGAAAGTTTTAAATTTTCCCAACATAATCGATTTCTCAAAAAATAGCCACAAAAGTACGAAGATATTTCTGTCCTATCGTCATATTATAAAATATTTAGCAAAAATACAACAATTTACAGGCGCTAGACACGTACCGCGTGTTAAGTAATTTTTATGTTTCAAATACCTTAAAAATATCTTAAATTTACTTTTGGGTCTAAGAACTATAGAAATATAAATGTAACTTAGCATCTAGTTAGTAATCAAAAGAAGAGGAAAAAGAGTATGTACAATCCAGTAATAGCATTTCTAAACATCGGCACGCAGGAGATGATCTTAATTGTGTTTGCAATCTTGTTACTTTTTGGAGGCAAAAAGCTTCCTGAATTGGCGAGGGGTTTAGGAAGAGGGATACGTGAATTTAAAGATGCGTCAGAAGGTATAAAACGTGAGATTTCAGATCAAATCAATAATTTCGAAAAAGACATAGACGTTAAGCCAGAAGTAAAAGAAGAAGCTGTTCCTAATGACGTACGCCTGGCGGAAGAAAAGGTCCAGACAGCGCACCAAGAAGAGGTTAAACCAAATGAAACTGCACAGGGATCAGAAATAGAACAGCCAAAGAAAAAATATGAGTTCACCACTCCCGCCGGTGTCGTCGAACACAATCCCCATAAGCAACCGGATTACGGAGAAGAACCATCTCATATCACTTACGGATATAATGATCATTTTGCTGAAACTAAAAACAACGAAGTAGAAGATAAAAAAGTTCCTGAGCAGGACAATACCCATAAACCTGCCTAATTTTACTATTTTAGTTTATAATTAGATATACTTAGAGCTGTTGAATCACCATTCAACGGCTCTACTTTTTAAGATTAAACCATCAATGAGCTTATCAACACACGAAATTATTATTGCTAACGAGCTTTCTATTAGCGAAAAACAAGTTCGCACGACTATTGCACTATTAGACGAAGGTGCCACCGTTCCCTTTATCTCGCGCTACCGTAAGGAAATGACCGGAAGTCTAGATGAAGTTCAAATCACCGCCATCAGAGATCGTTTCCAGCAATTGCGGGACTTAGATAAACGCAAGGAAGCTGTTCTGAAATCAATAAACGATCAAGGGAAATTGACCCCAGCACTTGAACAACAAATATTAGGTGCCGAAACCATGGCCAGCTTGGAAGATATTTACCTCCCTTACAAACCTAAGCGCAAAACGCGCGCAAGTGTGGCTCGTGAGAAAGGGTTGCAACCCTTAGCGGATCTTATTTTAGCACAAGAATCTGGCGATTTCCTTGCACTTGCCGAAAGTTTAGTGGATGCAGAAAATGGCGTAAAAAATACGGAGGACGCGTTGGCAGGTGCTCGCGATATTATCGCGGAAATCATTGCAGAAGACGCTACTGTAAGAGCTAAATCGAGAGCTATTTTTCTCGAAAAAGGCTCATTTGTTTCAAAAGTAGTTCCTGGAAAAGAAGAAGCTGCAATAAAATATAAAGATTATTACGACTGGTCTGAATCCTTAAAAGATGCTCCATCGCATCGTGTGCTGGCCATGCGTCGTGGTGAAAAAGAAGAATTGCTCTACTTGGACATTGCTGTCAATGAAGAGGAGATTCTACCGCGTATCGAATCTATCTTTGTGAAGAGTGGCAACGCTGCAGCTGCTCAGGTAAAACTTGCCCTGATAGACAGTTATAAACGTCTCCTCAAACCGTCCATGGAAACAGAAATACGTGTATTAACCCGTCAGAAAGCAGATGAGGAAGCCATCAAAGTTTTTGCAGATAACGTGCGTCAATTGCTTTTAGCCGCTCCATTGGGACAAAAGAGATTACTTGCAATCGACCCCGGGTTTCGCACCGGCTGTAAAACAGTCGTATTAGATGAACAAGGCCAGCTTAAAGAAAATACAGCTATCTTCCCACATACTGGTGCCAATGGACTGGCAGAAGCCCAAAAAACCATTAAGTATTTAGTATCGAAATATGATATCCAAGCCATCGCGATTGGAAATGGAACAGCTGGCCGCGAAACTGAAGAATTTGTACGGAAGCTTGGATTAAACAATGTGACTATTGTGATGGTCAATGAAAGCGGAGCTTCCATTTATTCTGCTTCCGAAACTGCCCGGGAAGAATTTCCAGATCAAGATGTTACGGTACGCGGCGCAGTATCCATTGGCAGACGATTGATGGACCCACTTGCTGAACTGGTTAAGATTGATCCAAAATCCATTGGTGTCGGACAATACCAGCACGATGTAGATCAAAACAAGCTACAAACCTCTCTCGACGACACGGTCATCAGCTGTGTAAATGCCGTAGGAGTTGAACTGAATACAGCATCCAAACAAATTTTATCTTATGTTTCTGGTCTAGGTCCATCCCTGGCACAACAGATCATTAAATATAGAAACGAGAATGGCCCTTTTGCTTCAAGACGTGAACTGAAAAAAGTACCTCGTCTTGGCGATAAAGCTTTTGAACAAGCAGCTGGCTTTCTTCGCATTCGGCATGCAGCAAATCCATTGGATTCGTCGGCAGTACACCCCGAGCGATATGCATTGGTTGAGCAAATGGCCAAAGATTTAGGAAAAAAAGTGTACGACTTATTGAAAGATGCGGATCTCAGAAAATCTATTCCCTTAAAAAACTACATCTCAGAGGAGGTAGGCCTACCGACATTAAACGATATTCTAAGTGAATTAGCGAAACCGGGACTAGATCCACGCGAAAAATTCGAAGCATTCTCATTCACTGAAGGTGTCAACAGCATTGGGGATCTAAAGGTCGGTATGAAACTTCCAGGAATCGTCACTAACATTACCAATTTTGGGGCTTTTGTTGATATCGGTGTCCACCAAGACGGTCTGGTACATTTAAGTCAATTATCCAATCGTTACGTATCAGATCCTCAAGAGATCGTGAAAGTACAGCAACATGTGATGGTTACAGTGACGGAAGTCGATGAAAAACGTAATCGCATTGCTTTATCTATGAAGACCGAAGAAAAGTCCACTCAGCCAAACAACAGGAGAAAGGATAACAAAATACAGGTCGAACCACAAACGGATATGGCAAGTAAGCTAGCTGCCTTAGCTAGTAGGTTCAAATAGATACGTTTAATTTCACCTAAAAGAGCTGATCTTTGCTGGACTACCTCCCATAAAGTATATACACTTTTGGAAGCGTTCCATTCATGGTCAGCTTTTTTGTTCCGTTAAATCTGATTTTAATGACTCTTAGCGACTCTTTATTTGTATCTTTAAAGAAAACAACAATAAGCCCGTTATGAAAAATTGCACGCTATTATTCTTCCTTTTTTTTGGGACCTGTTTTTCTAAAGCCCAAGCACAACAGCAACTTCATGACGGAGCCTATCTGTATCAGGATGGCATGAATAAGCATTTAATGCTCGTTAAAGACCATTACATCTCCTTCATAAGTTACGATGATGTGAGGAAACGTTTTCACCATACTTGGGGTGGCACACTTGATAAACAGCAGAATCTGATCAATATCCTTATCGAATATAACTCACAGGATTCGACTACTGTCGGTAAAACCATGCAATTGCCGTATCGGGCTGAAGTAGATTCTCTCCATCTAAAAACAGCCCATCATTACCATCTCTATATGAAGCAGAAAAAGATTCCGCAGGATCTTGATGCACTTTGGCGAATTAGTGGGCGTCAACAGGAGGGAAAAATGAATAATATTCCAAAAGCAGATCGCAAAACAATCAAAATATTAGTTGATGGATATTTTCAATGGGTAGCGATTAATCCTGCACAAAAAGGTTTTTATGGTACTGGCGGGGGATTGTATCAATATGCTCGAAATCGGTATACTGAAACACTACAATTCTTTTCGAGAGACAATAATCGAGTTGGGCAGGCGCTCGCCTTTGATGGTGAAATTGTGGCTGGAGCATGGCACCATAAAGGAAAAAGTTCGAAAGGAGACGCTATTTATGAAATCTGGAGTAAAGAAATAACAGAATAAAAAAAATGACAATAGAACAATTTCAATCTCTTGAAAGCCCAGTTCAGCACTGGACGGCAGTACAAAAATCACTTTGGTATGATCTAAAAGGACATTGGAAAACAGCCCACGATCTGATTGATCAATTAGGCGGAATTGACGCAGCACATGTTCATGCATACTTACACCGAAAAGAAGGCGATCAATGGAATGCAGAATATTGGTACCGCCGCGCAAAACAGGATGTTTACAAGGGTAGTCTGGAAGAAGAATGGAAAGAGCTCTTTAAACGATATGTATGATAATAGACAATTTTCCACGAGTCTGTTCACTTTTTAATACATTCCCCAACGACATTGCGACAATAATATTAAAAAAAATATATTTTTAACTCAATAGCACTCAAGTCCGCCACATCCTAACAAAATATTACCAATTAAGAGAGCTTTGCAAGGAAAAATCGATAATTTTACGTAACAAACCTATCACAAAGAAAAATATTATAAGGCGAACAAACAGAATGGCACAGAAATTGAATAACACATACTATACTTGAGAAAGTATACTTTTCATAAATTTAGGTTAATAATTGGTTAGGTTAAACACTTGAAGTTCCCCACTTCAAGTGTTTTTTTTTGTAGAATTAGCTTGCATCAAATAACTTTCTATTCCGCTTCTGGTGTGACTTTTATGTACAACTTCACCTCTTTTTCTAATAACACTTCTACGCTAAGCATACCTTCTATTTATAGCACGGCAAATCATTTATCGAGGTCTGTAATGAAACTTTAAAATAAATACATTGCATTACTATGTATTTTGTTATATTTACCTCCATGAACAAAGAATTTATTGACAAATGGATTTCACAGCTAAAAAAAGGAAGCCTTTCTTTTGTTATACTCGGTGTCCTCGCTTACGAGCAAGAATACTATGGTTACGATCTTATCCAAGAGGTCAAGAAGAAAACCACCATTGATATTGCTGAAGGAACATTATACCCTTTATTAATTCGTTTAAAAAACGAGGGGTTGGTCGAATCGCAGTGGGTTCCGCAGAAGACTGGGATTCCAAGAAAATATTACAAAATAACAAAGGAAGGCCAAAGTACCTTCTTAGAAATGAGAAGTTACTGGGCAGGCTTAAACCAACACTTAACCACCTTGACTCATGCATTATAACCAAATACATTTTACCAATAGATTCTCGGCTCAGCTTTATAAAAATTACATGTCAACAGCCACGGCTCTTGTCAAAAAATTAGCATTGGAGCAACGTCAGGATATATTATGCGAAATTAATAGTCACATATTTGAGGCGTTGCAACAGCAATTTCCCCAACAGTTAATCCAGGATACGACGCCTATGCAGCTCGAAGATATTTTGGAGAAGCTAGGTTTACCTGCGACCTTTATCTTAGAAATGATCTCTTCAGCCTCCTTAGGTCAGGCAATAGCGCCTTCAACTGAACCGACATCCCTCTTGCAGATCCCCATCATGTTTGCACGAGCGATAGTCAATTTGGTTTATTACACCACCTATACCCTGATGCTTATTGCTATATTTTTAGTAGTGGCCAAGTTTGTTGATCCACAGGGAGTAGGCTTTTTCTATGCGCCCAATAAGTTTTTCATATTCGGAAAACTTATTCTACAGCAAGAAGAGGCCATACGGTATGAACAATTGGGCAATTATTTTATTCCAGTTCTTCTATTTATCATCATTGGGCTGTACTATTCTTCAACGCTTATTTTAAAAATCAAAAAATCTATATACCATAAATTATGAAAAGAACCTCACTTTTGCTCTTGCTATTAGGCAGTCTAACCAGCCCAATTTTAAAAGCCCAACAATTTAGTCCTATCCGGATGGACAGTCTGATGTCAATATTAGAAAGTAACCAAGTCTGGATGGGCAGTATTGCGATAAGTAAAGGAGACGAATTGCTCTACCAAAGGGCCATTGGAAATGCAGACATCGCCCAGAAAAAGAAAGCGAGCCCAGATACCCGCTATGGTATAGGGTCGATTTCAAAAACTTTCACAGCAACCCTTGTTCTAAAAACAGTGGAACTTGGCAAGCTAAAACTGAACCAAACATTATCGACTTATTTTAAAGACATTCCAAATGCAGAAAAGATCACCATTCATCAATTGTTAAATCATAGTAGCGGTGTTCATAGCGTCACCAACGACAAAGATTACCTAACATGGAACACTCAACCTCAAACTGAACAGGAACTTGTTGAACGCATTATCAAGGGTGGTGCTGAATTTACCCCTGGAAGCAAACATGAATACAGTAATTCAAATTATATTTTACTGACATATATCCTAGAAAAAGTATGGAAAAAAGATTACGCTGCGCTCCTGAAAACATATATCTGTGGACCATTGAAATTGGAACAGACCACATTTGGGCGACCACAAAATAATAGCGGTGCTGTTAGTGAATCCTATCGATTTACGCAAGAATGGATCCTTGAACCACACACCCACAACTCTGTTCCCCTCGGTGCGGGGGCAGTTTGGTCAACGCCAACAGATCTAGACAAATTTTTCAATGGTTTATTCAGCCATAAAATAATCAATGCGGCGAGCCTCGACGCCATGAAAAAAATAGATCAAGGTTATGGACTTGGCTTATTCCAGTTGCCGTTCTATGAGCATATGGGTTTCGGACATACCGGCGGAATCGATGGCTATTCTTCTGTAGCTGGGCATTTCGATGATGGTAATTATAATGTCGCTATCATTAGTAATGCCAACAATTATAATAATAATGAAATCCTAAAGTTCAGTTTAGGTGAACTTTATAAAAAGTCCTTCCCACTACCGGATCTTACGGAAGTACAATTGACAGACGAAGAAATTACTAGTCTTGTTGGCGAATATAAAAGCGAACAGCCTCCAATCCAGATAAATATTACCCGAGAAGGAAACAAAGTGTTCGGACAGGTCATTGGTCAACCGTCGTTTCAGCTGAAAGCAAAGGATAAAAACACACTGATTCAACCGCAATTTGGTGTAAAAATAGTTTTCGAGCGCAACGAAAACAAAATGACACTCTACCAAAATGGACATACACTTGTTTTGAAGAAATAAGGAGAAATTGTTGCTAGTGCGCGTAGCTATACGACTTGATTAATGAATATAACCCCATTTGCTATCCATATCTTCCCTATTCATCAAATTGTACAATCTAAAAAGCAGGATTTTATTTAAATCTTGCTTTTTAAGTTTCATATTTCACGAATTGTCTAAACAGAAATTATTGTTATAGGTGGAATTCAAAATAACTATAGTGCATATTTAAAACAATTCCCAAATCAAATTGACCGGTTTCGATATCTTGAATCAGAATACGCAAAATTATTGGGCACAGTCAAGACAATAGAACATATTTTGGGAATTCACTTACACTGAAACAATATTTTATGCTGGGTTATATTCATAATTTAATATTATAAAAACAAAGAAGTAGCTCATTTAAGATGCAAACCGTGTCTACAAGATATATTCTTGGGGATTAAATCAATACCTTCTCTTTTGCAAAAGAGGTAATTTGAGCGCTGGTTTAAACCTTGTTGTATATCCTTTGGGTTTCCTTGATAACAGCTATGCTATAGCGTTGCTATCTATTTGGTCTTTCGTTGCTATCTGATTACTATAAGACCAAATAATAGGTAAAGAAACAGCAAACCGTAGGCAAAGAAACAACAACGAAATAGCAGAGAACCAGCAAAGGATAGGCAAAGAAACGGTAAAGAAATGGCAGAAAAACAGCAAAGGATGGGCAAAGAAATAGCAAACCAATACGCCAGTAGTACCAACGAAGGTAGCAATAAGAAACAAGAAAATGCTCGTTAAAATCTTTCAATATTTGATATCCTTCTTTTCATTTCTTCAAGTTCAGAACGTGACAATTTTCGCTGTTCAGCATAACTATCAGCATACTGCTCTTTCAATTTGCGCAGACCCTTTCGGCTATCCGCTTCATAATCGTTAACATCAAAAGTCACTGAATCTGTAGTTAAATTGGCTATACGATAGAGTGTACGCATCGTTTTACCATCCTTTGGATAAGAAACCTCATACACATCGCCTACTTTTGGATCTTTCAGGTATTTTTCTTTCTTTTTTGCACCTGAAATCCCAGCTATAACAATAGCAGCTACTAAAAGTCCAATCAGCATTAAACCCGTAAAATAACCGATAGGTGTTTTACGGATAGTTCCTGAAGACAGGGATTGAAGTGTCTGTGGCTTAATTTCAGATTGGTAGCTCAACTTTTTGCAATGATTGCAAATCGTAATAATCTGCGCAGAATAGGGAAATATGGGTATCCAAAAAATATGAAAATACTTAATCTGTCTATAGGCAAAGAGAGACTGAGCCGTGCCACAATAATCACAGTCGCCTACTGCCGATTGCGATTTGTTAGTTAATACCTTGGTTCGTGTGCCAAAAATAATCATAGTATGAAGCATTTTAATTCTGTATAATCGGAATACAAGAATCCTGCCCAATTCCGAACAGAATATACAAGGATTTACAATTCGCAATCCGCCGTTTACGATTCGCAACTACCCATCAATATGCTAATAGGCGCCATATTGCAAAGTCCAGATGAAAGCTTTAAGCAAAAAAGCAGCTTCCGTTTTTTATCTATACTAGATCAGCTCGTCTATATTTAATCATTCTGACTCAAAAATTACAAAAAAGCTGAAAATAAAGTATAGTTATCAGGTGGATTTTATATATTTGCATTAACATTTTTTAACACATGAAACAGCATATACAGTATACCCTTGAAAAACGAATGTCCTAAGGGGATGTTTTACAAGTAAATTCAAATATCTCCGATAACCCATCTCAAACAATACACTCACTATTATAATTAGTATGACAAAAAACAACATAAATTTTGTCGTAATGGCCGCGCTTTGTCTAAGTTCTGGCGCACTATACGCACAAAACACTATAAAAGGAAAAGTAGTTGACAATAACAACAATCCTATTCAAGGGGCTACTGTCACCGAAACGACCAGTAAAAAACAAGTACAGACAGATACAAATGGTCTATTTGAGTTACCTTCTTCTGGCAGCTCGCTAAATATCAATATACAATATATAGGCTTTGAAAGTAAAACGGTTCAAACTAATCCGACAGGCTTTACCACAGTTCAACTTGTGCCTTCAACTGCCCTGTTAGACGAAGTGGTCGTAACGGCTTTAAATATATCCAAGGAAAAAAAGACGTTAGGATATTCTATTCAGGAACTAAAGGGAAAAGATCTTTCCGAAGCTAAAGAAAGTAATCTCGTAAACTCCTTAGCCGGAAAAGTTGCTGGGGTTCAGGTAACAAATAGTCAAGGAAATATGGGTTCTTCGAGAATTATTATCCGTGGAGAAACTTCCATTGCCGGAAACAATCAACCTTTATTTGTGATTGATGGAACACCTGTTGATAATTCCCAGCTGGGAACGAGTGGTAACCGTGACTATGCAAATGCAATTTCAGATATCAACAGCGAAGACATCGAATCCATAAGCGTACTAAAAGGGCCTAATGCAGCTGCGTTGTATGGTTCAAGAGCCGCCGCTGGGGTGATTTTGATTACGACAAAAACTGGAAAAAAACGCAAAGGATTGGGGATAAATATTAATTCAAATAATACCATTGAACGTCTTGCCGTTCTACCCGATTATCAAAATGTATTTGGACAAGGTGCCAATGGAAAGTTCAGCTATGTTGATGGAAAGGGTGGCGGTATCAATGATGGTGTTGATGAAAGCTGGGGGCCAAAAATGGATGGCAGACTCATCCCACAATTTTATTCAAAGGGTGAAGCAGTACCTTTCTTGCCACATCCAGATAACGTACGCAGCTTTTTTGGAACAGGACGAACATTAAACAATGGAATATCTATTGCCGATGCCACAGATAAAGTTGATTATCGTTTTTCTTATAACAATAGTAATCAAACAGGAATTATCCCAAATTCTTCGATTGAAAAAAATAACTTCAATATTAACACACGTTATAAAATCACGGAAGATCTGACACTTACAGCAAATGCAAATTATGTACGTACAAACTCAGGTAATTTACCAGGTGTAGGGGGCTTTCGCTCGAACGGCTATATGCTCCAATTTACCTGGTTTGGCAGACAGGTCGATGTTTCCCGTTTAAAAAATTATCGGGATGAAAACGGTAACCTTGTCAATTGGAACAATAGTTATTATAGCAATCCATACTTCATCGCAGAGGAAAATACGGTACAGCAACAACGCGACCGAATTTTTGGAAATGTTGGTTTAAATTACAAGATCAACGAGTTTTTGACAGCCAACTTCCGTACTGGTAACGATTATTATACTGATCGTAGAAAAATACGGATTGCTTATGGTACCAATGGTACACCCTACGGTTCCTATGAAGAAGATGCTTATACAGTAAATGAAAATAATACGGAGTTTACTTTAAACTACAATAGACCGCTTTCAACAGACTTTACGCTGGATATATTAGCTGGAGGTAATATACGTAGCCAATCGCGGCAACGCAATAACCAAAAAGCCCCGCGTTTAGCTGTACCTGATGTCTATACGCTAGCAAACTCCAGAGATGCCTTGATTTCAACAGGTGAATATAGCCCATTGAAGGCCTACAGTATTTTTTCATCGGCGCAATTAGGGTACAAAAATTATGCATTTTTGAATCTAACAGCTCGAAACGACTGGTCTTCTACTTTGCCTGTTGACAATCTTTCGTATTTCTATCCGTCTGCAAACGCTAGCATAGTCCTGACAGATGCATTCGCTATTCAAAGCGATATATTGTCTTTCTGGAAATTACGGGGGGGATGGTCCAAAGTAGGTAAAGATACAGACCCTTTTAGTTTAATTGATTCTTATCTATTTAGTGCACCATACGGAGACAACCCACAATTATCGGTCAATGACATTAAGAAAAACCCAGACCTAAAACCCGAAACAACCACCTCAACTGAGCTAGGTACCGAACTGGCTTTCCTAAAAAATAGAGTGCGATTAGACTTAAGTTTATACGACATCAATAGTATCAACCAGATTTTAGCCGTTGATGTGAGTCCATCGACAGGTTATAAGAAGAAACTCATGAACGCCGGAAAGATCAACAATAAGGGGCTTGAAATTCAATTAGGGGTTACACCGGTGAAAAAACAGGATTTCCAATGGGATATCAATGTCAACTTCGCAACAAATAAAAGTAAAGTTGTAGAATTAGACAATGACGGATTATTACAAAGTTATACGATCGGATCATCAGGAACCGTGCAAGTTTTGGCCGCAGTCGGAAGACCCTATGGAACTCTTTATGGAACTGGCTTCTTACGGAATGAATCGGGTCTACTTATCGTGAACGCCGACGGAACACCTGCCACTGATCCAGTGAATCACTATTTTGGCAAATTTACACCAGATTGGTTGGGCGGTATTACAAATCAATTCCGTTACAAAAACTTTGATTTAAGCTTTTTGATAGACATCAAGCATGGGGGCAAACTCTACTCAGGTACGAATGCGACCGGTAGAGGAACTGGGGTATTGGCCTCGACTCTCCCTGGAAGAGATGCTGAACATGGCGGACTGAGCTATACAGTTAACGGGACAACCTATGATGATGGTATTATCGTAGATGGCGTAAATGCAGACGGTTCAGAAAATACGAAAGTTGTATCGGCACAACAATATTATAAAACGCTATATAGAACCAATGAAGCAAATGTATTCGATGCTTCTTATGTTAAATTGCGCGAGGTAAAACTAGGTTACCAATTGCCAAATCATTGGATTTCCAAAATCGGCTTTCAGGGAGCTTCGTTCTCTTTAGTAGCTCGAAACCTGTGGATTATCCATAAGAACGCACCCAATATTGATCCAGAGACAGCCTTTAATACAGGCAATGCACAAGGTTTGGAAAGTTTACAGTTACCGACCACAAGAAGCTTTGGCTTCAATTTAAATCTTAAGTTTTAAGCAACTGAAATCATCGCTGCCTAAGGCAGTTCGATTTCTTACTAGCGAACAATTGAAGAACAAATAATTATTTTGAGCATGAAAATAAACAGCAAATATATAACAGGACTTATTCTCTTACTGGGCCTAACCACGTCCTGCAAAGATGAATTAGCAAAAGTCAATCAAAATCAGAATGAGGCAGAAAATCCTCAACCTGGCTACCTTCTCACAAGCGCGATTAAAACAACAGCCGACAGCTACTGGGGCGTAAGCAATAATCTTGCTTCTAGTCTGTTGTTTGTACAACATTGGGCTAGAATCCAATACACGGACCCCGACCGCTATATTTTCACAAACAATGATTTCACAGAAGGATGGTCAACCTGGTACTCAAAGAGCATCAGCCAATTAAAGATCACGCAAAAATTAGCAGCAAATAGCGGCAACGACAACTACAAGGGCGTAGCACTTATCTTGCAGTCATGGGTATTTTCATTACTGACAGATGCCTATGGAGATATTCCTTATACTGAAACAGGAGACATTGATGCTTATTTGACTCCTCGTTACGACGCACAGGAGAATGTATATAAAGGCCTATTGAACGATCTCAAAAACGCACAAAGTTTATTAAAAGTTGATGGTGAGGCTATCCAGGGTGATATTATTTATGAGAATAAAATCATTAAATGGAAACGTTTTGCGAATTCACTCAGATTGCGCTTTGCATTACGTATTGCTGACCGCCTACCGGATCTAGCCAAAACTACATTGCAGGAAATCGCAGCAGAAGGAAGTGGTTACATTAGCTCCAATGAGGATATCGCTCAGCTGATCTACCGCGATGCTCCTTATCGCAATCCCGTCAGTGCATCTTTTGAAGCAAGAGAGGATTATCGCGTGAGTAAAACAATGGTAGATAAGCTTGTCGAGTTAAACGATCCACGCTTACCTATTTATGCGGATGCAACGGACAAACCGACTAAGGAGCAATATGTTGGTCTCCCAAATGGCCTCACTTCAAGTGAGGCTAGCAGTATTGGTTTTGATCTTACATCCCGACCAGGAAAATATTTCCGTGAGCCAAAAGCTCCTGCAGTCTTCTTAAGTTATTCGGAGGTTCTTTTTGATCTTTCCGAGGCCGTAAGCAGAGGATTTATTACGGGTGATGCAGCAGATCTCTACCAAAAGGCCATTCGCGCATCTTTTGAACAATACAAAGTCAGTAATAATTTAATCGATGCCTACCTTCGTCAATCATCAGTAATTTTCGACCCCAATAACTATAAAAAGTCAATTGGCGAACAAAAATGGATTGCGTTATATGGGCAAGGTTTGGAAGCATTTGCCGAATGGCGTAGATTGGATTATCCTAAGTTAACACCTGCAAAACAAGGTGCTTTGGGCGGAAAAATCCCTTTGCGCTTTCTATATCCCGGAACAGAACAATCTCTCAATGGAGCTAATTACCGAGAAGCCATAGCACGCCAGGGTAGCAATACGTTGTTAACTAAACTGTGGTTTGATGTAGAATAAATAGATATCAACAGAACTAAAAGCGGAGAAAGCACAAATTTTTTCCGCTTTTTTTTTGAATAGATTTCTTACCTTAGTATAGGACTTTAACGATTTAAATGCCATGGATGATCAAACATTAGACAGAATAGACGAACTCAGTGAAGAAGGAAACATTCAATGTGACGAAGGCAACTATCAAGAAGCGATCCGCTTGTGGACCGAAGCACTTGATTTGGTCCCAAGTCCGCAAAATGTTCACGCAGAAAGCCTCTGGCTCGAAGCCTCTATAGGAGATGCTTTTTTCTTACTCGACGACTTTACCAATGCGCTCTCCCATTTTGAAAAAGCAAAACAAAATATCATCGAAAATGCTTACGAAAATCCGTTTATTATGTTGCGGTTAGGACAATGCTACCTACACGACAATAATAGTGAGCTGGCTCAGGAATATCTTCTCCGGGCTTATATGATGGAAGGAAAAGATATTTTCGAGGATGAATCCCCCAAGTACCTTACATTTTTAAGTAATAATATCGATTTAGATTGATAATTATCAATCTAAATCGATGGCTTCTTCACCTTTCATCGGCACACCAGATGCCATAACTGCGGCGTCGACAGCAAATACTGCTTAGTATTTTTGGCCTTTCTGCTTTGTTTCACTTTATCGTTAATAATCGCGTTCTCGAGAAGTCCTGCTTCAATGGCTCCCGATGCCAATTTCGTTGCCTTTAGAATAAGTAAAATTCTCACACATCGCCTGATCAAAGTAAATCTAGCGAACAGATTATTTTTCCAAAAAATAATGATCTAATTTGATAGCAGACAGCAGTGCATTGGCTACTAAATTAGCCTTAAAATCCAACAATAACCACTAAAAAAATCAAAAAAAGAGCACATTGATGTTGTCACAATTATAAAATAAACTATATTTGCACATTAATTTATATTTGATCTAAATAAATTACCATGAAGAATAGAACACGCTATTTGATGTTCAATTGTGGAATCTTTTTGCTTTTAAGTGCTAAGCTAAATGCACAAGAAATATCCCTTGTTGTAAAAGACCGAGAAAATAAACCATTAAGGCAAGCGAATATCAAAGTTGATGGAAAGAGCGTAGGATATTCCAATCAATTCGGGCAATTCAATTTTGCAAAAAAAAGTTTAAGCAATACTATTCAATTACGAGTATCCTATACAGGCTTCTCTCCGGTTGAAAAAATGGTGAATTTAGATACCGTTCAACAACCCTTAATCATTCAGCTTAATTCTACCCAAATTTTAGATGAGATCATTGTAACAGCAGGACGTAAAGCGGAAAGCATCTCCACTGTACCTTCTTCAGTTTCTATCTTAACGACAAAGGAGATTGAAGCCCAAAGCCAAATCAGCACTAATCTTTCCACTATTTTGGGTAACACCATTCCTGGGCTTGGAACTGCGACAAACAAAGCAACCAATTCCGGCCAGACCCTCCGTGGACGATCTGTATTGGTTTTGATTGATGGAATTCCACAATCCACCCCCTTGATGAATGGACAACGTGATCTCCGCACCATTGACGCAAGCGTCATTGAGCGAGTTGAAGTCATCAAAGGTGCTACTTCCATCTATGGAAATGGATCCGCAGGAGGCATTATCAATTACATTACGCGCACCCCGTCAAAAGATGCTGCACCGATTCAGGGAATGACTAGTCTGCGAACAACATTTAATCCCGTAAACAGCGCGGGTACCATGGGATATCGCATAGGCCAAACATTATATGGTCAAAAAAACAAATGGAATTATACTGTAAGCGGTTCGGCCGATTACGTTGGACTGCAACGCGACGGCGACGGTGTCCCCCTTGGTCAGACTGACGGTCTTTCGAACACCTATCAATACAACGCATTCTTAAAGGCTGGTTACCGCATCGATAGTAGTTCTAATATAACGGCAGTGTACAACTTCTACAGAAGCAATCAACACAACAGATACATCAGCCAGGCAGGTATATATGGACAGACTCCTACGATAGGAGTAAAAGGCGAAGATCCAGGTAAACCGGCTGGAACTCCCTACAACCACAATGCCATGCTGACCTACAACAAAAACAATCTCTTTGCCTCCACATCTTTAACGGCGTCAGCGTACTACAATACGTTTCGCTCAATGAATCGTTATGTCGAGAAAGCTTCTGCATGGTATGGTCCGGGACAAACACAAATCAATTCGGAGAAAAAAGGATTACGCGTTAATCTCAACACGCCATTTCAGCTATTGGGATCCAATGCGGACATTACCTATGGTATAGACTTATTAAATGATGTGACAGATCAGAATCTGACTGATGGAAGGGTTTATATCCCCTATATGAATATGTTAAACATTGCTCCATACGCCCAAATTAAGATTGATTTCCTAGAAAATTTAATCTTTAAAGGCGGTGTACGCTATGAAAATGCAACCGTAAAAATCAAGGACTTCAATACCATTGCTACAGGACCCAATAACGAGGGAAGTATTGCTGTAAAGGGTGGAAAGATCCCTTACAAAGGAGCAACCTTCAATGCAGGCTTACGTTATAACAAATATGCAATTTTTAACCCCTTCATTAGTTTCTCACAGGGTTTCGCGATTAACGAACTGGGTCGTATCGTCCGCAGAGCAACAGATAATGACCTAGACAGCCTAAAAACTGATCCAATCATTACCAACAATTATGAAATAGGATTTTCAAGTAATTATAGTATTTTCCAACTATCCGCTGCCTACTACTACAGTACATCCAAAATGGGAGTCGAACTCGTTGATATCGGTGGTTACCTGATGCCCCAACGTCTGCCAGAGGATGTATATGGATATGAAGTTGCATTAAGCGCTAACATTTCACAGCAATTGACCATTGGTGGAACTTATGCCTATGTAGAAGGGAAATCCAAAAAGGACGACGGAACAAAGTCCTACCTCAATGGCTCACGTATTTCTCCCAAAAAAGCAACGGGATATATTTACTACACGCCAATCCAACCCCTTACCTTTCAGCTTTTTTGGGTACATACAGGGTCACGGGACAGATTCCTTCCCAACGAAAAAGGAATATACAAAAACAGCGAGGGACCGGTCAAATCTGTTGATGTATTTAATTTAAATAGTAACTACCATATCAATAAACAATGGTCTATTGGTATGGGAATAGAGAACTTATTTAATAAAAATTATTATCCTGTCGTTAGTCAATACCGTGCCCTAAATGAAGAGTATGTAAAAGGACAAGGGATGTTGGCCTCGTTTAACATCAACTATAAATTTTGATATGTTTAAAACTGTCACCCTTTGGTTGCATAAATGGCTCGGAATCATTACCGGTGTTGTCGTCACCATCCTAAGCCTGACAGGCTGTATATACACCTTTCAGGATGAGCTCAAACTAGTGGCTTATCCCGAAAAATATTTTATCTCCGACACCACTGGCCATCCAACCATTCCACTTCCTTTAAGCACGCTTATTCACTATGCACAGAAAAGCCTTCCAAAGGATGAGAAAATTACGCGAATTGACCTTTATCCAACCAAGAACCGCACTTGGGTGTTTCGTGCTGTAAAAACTGACGAAAACGCATTTGGTCACTGGAATTATTACAAATACTATAAACGCGTATTCGTCAACCCATACAGCGGGCAAGTACAACACGTTGAAAATTCAAAAACAGAATTCTTTCAGCTGACACTTCAGCTTCACCTTAACCTACTTTTGGGCAAGCGATTTGGCCATCCTATCGTCTCTTGGTCAACCGCCATCTTTATTATTATCCTACTTAGTGGCATCGTTCTTTGGTGGCCAAAAAAATGGAAAAGCAAGAATCTCAAGCGAAGTTTTTGGCTTGATACCAAAGTTAAATGGAAACGACTCAACCACGATCTGCACAATGTCATCGGTTTTTATAGCCTATTCATAGGATTGATTTTTGCCATAACTGGACTCGCCTTTGCTTTCCCCGGCTTTAAAAAGTCATACATCGCAACATTCAATGTATTGCACTCGACAACAGCATCTTCTGGGCGCATTTCACCTGTGCCATTACCTAAGGCAGAAAATCAGTTTCAGGACAATGCGTTGCGGTATGCACTGACAAATTATCCCACCGCTGAAATGATGTCTATACGATTGAAAAAAGATACGCAAACAGGAATGGATATTCAGGTACGCCATGATGAAAAACGAAGCGGGGTGTTTGATTGGCTCTATTTTGACAGAAGAGGCAATAATCTATACGAAATCAAGTCTAGCGAACAACTACACTACGGTGATAAGTTGGGCGCCCTTAATTATGATATCCACACAGGTAGCATAGGTAACATCTCAACAAAAATCATTGCATGCCTAGCTAGTCTCTGCTGTGCGTCCTTGCCCATTACCGGATATATCATCTGGATGAACAAAAGCAAAAAGAAGAAAAAGAAACGTTATCAACACAATGTTAATAAGTACTGTTAATAAATGTATTTTTCTTATAAACAGGTTTTCAACAACGTTATTAACATTATGTGGAAAAGTTAACCCAACATAGTTATCGGAATCAACAGCTCGTTTCGAATGAATATATCGGGTAGTAAGCTAAATTGATCCAAATCTCTATTATTGGTCAAGCCATCTTTGAAAATTTGGAGAGCGTTCTTCACTGACAATGACAACAATACTTTCAGGGGTTGGTGGTATTAATGCTAACTTGATCCGATTCCTGCTAATTTTTAACATGGACTGAATCGCATCGATCCGAACGAGAAATTTTCGATTGATCTGGAAAAAAACCATTGGGTCCACCTGGGTGACCAAATGGGTGATGGTATCTTCAATAATATATGCGATTCCCGATCCCTTTTCCACGGCATATAGCTCTTTGTCCTCCGCCATAAAATAAGCAATATCAGCAATAGCCAAGGACTTTAAAAAATTTCCGTACTTCACTAGAAACCGCTGTTTGAGTTGAGGTTCGATTTTGGGTAGTAATGGCTCAATACGATTCATTACCTGTTTCAGCTCATCAACGTCAAAAGGTTTTAACAAATAGGCATAACCTTTATTTTGATAAGCCTCCAAGGCATATTGTTCGTAAGCGGTCGTAAAAATAAGAGGAACATCAACAGCCACCTGCTTGAAAATCTCAAAGCTCAGTCCATCCATAAGGTGAATATCCATAAAAATCAGATCAAAATGCTGCTTATTGATCGCTACCACAGCCTCCTGAATCTCTTTTGCATTGGAAAAGGTAAATATAGTTTCGCCGTATAGCGAGTTCAGCATTTCCTTTAAACCAACGCAAGCCCAATCTTCATCTTCGACAATCAGTATTTTCCATCCCATGGGTTGAATGTAATAAAAAATCCATTTCCTTAAAAAGAAAATGGATTAATATATATAGGATTTAAAAAAAATCAATTATTTCAACAGATCGGGATTATTGTTGATGGCTTCCTGTGGATAACGAATGACATAACGAGGATCATTCTGCTGTAAGGTTACCGTTCTGCCGAAGCTACTATGGGTGATCGTCGGTCTGGTCGTCCGTTTTAGATCATACCAGCGTAATCCTTCAAGTGCCAGTTCGCGCTTGCGCTCCAACATGACCGCATCTAGCAATTGCTCCTTTGATAAACTAGCGTCAGCTTTAGATTCTGTGGCATATGCATCTGTGCTGAATCTGTTTTTCTTTAATGCCGAAAGATACTTCAATGCTTCTGCGGTATTTCCCAGACGAACGTAACATTCGGCCATAGTCAAATAAAGATCAGCATTTCTAAAACTCACATTGAAACGATTTTCACCGCCTTTGAGAGATACATAATTACTGCCACTTTTTTGGAAATAACGGCCTTTTCTCAAATCACCATCTGAGTATGCCGATAACAAAGAAGGCGAGATAAACGAGCTTGAGCGAACTTCAGGAACGGACACCTTTTCCAGAGCCATAATCATCTCTGCTGATTCAAAATCGTTCGGAAGTTGACTTCCAGCAACATTCAGATCAACCAGTTTGTCATTTATAGCCGAAGCTTTTTTAGCAGCATCAATCGCTTCCTGCCACTCTCCGCGATACAAATGAACACGTGAGGCCATCGCATACGCAGCGCGTTTACTAAAGCGATAATTAGCGCCTTTTGCCTGATCATCGACAGTCAGTAAAGCTGTTCCTTTTTCCATATCCGTCAGGATCTGCGCATAAGACTCACCAATGGTCGCGGGAACAAAACGTTGTTCCAGGTCAATCTTTGTCGATAAAGGAACACCCCGAAGCCCTGCATTACCCGCTGAATAGACCTCACTGTAAAGATTTAACAACTCAAAATGAGCATATGCACGCATCAGGTAGGCCTCACCTTTAATCTGATCTACCGTGGCATTACTTCCTAATTTTTCATCGATGGTGCTGATAATTTGATTGGTATAAAAAATACTGTTGTAAAATGCCAAATAGGGATAAGCGATTGTTGTTGCGTCAGGATTTTGGTCGTTCCAAAGATAGATATCTTTGGTTCTAGCGGCATCGGTTGAACTTTCATCCAACAATAGTTCATCCGTACGCAAGGACAAATAAGACTTATGTGTTGGAAACCCCACATAGCTACTTGTCATTAATCCCCTAAAATCACTTTCCGAAGCAGGGATGACTGTTCCAACCGGTTGTATATCTAAATATTTATTGCAGGATGTCAATGCACTTGCTGTCATGATCATTCCAAAATAAATTATCTTTTTCATGTTAAAAATCAATTAAGAGAATTAAAAACTTGCAGAAAGACCAAAAGCAAAAGATTTACTTATTGGTTGTGCATAATAGTTGCCGTAGGTCTCTGGATCAAAATACCCATCGTAATTTGCGCCGAAAACAAAGAGATTACGCCCTTCTACATTCACACGCAAATTGCTCGCACCAATTTTTTTACTTACTGCAGCCGGTAAAGTATACCCTAATCGAATACTATTGATGCGGACATAGCTCATCTTTTTTGCCCAGATATCATACTGCTTGAAAGAGTTGATCGGATCGTTGCTTTCCATCCAAGCATAGGCCATCCAACGATCATTGAATTCGGAACTTATGCTTCCCAAAGCAGGCATATTACCACCTTCTTGCAATGCCTTAAAAAGATCTGTTGTATAATTCTGCCCACGGTCTACCAAAGCCGGATTATAAGTCGGGGTACGGCTTACCCAACGCTCCAAATTAAACACTGCAGAAATCGCAAGGTCAAAGTTACCATAACGGAAACGGTTAGTCATTCCACCGATAAACTTCGGATCTTTACTACCCTTGTATTTAAATTTAGAACGGTATTCTGCAGCAGTCATATCGGTTTGCGAAGTATAGCCCGGTAAGAATTCTGCCCATGGATCGTATAAACCATAAAACTCTTCAAAACTTGAAACGGACCCATCCTGATTTCTAAATTGCATTACGCCATCTTTATCCAAACCTGCAGTTTCCAATACATATAAACCATTTATGGGACGTCCCTCCTGTGCCTCCGGCGCATACGCTTTAGGATCATTCATGACCTTTAATAATTTATTGTCATTATGTGCGATATTGAAATCCGTTGACCAAGAAAACTTATCTGTCTGAATCTGACGGCTTGAAATCGTCAACTCAATACCTTGATTTCGTGCTGACGCCCAGTTAACCTGAACATTCTGAAAACCATTTTCCAAAGGTAATGCGCTGAAACCAATCAGGTCAGTACTTTTTCTGTTATAATAGTCAACAGTAATGTTTAATCGATTTTTCCATAAGCCCAAATCAATTCCGGCATTATAAGACTGTGTCCGTTCCCAACGAAGTTTGTCATTGGCAGGCATATCAACAACCACAGTTCCCTCGGTGTTACCCGGAAGAAGCGTGGTATTACCATAGTTACCGACGATAAAAGGATAGGTATTGCGGTCTACATTTCCCTGGATACCATATGAAGCCCGTACCCGCAAATCGGACAAGGCCGTTTTTCCTTTAATAAACTCTTCTTCTAGCACATTCCACGATCCCGAAAGCGACCAAATTGGTAAAAACCGATATTTTGGATCCACACCAAACATGTTTGAACCATCGTAACGAATGCTACCATTGACGTTGTACTTACGGTCAAAGGTATAAGTTGCATTCCCATAAAATGACGCATATGAGTTCTCAATAAATCCCTTTTTGTACTGAAGAAATCTTGAATCTGTTTGATAGTTACTATTTGGAAAAACAATGCTCTGGGTAGTCAAAGTCGCCGGATTGTAGCCAAATCCTTTGGTTGACACCACTTTATTTGTAGTACGTCGCAGCTCTGTTCCTCCCATCAATTCCAGCTCATGGCGATCGTTCCAGCTTTTGTTGTACTTTAAGTAAGTTTTCCAGTTATATTGAAAAATACTATTATAGTCATTTTCGATCTTACCTCCAGTAGGCAAGAAATACTTATAAGTTTTACTAGCAGCATCGTAATACCGTGTAGCAGCACGTAACTTGCGCGTATTATAACTCTCTTGATCGGCAAATTTTTCTGTGCTGTTTTCATCAAACTGCAAGCCAAATTCGGAGCGTAATGACAATTGTGGAATAATCGTATATTCCAAGTAACCAATCGCTTTCAGTGCCTTATTCGTTAAAGTATATTTGGTATTTTCCCTTTCTTCTATAGCATTGAAAGGAATATAGGTATCTTTTTCATAGCCCTCAATATCCGGATCATAGTTGAATCTACCAGATTGATCATAAACAGAAAGATATGGGTTAACCGAACGCACATAATAAACTGGGTTCGTAAAAGCATCTTGATCCTGAATCGGATTTTGTCTATTCGAAATCGATCCTAATACATTAATACCCGCCTTAAATCGATCGTTGATTGTAAAGTCGTTGTTTAAGGTAAGGGAATAACGACGAAGATCAGCTCCTTTAGTTGCTCCCTTTTCATCATAAAAACCACTGGACAAATAATAGCGATGTCCGTCATTACCACCCGAAATAGATGCAGAATACTGCTGATTCAGCGCCTGACGGTACAATTCTTTTCCCCAGTCCGTTTGTTGTGCACGCAATTGATTGATCGACTGCTGCACTTCTGGTAACAAAGCGGCCAGACCACCCGAACGATAAGCATCCAATGCATCTGCTTTTTTTAGTATCCGCATAACAGCGCCCTTATCCGTACGATAATTTAAATCGGTGCGGTCGGCCATCAATAACTCAAAATCTACCTTCTCGTTAGCATCCATCAGATTGAGCTTACCGAAATCCGGACGTTGCGTCACAAAGGTATTGGCCGACACTTGCAGTTTTGCGGGCCCAGATTTACCTCTTTTTGTGGTAATCACAATGACTCCATTTGCCGCCCTCGCGCCATAGATGGAAGTCGCCGCTGCATCCTTTAATACCGTAATATCGGCGATATCGTCAGGATTGATACCCGCAATCGGAAGATTACTCAAGCTATTCAAATTGTCTTTGTCAATTCGTTTGGGCAATTCAGCTCCTTCAATCGGCATGCCATCGATGACCCATAATGGGTCTTGTGTGCCATTGAGTGATACCGTACCCCGGATACGGATCTGTGGGGCACTGTTTGGTCCACCATTAAAATTACTCAGCTGCAAACCTGCGACCTGACCAGCCAACATTTCGTCGATCGATGCAACTCCCGTCTGTTTGATATCAGCAACGTTGATTTTATTGTAGGCAGTCGTATTTTTACGTTTTTTGATATCGGTATAACCCGTTACAATCACCTCATCCAAAGATTCGCCGCTAGGCTGTAACAAAATGGTTTTATGATCCTGAAATACCGGTACCTGAATTCGCTGGTATCCGACATAGCTAATCGTTACATATTTTAAATTATTAGGCACTTTCAGTCGAAATTCACCTGCCGCATCGGTCAACGACCCCAATGCCGACTGCTGTACCTGATTGGGTACACCGATGTCCTCTGCTACTGCCGAACTTTCAACGACAACCGTCGCCCCCACGACCGGTTTTAACGTGACCGCATCCAGTACCTTTCCTTTCAGTTCCCTGGATTCCTGCGCATGCGCAACGTGCACACACATGAAGGTCAACGGTATTAAAAACTTATTCATTTTGGTAGATGTTAATATATTAGTTTAATTCTAAGGTATTTGCAATACGTAGTAAAAGATCCATGTAATGCGATTTTGTAATGGCATCACCAGTCCGCTGCTTTTGTTTCAGCAACTGGTAGATCTCATATAATTCAGCGCGCTTGTAGGTCAGCATATCGGACGTGCGCATCATACCGGTGACATGGACATTCCGAAGTTCAACTTGCGAAGAGGATGCATGTTGTGGATGCAAACATAGAGCAGGTCGTGTCGCTTCAACCAACTGCTCAATGCCTGCCAGTTTCTTCGCGTTTAACTTCTCCATGGATTTGTTTGTAGAGACCATCAGCACATCCACATAGTTTTGTTGAAGCATCCGTGTTTTAAGATCCAACGCTTGTCCACTGATGGTTTTTGCAAAAATTGTCTGACGTACAGAAGTCAGAAACTCAGGTGCACTCCATGCTTTTTGACTTCCAAAAAGATTTTCCATCTCAACCATACGCAGTAGACGCTCATCGTTCACAAGTTTATACAACATAGCGTATTGAAATTCACGTTGTAAGTTATAAGGAGCGTACTCAAATGGTCCAATCGGCGAATCTCTCAACGGAAAAGTTTTTGCCATCAGCGCCGGCACGAACAACCACTCGGGCATGTAAAAGACATTTTTCTTGAGGTATTCCAAAGCACGCACCTGTTTTTCTTTCGGCACTGGACTATATGCATCTTTTTGATCGCCCAAAACGGCATTTTCTAGATAGATACCCCCGATGTTATTTAAGACATGGTCCGCATACGCGTACCATTGACCGACAACCCCCATATATAATTTACCAGCACGGTAGTAATCATCGCCTATCTTAGTGGTCCAATTGATTATATTTGGCATCATACGACGCAGATTCAGCATACCATATTCACCAGCTTTCATGGCGTCATCACCAAGATCTTCCGATTGAGCCCGCGGATCAACGATATTTTTGGAATCCTGTTGCTCACCATAATGATAGATCGGATCGTGTACATGGCTATCAATTTCCTTTCTCAACAAAGGTATTTCATCCCAAGGCTGTGTTTTACCGTACCAGCGGTAGGCCCAGCCAATCGCATACTTGTCGTATGCGCCGATCACCGGGGTAATCTGTTCTACACCATCCTCAGGTTGCGCTACATAATTGAAACGCGCATAATCCATGATAGAAGGTGCTGTTCCCCCCATTTTTGCGGTAAAGCTTTTACTACGTAATGAGTCTACGGGGAAACTTGCCGATGCCCCCATATTATGCATAAGCCCCAAAGTATGGCCAATTTCATGGGATGATACAAAACGAATGGCATGTGCCATTTTCTGATCGGAAAAAACATTAGCACGTACTGATGTATCGACGATGCCTGTCTGTATACGCATCCAGCTGTTCAGAATAGTCATAACGTTATGCCACCAGATCACATCAGCTTCCAATATCTCCCCCGAGCGTGGGTCAACGACGGACGGCCCCATCGCATTTGCCTGTGCAGATGCTGCATAAACGATAGAAGAAACGTTAGCGTCGTCCGGATCAAATTTGACACTGTCGGGCTGTTGTTTGGCCAGAATTGCATTTTTGAAACCAGCAGCTTCAAATGCGACCTGCCAATCGTGTACGCCATCAATGATTGCCTGACGCCATTGTTTTGGTGTCGCCGAATCCAAATAAAAAACAATCGGCTTCTTTGGTTCTACAAGCTCCCCCTTCAAATAGCGCTCTTTGTCTTCATCGTTCGGTTCCAATCGCCAGCGATTGACCAGATTTTTCTTATCCAGTTCTTGTTGTTTATCGTTAAAATACCAACGTGGTGAAGTGAAGAATCCAACTCTTGGATCGGCAAATCGCGCAACCATAGGTGTTTCTGGAAGCTCATACAGATTGCTCGTTATCTCTAGAGAAACTGGCACCGATTCATTCCCTTCGGTCACCTTGGTGGACAATACCGATTTCACAACGATATTATTTGAATATGATTTGATATCTTCGATCGTAGAAATACTGGTCTTAGGCGAAGTACCCAAGCCCAAAGAGGTAAACACATCCGTAAAGCTCTTTTCTGAACCATCAAAAACCTTGTTTACTTTTATTACTACAGCACTGGAGTCTTTGGAGTAGCTCTCGACTTTAAAGGATTCGATATAAGAAGGACGGTAATTATCATAAACTGAAGCCGCAATCGCATCACCCTTGGGTACTTCGACCTGTGGTTTAATCTCCGAAACCCACACTTCTTTTTTCTCCTTACGATGGGTAAAACGAATGACCTTATTTTCATAATTCATCCCTTTATTTACGCCGGCCTCATTCAGCGCCAATGGAACAGAAGATAACTTCTGAATCAATAGAATATCTTGGCCCATCTTTTTCAATGGAATCTCAAAGTAGTAGTTATTTTCCTTACGGATTACCGTAAACATCCCACTGTCCACATGTGCATCTTTCAACAATTTGTCGTATGCCGCTGTAGAGTCTTTTCTGTCAGTCGAATCCTTGGCAGCAATAACCGTCTCTTTTTTTCTTAAACCAACTGTTTGCAATATGGCACAAGATTGCATTAGACCTGTTGAAAATAAAAGACCTATGGCTAGCTTTGTATAAGTGTTTTTCATCAAATAATTATTTTTAAGCTCGCTTTCAAAGGCATAAATGAGCTCGTGGCACGCTATTTGTTTTTCACTGGTGAATGTAATATCAACCGAATATCCATTGTTTAACCAAAGCTTGTATCAGCTGAGGATAAGTTATAGCAGAAAGTAATTGCATCTATTCCATGAAGTCAATCCTAAATTGCACGCTATAAAGGCCTTGACATTTTATCGGATAAGATTAGGCTGATCACAAACTAAAACCACTGGATTAAGATCCAAATTTGTTAAAAATATTGTAGAGAATAATACATAAAGGGACGAACACGTAGTTTAGCGGTATGAACACGCACGATAAAAACATGAACACGTTAGACACCTTCAATTTCATTACGCATATAAGGTATTATGCGAGTGGTAATCGTACAATAAATTGACCCCCCTCTATTCCGAACTGAAAACCAGACATTGTATAATAAGTATAGATCGATGATAAATAATTGAGACCGTACCCCTCTCCTTCCGGCTCTGCCCCCTGCCGAGGCTGCCAGTTGTTGCTAATCTCCAGCAAGTTGCTTTCCGGAATGTAGATTAACCGAATAGTAAGCGGATTCTCTTTAGAAATACGAGTATGCTTTATCGCATTCTCAATAAGCATTTGCAAACCCAAACGGGGAATCTTTTTTTCCAATAATTCATTTGAAATTTGAATGTCCATATCATTTAATGCCGCCCCAAAACGCACCTGCTGCAAGAAGAAATAAGCTTTACCCAATTCCAGTTCCTCTCGTAGCGTAGACCATTCCGCCTCGTCTGTACGCAGCATCTTCCGATATACTTTAGTCATCTTGCCAATAAAAGACTTGGCCAGTTCATCGTCTTTTCCGATTAAGTACTGAAGTGAACCAAATGTATTGAATAAAAAATGTGGATTGATCTGTTGTCTCAATTGCACAAGACGCATCTGCGTATATTCATTTTCCTGTTCCAAGGCCAGCAATTTCAATTGTTGAATTTTACGCCGCTCCACAACATTGAAGTAGATTAATGCCATAGCGACCAGCATCAGCCCCACACCGAGCAAGATACTATAAGTCAACAATTCCTGGATTTCCTCTTCGATGCTCAACAACAGAACATACACCTTAATTTCACCACCAACAAAAAGAATGTTAGAAGGATAAGAATTGACCATTACGTCCAGCTGAAGAAAATCAGACTGGACAATTTGACCTTGTTTTGAAAATGCTGCAGTATTTCTTCGTCCCCACCTCCTATTATCTGGAGAATACACACAGATACCGCGGTCGTCATAGATCTCAAAGTAAGCGCGCCTTCCAAAGTTGAGTTTTGAAAAATAAGCATTCAGCCGTTCAATATCCATGTAAATATGATACAGCCGATGATGTATTGTCCGGGTACGTAACAATGTTAGCATCCTGTTGCCCACATCTTCAACCTGACCTACAGGGATAATGACCAATAAGGAATCCCCACTTTCTTTTGGATCGAAAACGGGTTGTTCCAATATCTTTTTCTCAGAAAGGTACAGATCTTGCTGCAACAATTCTAGTTGTTTCTTGACAAGCAACATATTCTCATCAGCAAAATCAATCAATATTCTTTTCTTAAGACGATCAACTTTATGATGGATAATACCGAGCAGTCCTCCCCCTACCAGCAGCAGCAACAACAAACAGACAATCAGGATAATACTATTTTTCTGCTCGCCATTTTTTAATCGAAATTTCACGGCACAAAAATACATGAAAAATTTTAAAGCGTATGCAAACTACCTCACAAGAAAGACTTTAACAAAGCCATGTATCCATTAATGCCGATCGATTCCCACTGCTCTTTCAAAATACAGGCCGCAAAGAATTAAAAAAAAACGCTAATTACTTTTTGTAAATTTAGTCGACCAAAATAGGGTTTTAATTAAAACATGCATTAAAATAACAAAGAGAATTATTATCTTAATAGCGTAATTAATGATTTGACACCATGAGACATACACTAATCATTTCATTGGCAGTGCTATCGATCTGCTGTTGGTACAGTTTCAACAGTCCGAATGATCAGCGAAATCCTTTATATGGCAGGGTATTCAGAGAGATCAATGAGATTGCCGAATTAAAATCCTACAAGTATTCAACTGGTGCAATCGTCGAAACTGGCGAGCATCCGCAGGGAGACCACCGCTTTGCTGCCGGCTATTTTACAAATGCAAAAAATGGCATCTGTATTCTAGAGGAAGTGCTACCCGATGAAAAAGCAGGTAAAGGTAAAGTAAAATACATGATTTTGGACACCATCAATATTCAAAAACTTAAACCCGACCAACAACTTAGCTTATGTAACTGCAAACAAGGTGATAAACCAAATACAGAAATTATAGCCATTAGTCATGTTGATGAAGACAAAGAATATTTCAACACCATCATCACAGCATGGCGGATAGATACCCAAAACCAGAAAATTGTCCGTTTAAAAGATACAAAAGGGATCAGCTGTCTCAATGAAGGTTATGGGATATAAACACGAATGGCTATTTTAAATCAATCCATCAGCCTTTAGCTTGTCAAACACATGCAAAACACCAATAACCTGGACAGATTCCTCCAGGTATTCCTGGTGTGAAAAATAACGAACGGCCCCAATCTCATTACTGGGTTCTATCGGCTCTGTTAATGGATATAGAAAACAGTCCTGTTCCATGATAACCTCCGGTGCAAGCCCGTATGCCGAAGCTGTTATATGGCAATAATAGGAGATTTTATCCGGATCCAGATTAATATTTAGCTCCTCCAAAATCTCCCGACGGAGAGACTGCAAAGCTTCCTCTCCAGCATCAATTTTGCCGCCTGGCAGATACCACGCCTTTCTATTGTTGCTATATGCCAATAGTAATTTACCCTCTTTAATGCTCACTAAACCCGCTGTAGGCAAAGTTTTTTTTGTTTTCATGAATTTAAATATAAGCTAGTACTGATCGAAAAGATAAATTGAAATTAATTCTTTTACGACATTTATCAAAACACGACAGTCAATTTTAAGGATTCCCCCCTAAAATTCTTGAAAAATCAATCAATGCACCGTTAGTAGGATGATCTATCTTTGTGCACGAGCTTCCGCAGACTCTTCAGAAAAGTCTCTGCGTCATTCCGGGTGAAACACAACGGTGGTAACAAACGGAGCGTATAGCGTCCGGCATACCCCGTAAAAACCTTTTCAGAAAACAGCAGTTCTTCCCGTAGTCGTTTAATGTCGTTTTCAAATTCTACGCCAATCATCAGGCCTCGGCCTCTCACCTCACTCACGCCATCTATTGTCCTCAATTCTGTTAACAAAAATTCACCTACAGCAGCCGCATTGTCGATCAATTGTTCGTTATGGATAACATCCAATACTGCTAAAGCCGCCGCGCACACCACCTGACTGCCACCAAAAGTAGTCCCTAATTGTCCCATCACAGGCTTTATCTTTGGAGAAATAATCGTGGCTCCCATGGGAAGTCCATTTGCAATTCCTTTGGCAACAGTAATCAGATCGGCTTCTATCCCAGCATGCTGATGTGCAAAGAAAAGCCCTGTACGTCCATATCCACATTGAATTTCATCCAAAATAAGCAACGTACCCGTTGCTGTACAAATTGATCTCACTGCTTGCAAGAAATCAGGACTTGCCTGATGGATTCCTCCAACACCTTGAATAGGTTCAATAATTACAGCGCAGTATTCTTCTGTTTCCAATTGTTTTTTCAAACGGGAGATATCATTGAAGGGCGTGAAAACAAACTGTTCACTTTCATTTAATGGCGCACGGATAGATCGAATATCCGTTGCCGAAACTGCCGCTGAGGTCCTCCCATGGAACGCATTGGACATTGCTAAGACTTTCCTCCTCCCCGTATGGAATGAAGCCAACTTCAGTGCATTTTCGTTTGCCTCAGCACCAGAATTACTAAAAAAGACAGCATAGGTCGGATAACCACAAGCTAAGCCTAGGCGTTGAGCAAAACGGTCCTGCAAGTCATTCTTAACCGCATTTGAATAAAATCCAATCTTATTGATCTGTTGTAAAACCTGTGCGATAACATGGGGATGACTATGCCCAACAGAAATAACTGCATGCCCGCCATATAGATCCAAATAGGACTGCTGCTGGTCATCATACACAAAGCAACCTAAAGCGCGTTCGATTGCAATATCAACTTTCTCAAAAACTGGAAATGGTTTCATGAATCAATTCGTATTAATAAAACTCAAAAATCAGCTTAAATATACTTTAAGTACTAGTCCAAAAAGGTTATTTACTACTAGTCCAGCCGACGCGGACAACAAAGCAAATAACTCATCTTAAAAACAATAGCTTAGCGCTGATCTCGCGCGCGACATCCAGCATATTTTAATCCTGCTGAACAATCGTATCTTTGGATAATTACCCGATATGAAAGCCCCATGCTTAGACCTTGGAATTTAACAATAGACATTGACAGATCTTCTGCAAAAGCAATTTACATCCAAATAGCAGATAATGTTGCCGCAGCCATACAATCAGGCAGGCTGCCGAGAGGAACGGCCTTACCGAGCAGTCGATCACTTGCAGCGCAGCTAAAAGTGAACCGGAATACAGTAATTGAGGCCATACAGTTGCTAGTCAGCGAAGGTTGGTTACTTAGTCAACCGCGTAGAGGTATATTTGTTGCAGCACAATTACCTTATGGCTCCAACCTATATACGGAACAAAAGATAGCATGGTCAGATCATCAGGCTCCCCAGCGCATCATCTTCGATGACGGTAATCCAGACAGTAAAATTGCGCTGGTAGAGCAGCTTGGAAGAGCTTATCGTCAACTATTTAAACGCAGTGCACGCTGGAAAATGATGGGTTATGCCGATCCGAGGGGCCATATTGATTTTCGGCAGGAAATCGCAAACATGCTTAACATCGAGCGTAACATGCGCATCAATGAAGATCATATCTGTATCAGTCGGGGTAGCCAAATGGCCATGTATCTTGTTGCCCAATGCTTGTTACAGCACAATGACTATATTTTTGTGGAATCTCCAGGATATCATTCGGCCTGGAAGATCTTTGAAAAAGCTGGTGCAAAATTAATTCCTATCCCAGTAGATGAAAATGGGCTTAAGGTTGAGGAGCTGCTACCACATCTATTGAAAAAGAATCCCATCAAGGCTTTATACCTTACCCCACATAGACAATATCCAACCACCGTCACATTAAGCAAAGAACGCCGTGCTCAATTAGTTGAGCTATCCAACAAATATAACTTTGTAATCATCGAAGATGATTACGATTACGAATTTCATTTTGAACAAGCCCCCTATTACCCGCTCGCCTCACAGCCTGAACTGATCAATAATGTTTACATCGGCACGTTGAGCAAAGTGGTTGCGCCAGCACTCCGTATCGGTTATCTTGCAACGAGAAACGAATATCTGCTCCAGCAAATTACCGAACTCCGATCCATCATCGATATTCAGGGAGACAACATCATGGAGCAAGCAGTGCTCGAGCTCATTCAGGATGGAACCATCCGTAGACATATCCGAAAGGCAACACAGCTGTACAAAAAGAAACGTGATTTTATGGTCGCCCAATTGGATAAATTTCTACCGGATCATGTGGAGTATACATCCCCTAAAGGAGGATTGGCCATATGGCTATCCCTTAAACACCAAATCAACTGGGCGTTGTTATTCCAAAAACTAAAGGAAAAATCAGTACATATACCGCATCCCGAAAATTACACTAAAGAACGTACATTTGGTGGAATACGACTCGGCTATGGCTCTTTATCGGAGGAACTGATTAAAGAAGGAATTACGATTCTGGCCGAAGTGTTGGAACAGTCAAAGCTTCAATCCTAATCAATTTCAATTAGTCGTTTGGCTAGACCATTTTCCAATTTGGACGAACGTCATTAGATTAAAATTCTGAAAACACAAACACATTCAATATTTAATTTCGCCTCATTAAAACCGTTTAGAAGATTAGTATAGGCAATACGTAAAAAACAGTTAAAAGTGTTGCTAAAAGGTAATTATTTTGTCAAAAATCATTTTTTTCACTTATCAATCGCACAAATTAACCGTAGTTTTACAGTGCAAAAACGCACAGAGCTATTCCAATTGGATAGCGATACAATAAGAGAGAATGGAGTACATTAATTTATGACGGAGAGAATACCCAGCAGGCCATATGCCGCAATAACCGGTATTGGCGGATATATTCCACCGAATAAGAGATCAAATACAGATTTAGAACAGTTTTGCGATACATCCGATGAATGGATTATCAAACGTACAGGTATTAAGGAACGAAGAATTTTAGAAGAGAATCTTGCCACATCAGATATGGCTGTAAAAGCGATACAGAATCTGGCGGAACAATATCATAAAAACCTGAAAGATGTAGATGCGCTCATTGTAGCGACTTCTACACCCGATATGCCGATGCCGGCAACAGCCAATATTATTTTAGAAAAATTAGGGCTTTCTCATGTCTGGGCTTTTGATGTCAACGCAGCTTGCTCTGGATTTCTATATGCCCTGGATATGGCTGCTGCTTTGGTGGAGACAGGACGTTACAAAAACGTACTTGTTGTAGGAGCCGATAATATCAGTACATATGTAGATTTAAAAGACCGATCAACCAATATTCTTTTTGGGGATGGTGCTGGCGTTATCTGGCTGGAGCCTTCATTAGAAGGGGGTATTATGGACGCTTATCTTTGCAGTAACGGCGCGGGAAAAGAATTTTTAAAAATAGAGGCTGGTGGTTCTTTGTATCCCATCGACAGTAATCTTCCTGTAAATGACAACAGATTTCTGAAACAAGATGGTAAAACTGTATTCAGACATGCTGTACAGTCTATGAGCGATGCGTGTACTACGGTGTTGCAACGCAACAACCTACAGATTGAAGATATCAGCTGGTTAATTCCACATCAGGCCAATCAGCGGATCATCGATGCTGTTGGACGTAGCCTTAATATACCAGAAGGCAGAGCTCTAAGTAATATAGAATACCTAGGAAATACGATTGCTGCCACAATTCCATTATGTATTTGGCAAAATATTAAAAAATTAAATACAGGTGACTTAGTCATGTTAACCGCCTTTGGCGCCGGTTTCTCTTGGGGAGCCAGCCTATTTAAATGGATGATTTAAGCATTAAAACTTTTGTCGTCATAAAATTCACACTATGATTAAATGCCAGAGATTTCTGATTTCTGGCATTTTTTATTTTCTCTTTTAAAAATCAGCTGTTCTTTTTCCATACTAGCGATTTCGCCTATGCTGATCTACCCCCTTAATAATTTAATGACAAGCCTACACCAAACCCCATATCACTATCATAATGCGTTCTAAAGGCCATATTTTTGGTGATGACATAGTTTAGCCCCATCATATATTCACGATCTGAATTGACCATAAAATCACCACGGATCCTTCTGGAGATCGGAATATCTTCACGCATCAGTTGCAGTCGTATAATGCCATCGTGATAAACCTCTGCCTGAACGTTAACCAGCATGGGCAAAGTATACATAAAACCTAAACTTAGCGCTTTGCGGCTATCTTTTTTATTTGCCTGTCCGAAAATATTTGTTTCATGTTCATCCTCCCCCATACGGCGGTAACGATAATCAAAGCCTACAAAAGGCATAAACCATTGCATCTTCCCGAAGAATCGGCCTAAATGGGTTTCCACCTCATAACCGTGCATATCATTATAGCCCAATCGCCATTCCGAACCAAGCTGCCAACGTGCATTCTGAAACATTGCCTGCCCATCATTTCCATTTGTCGCAAAATCATTTTGCGCCATGAAATGCGTCATATTACTTTCCATTTGCAGTTCTTTATAGGCTTTGGTTTTGTTCGGAAGGTAGGGGTTTTGGTAATCCCCAACAGCGAAAACTCGATTCATACCAGCCATCATATGGTACAAAATGTGGCAATGAAAAAACCAGTCCCCCTCTTCATTCGCTAAAAATTCGATCGTATCGGTTTCCATAGGCATAACATCAACCACATTTTTCAGCGGCGCATTAGCTCCTTTTCCATTCAGCAGGCGAAAGTCAAAGCCATGCAGATGTATGGGATGACGCATCATTGAATTGTTATAGAGGGTAATGCGCAATACCTCACCCTTTTTTACAGGTATCTTATCCGTCTCAGAGAGAATTTTGTTGTCCATGCTCCATACATAACGGCTCATATTTCCGGTAAGCGTAAATTTGAGATCTCGTATGGGGGCTTCTTTCTGGAATTCAGTCGCCTGAGGAGACTCTAGCATCGCATAGTTCAGCGTGACAATATTACCTAATGCATTGGCATTATAACGATTGGGATCTTCGTCCATGTTCATTTGTCCATGATCCATACCGCTATGTTTATTGTGATCTTCTTTTTTCTTTCCATCGCCTGTAATTTCGGGATACATCACCACATTCATATCCATCTGATTCAGACTCATCTTCATGCCCATATCATTGAGATCGCCATTCATCTTCATCATGTCGTTCATCATCTTCATTCCTTCAAAATATTTAAGGCGGGGAAGTGGGGAGATCAACTGTTTGATACCATTACCGATAAAATAGCTTGTAGATTGTGAGCGATCTTCCGTGGTTGCCATAAATTCATAAGCTGTAGCTTCATTTGGGATTGTTACAACGACATCATAAGTCTCCGATACTGCGATCATTAATCGATCGACCTCCACTGGTACCACATCATTCCCATCATTTGCAACAACGGTAATTTTACCACCTGCGTAGCGCAGCCAAAAATAAGACGAAGCACCACCATTGGAAATTCGTAAACGCACTTTATCTCCTGCTTTCAATGCTTTACCATTCACCGAATTCAAATCCGTGGAATGAGCCCCGTTCATCAAGACCTTATCATAATAAACGTCACTGACATCCATCGCAAGCTGACGTTTCCATTCATTCGTGACTTTCGTCTTAAACTTTCCTGCTTTAATAGCTTCAACGTACGATTGTGTTGAACCTTTTTTTATCGCAGCCCAATCGTTTGCTGTATGTAGCATCCGCTGTATATTATCTGGATTGTAATTTGTCCATTCACTCAATATGACGGGAATCGTGGGTAAATCATCAATTCCTTTTCGGAAAGTCTTATCATCAGCACGCTTGTTGAGAATCAGGCTACCATACATACCGATCTGTTCCTGCAGGCCTGAATGCGAGTGATACCAATGTGTACCATGCTGGATTATCGGAAAACGATAGGTGTAAGTTGAATTTGGTTTTATCGGTTCCTGCGTCAAATGCGGTACACCGTCTTCTTTGTTCGGCAAAAAAATACCATGCCAGTGTAGCGAAGTACTCTCTTTTAACTCATTGTGAACAACAATCTCTGCCGTATCTCCTTCTGTAAAAGTCAAGGTAGGCATCGGAATCTGTCCATTTACAGCGATTGCCCGTTTTGATTTGCCGGCATAATTGACGGTTGTATCCCGTACATAAAGGTCGTGACGAACCACTTTCTGGGCCAGCACAGTCAGTTGCGCCATCAATAGTAAAACAACGGTTAATATATTACTCTTTTTACTCATCTTAATTCATTTACTTAATTAGTATTCTGTTACCCATAGGTCCTACCCCATACTGATAGACCAACCTCACACCCGGATGCCCCGTGATCAGTGGTGTAACTGACAAACTTATCAACAAAATCAATATTAAATAGTTTATCCAGACTTTTGTATCACTGCGAAGTCCTACACCACGTACAGTTGCCATTCTAAAAGCCAACCAATATGAAAATAATCCATAGGGAGGCGATTAGTTTAACGTTTCTACGGTGCTTCCACAACCGATCATTTGCGCCCCATAGAAAGGATTTTTTATCGCGTTCTCTTTACTGAGCCAATGCGCCCCCTTGCCATTATCATACATGGGACAATGCTGATAATAAATAGGTCCATCCAATTTACTCACCTTGAGAAGTTCATAAAAAGCGTTTGAAAGAGAAGCAAAAGTCACGCGTTGCTTAGCCACATCTTTATTTTGGGCGATGCCCGATGCATCAGCTGCTAAGCTATTCATCACCTTCATCCAAACCGTATGTTCGGCAGCCGTAAGCTTATTCATATCGACTGCTTTGATCGCTTCCTTCAACGCGGTGGCTTTGACTGCAGCTCCCTGTGCGTCGGTCTTCACCAAAGCATCTTTTAGCCCCAAATAATGGTTTACCAACTGGCCAAACGCTGTCTTCTCTTTTTCAGGTTCTGTTATCTTCGAAGGGTGAACATGGGAAGCATTATTTGCTGTTAGGCCGCCCTGATTGTGCTTATTATGATCGACCTGCTGTTCAGCTCGATTTTTTAATGCTGGTTTTAGCACGCGTTCATATTGCTCAGCTTTAGCCAATTGCGCATAGACATCATCTGGAGCCAGGAACTTTTCATTGTCGAAGCCTGCCAATGCTATACGCTTAAGAACTTCATCAGCACTTGTTTTTGAAGGATCATAAGTAATAGATGCTAGTTTGGATGTCGGATCCCAGTCAACGATCGCAGTGTGTCCATCGCTGCCAACTTTTTCAATTATCTTTTTAACAGCCGTAGTGTTTCCGAAGATCTTTACTGTGGCTGTCTTTGCATTTTTTATTTGTCCATATGTATATTGAGTGGATAGTAATACCGAGATTACCAAACCAAGTAATGAAATTAATCTCATGATTATGATATGTTGTATATAAATGAATACTGATGAAAATTACGGTACAGCAATCAATAGATGTATGCATTGAATCCGATAGATCCAAAGGGATTTTCATAAGCTAAATAAATCGGGCTCGGACAGAAAACCTATCCAAAAAGACATAACATGGGATATCAGTCTATTGTTGAGCGAGCTGAGGAGGCTGCCAAATGGATATATATATATCTGTACAAAAAGGTTGCTTATAGCGTGCATAGGAGCTTGAAGCATCGGCATACGCCGGTAAAATCTGCGGAGCTTCGATTACTGACACAATAAAACTATATTGAAAGGAGAAACGGCAAGACTTTTCTCCACAGCGCTTACTGCAGTCATCTACCCGATCGTCTGAAGCCGCCGACTCAGCTCCATTATCTTTACAACAATCGACGGTTGCTGTGTCTCTTGTCTTTTGCGTTTCATCAAGACAACATGATTTTTCTTCCTGACTGTTTTTTTCGGACGGCGCATGGCAGGCAAATAACCTATTTGGAGCAAAAAAAAGCCCCATAATACAGATTATAAATACGATACCGCGTTTTATCCACATAACGGATTGAAATTTGCGAAGTAACTACATACGTTACTTCTGAAGTAAATGTCGGTAGAATTTTTGAATGAACAATTGTACTATTTTATTTTTTGTTTATGATATTTCAATAAGGCCTATTTTGACACGCTATTTAAATACATAAAACTACTTTTCAATTTGCCTAATCCAGTTAAGCATCAGCAGACAGGCAGGCGCATATACACCACCATGGTCAAAGCCCTGCAGCTGATAGAGTGAGGTTTTTGTATGTCCAACCTGCTTTAATATTGCTGCCAAATGTGCATTTTCCTCGAATCGTGCAGCCATTTCCAATTGCTGATCGCCGGTGATCAGGAGGATGGGCGGCGCATCTTTGCGTACAAATGAAAGTGGTGCAAACTGATCAATCTGAGGAATCACCATCGATTGTCCACGTTCCTTTTTTATTGTATAATGTGTATTGGTCTGTCCACTGATTGGTGCCAGGCCTTTTATACGATCTGCATCAACACCAAATTTTTGAAGATAATGCTTATCTAAGCCTACCATTAAAGCCAAATACCCACCCGCCGAATGGCCCGAAACATAAATTTTTGAAGGATCTCCACCATAATTGGCAATGTTTGAGAATGCCCAGGCAACAGCTTCTGCAGCATCTTCAATATATTCAGGGGCTTTTGCTTTAGGACTTAATCGATAATTGACCGCTATAACCGCCACACCTTTCTCTTTAAGTTCAAGTGGAATAAATTTATTCCCCTCTTCTAATCCACCCCCATGAAACCAAACAATGGTAGCAAAATTTTTACGATCTGTCGGGATATAAATATCCAATTTACAACGTTCTTTCTTATAAGAATCCGGCTCGTTAGGTTTGCAATACGCAACATCGGTAGTCGTTTTATAGTGCTGCGCAAAAATCAAACTTGGCGAAAACAGGAAAAAAGAGATAATAAGGAATTTGAAGGACATATGAATCGTATTTAAGTCTTACATCCCTTAAAGGTAACAAACTTTAAGAGAAACCATTTAATTGCACTAAAATAAGTTTCAATTTTAGCCTTTTTATTATATCTTGATAATTAGCTGGAAACAGATATAACAAAACACAAATTTTCCTGTTATTAACGTAAAAAACATGTATTAAAATAGAAAACAGAGTCACATTATATGGAACGGATAAAAATTGAAACCGCTATCAACGTGCGCGTAGAAACGGTCTGGAACGCGTATAACTCGGCAGAAGATATCATGCAATGGAACCATGCCTCAGATGATTGGCACTGCACAAGTTCAATCAATGACTTACGCATTGGAGGAAAGTTCAAAAATCGAATGGAAGCAAAAAATGGATCGATGGGGTTTGATTTTGAAGGCAGCTATACCGCACTAGAGCCTTTTAAAAAAATAGCCTATGTCATGCCTGATGGACGTCATGTTGAAGTCAACTTCAATGCTAAAAAATCTGTAATTGAAGTCACCATAATTTTCGATGCTGAATCTGAAAATTCGATTGATATGCAGCGTAATGGATGGAAGGCCATACTCGAAAACTTCAGATCTTACGTTGAAAATACTTATGCAACTACACAAAACGGATAATGAATTGGTGACGGACCAGCTTAGCTTGTTATTTCACTCCATCACCTTTTAAATAAAGGATATCTTTAGGATTCTTAAAAGTATAGTTATATTTAGCCACAAATTCGTCTTCCCTTCACCATACATAAGGGGGACCGACAAAAACAAAACGCGATAAAAAGATTACATATGACAATAATTAACAATTATGAAGAGTACAAAGCCTTTGAAGGAAAATCATTAGGCGAATCCCAATGGCATGTTATTGATCAAAAACAAATTAATCAATTTGCGGATGCAACACTCGACCATCAATGGATTCATTTAGATAGTGAAAAAGCAAAAACTGATAGCCCTTTTAAATCGACTATCGCCCATGGCTATCTGACTTTGTCCCTCATTCCCTATTTATGGAAACAAATAGCTGAAGTAAGAAATGTCAAAATGGAAATCAATTATGGGATCGAAAACCTACGTTTTGCACAGCCCGTTTTGGTTGACAATGCGGTGCAGCTACATACACTGGTAAAGTCTGTCGTCAATTTAAGAGGTGTTATCAAAGTAACCATAGAAGCTACATTGAAAATCAAAGATAGTGCAAAACCGGCTTACGTAGGTGACGTCATCTTTTTATATCATTTCAATTAGTCGCAGCTTTAGGTTCACAGAAATTAGCGAATTCCTATCAATGCACAATCGCTATCAAATAAAGCATATTACAAATCATAAGGAATACCCTTATGATTTGTTGCTTTTAGCAGACGAAACGGTACATGCAATCGATAAATACCTTTACGACTCCCTAGTGTATGTTGTATATGACGTGAAAATGCCGATTGCTGTTTTTTGTTTATATCCGGTCGATTCAGAAACATTGGAAATTAAAAACATTGCCGTATCTCCAGCATTTCAAGGCATGGGACTCGGAAGCCAATTGCTTGATTTTATTAAGGCCAATTACCAGCAATATGCTAACCTTATCGTAGGTACCGCCGATTGTGGACTAGCACAAATTCGTTTCTATGAACGAAATGGATTTGTTAAATACGGAATTCGTAAAGACTTTTTTATCAAAAATTATGAGCGGTCTATATATGAAAATGGCCAGTTATTGAAAGATATGATTATGTTGAGGTACAATAAATAACTACCTTTGAAAGAGGCAACTAACAGAATTGATTCAACGGAACTTTATTTATATAAACAGATGAAATTGACTGCCATTCACCCCAAACTACCGATGCGCAATAAATCCATTACAAAGGATTTTTATGTACATAAACTTGGTTTTTCATTGATCGGGAACGTCGATTACGAGGGCTATCTCATGCTAAAAAAAGATCATATTGAAATCCATTTTTTTGAATTTAGAGAACTTTTACCCAAAGAAAATTATGGTATGGTGTACGTCCGTACAGACGATATTGACCGCTTGTATCAATCTTTTCAGGAAAACAACGTAGCTATACACCCCAATGGAAAACTTGATACCAAGCCTTGGGGTCAGCGTGAGTTTTCAATTTTGGACCCCGACAGCAACCTCATAACCTTTGGGCATGACGCTGAATTCCAAAAAGCCCACTAAGATTGTGTTAATTAGCATAATCTCCTAGTGGGCCGGGCATTTTTTATATTATTTTTTAGCCAAAAAGATCCGAACTCAAGTAACGGTCACCGCGGTCGCAGGCAATAAATACAATAACGCCCGCTTCAATTTCATTCGCAATTTTGAGTGCTCCGGCTAAAGCTCCCCCCGTACTCATCCCCGCAAAAACACCTTCGCGCTTAACAAGCTCCCGGGCAAGTTCAGTGGCCTCCTGTTGGGATATATCGAGAACGCGATCTACTCTGCGCGGATCAAAAATCTTAGGTAAATAGGCCTCGGGCCAACGCCGTATACCTGGTATGGATGATTCAGGAGTGGGCTGGCAACCTACAATCTGAATGGCTGCATTTTTTTCTTTCAGGTAGATGGAGTTACCCATGATTGTTCCTGTGGTGCCCATGGCGCTTACAAAATGTGTAATCTTGCCATCTGTGTCACGCCAGATTTCAGGACCTGTGGTCTTGATATGTGCTTGGTAATTATCTGGATTCGCAAATTGATTCAATATATAATAGCCCTCTTTTTCAGCCTTTTCTTCCGCATAATCACGGCATATTTCCATCGATTCCAACAGGGTAACTTTCGCTCCATACGCCTCCATCGTAAGCGTTCGCTCGCGGGTGGAAGAAGCGGGCATCACAAGTTCTAGGCTCAGCCCATATATACCTGCAATCATAGCCAATGCGATTCCTGTGTTACCACTCGTTGCCTCAATCAATTTGCTATCTTTTGTAATATCGCCACGTTCCATCGCTGAACGGATCATATTGAGCGCTGCACGATCTTTAACTGAACCAGCTGGATTATTACCCTCCATTTTCGCAAAAATCTTCACCTTCGGGTTGGTATGGAATTGCGTAATCTCGACTAATGGCGTATTTCCAATCGTATCTATGATATTTCCCATGGTATTTAATTTATTGGTTTCGAATCTATAAACTTTGATGTAGCTTGATGATATACCGTGGTATACGGCTCTACAGAACTTGTCAACCACACATTACCGCCAATCACCGAATGATGCCCGATCTGTGTTTCGCCGCCAAGAATGGTAGCACCGGAATAGATAATCACATGATCACCTATAGTCGGATGCCGCTTTACATTGGAAAAAACCTTATCCACACTCAGTGCGCCTAAAGTTACCCCCTGATAAAGCTTTACATAATTACCAATAGTACAAGTTTCACCAACAACCAGTCCGGTTCCGTGATCAATATGCAAATGATGCCCTATCGTTGCTCCAGGATGTATATCTATTCCAGTTTTGGAATGAGCATGCTCCGTCAATATACGTGGTATCAAAGGAACACCCAAACGATGTAGTTCATTGGCCATCCGGAAAATACAGATCGCAAAAAAACCAGGATAAGTACGTACGACCTCTCTCTTGTTCTGCGCCGCAGGATCCCCGTCCATCAATGCATCAGCATCCCAGCACATCAATTCATAAAGTTGTGGAATCCGTTCAAAGAATTTACGCGCTACGTCCGAATGATTGCAGCTTTGACAAGCTTTGGATTTGCTCAAAAGCTGCTCCAGTTCCAATTCAAATTGCTCAAAAGCGAGCTTCACATCATCGACAGATTTCATATCGCCTGAATTTCGTTCCGGAAAGAGCACATCCAAAATTCGGATAGCCCATCCACAGATCTTCTTATTAGAAGGCATTTCTAAAACAGCCAATTGCTGCTCATAGATATGTTGATAAAAATCATGCATCTTCACTAATTTATTGAAACAAATATACTATACAATATTGATAGATTAAGCCTTATACTAAAAAACTTAACGGCTTTGACCATCACTTTAAATCCGCTCGCTGATGGAATAAATCGTTTGGCCTAAAGAACCAAACGCTCAAACAACGCTCTCAATGTTACTTCTGGATCTTCACACAAACCGGGATGTGAGGCCGAACATTGGATCAAGGTACTCCGCTTCGCTGTCAACCAACGAAAACGTTCGGTGATATCCAGCTCAGCAAGTTTGCCAGCATCTCTTTCTCCATGACAGATTCGCTGGAAAGAAGACAGGTGATTTTCAATCATTTCCAATTCAATATCCGGACAAAGCGACCGCGCTTTCTGTTCATTGACAAAATAAATCATTTTCGCATAACGGTACTTGCGACAATACAGAGCTACACCCACGTTAATAAATTCCTCGCGTTCCACCCGTGGTATCAAACGTACCACAGCGTACTCATATAAGGTCTTTTCTGGCATCTTCAATTTGCTTTACAAAAATGGATGAATTGGCTACACGGCGTTTCAAGAAAGAAACATATACTTCTCGCGCATCCGCCGCCGAAAGTTCACGTTCGGAATCTTCCAACCACTCATCCGGTACCACGGCTAATATGTCACGAAATACCGTCTCCGTAAAAAGTGAACGATATTCCGCATCTATCTCCCCCACCCTACTGGCATTTTTTAACAGTACGTGATCTTTAATCTGAACAAATGGCTTTAACGACTGTTCCTCCCAGTTATCCCAGCTGTGATGGAAATATAAAGCAGCTCCATGATCTATTAACCAAAGTTCTTTGTGCCATATCAGCATATTTGTGTTCCGAACAGTTCGGTCCACATTCATTAAGAGTGAATCTAGCCAAACAATCTTGGATGCTTCTTCCGCCGCAATAACGTCAACATTTGCATCGAATGTGATGGCTCCGCTCAGAAAATGTAGACCTAGGTTTTTGCCCACACTGAATTTAAGTAGATCCTGAATTTCTTCATCAGGCTCTGTCCGACCAAAGGACTCGTCCAAATCGGCAAACACAATTTCGGGCACGCGCAATTTTAACAGTCTTGCCAGCTCTCCGCCAATCAATTCGGCGATGAGGGCCTTCCGCCCTTGCCCTGCTCCCCTAAATTTTATGACATAACTGAAGCCATCATCAGCATCGACCAGTGCCGGTAAAGACCCTCCCTCCCGAAATGGCTGTACATATCGAATGATCTTTACTTTCCTAATAACAGGTTGTTGAAAATCCATGAATTTATTTTTTTTATTAGCTAAAGTTGGTAAACTAATCCACTCTTTTAAAACTATCCCAATTAAACATTTTAGCAAACAGAAAGCAAGAAATCTACACCATGTATTTGAGCATTGCCTAGTGCTTTACCCTGCGAACTTTATATTGTGGTAATATCCAAAATTATTATCTATATTTTATTAATAAAGCATAAATTGTACATTCATTTGACCGTCGGAAGTATTATTTTCTAATTATATTTGTAATGTAATCACAACTTGTCTCATCAAGTTTCTTCAATCAACGATATGGATACCATTCAGGAATATAACAATGTGATCAAGCATTGTCAGGATTTATTTATAAAAAAAACAAAAGATTATGGAACAGCTTGGCGAATTATGCGCCTATCTTCCATTACAGATCAGATTTATATCAAAGCACAGCGTATACGCACACTAGAAATCAAAAAAGTTTCCAAAGTAGGCGAGGGAATCGCTGACGAATATATTGGTATCATAAATTATTGTGTCATGGCCATGATTCAGATTGATTTGGGAGAAGATGGCGAAGAAAATTTGGATACAGACTTTGTGAATCAAAAATATACCGAAAAGGTGACTGAAACCAGAGATCTTATGCTCGCTAAAAATCATGATTACGGTGAAGCTTGGCGCGATATGCGTGTATCTTCCATGACAGATCTGATCTTAATGAAAATACACCGAGTTAAACAAATCGAAGATAATGACGGGCAAACACTTGTTTCTGAGGGTATTCCTGCTAATTATCAGGATATGCTCAATTACGCAGTTTTTGCATTGATTAAATTAGGAATAGCACAACAATAACCGGATTATGACATTGACACAGCAGCGTACCAAAACGAATTATTTATTAGGGTTTTGCCGAATTTTTACCGGACTTCTTTTCATATTCTCAGGCTTTATAAAAGCCAATGACCCGACCGGGTTTGGCTATAAGCTCCAAGAATACTTTGAGGTGTTTCATCTCACAGCCTTTAATGAGTATGCTACCGCAATCGCTGTTGTGATCTGTGGTTTTGAAATTCTATTAGGAGCACTATTATTATTGGGGCTATATGGCAATACAGTTGCTTGGGGCCTACTCCTGCTGATCCTATTTTTCACCTTTTTGACCTTCTATTCGGCTTTTTTCGAGGTTGTAACCTCCTGTGGATGCTTTGGCGATGCAATCCCCCTCACACCTTGGCAATCATTTTCCAAAGACATCGTGCTGCTGGCGTTGATTCTAGTAATATTTTTTAACCGAAAACAGTTGCGATCGATTATCAAAGGATCAGGCAATCAATTTGTTGTTACAATGATTACAGCGGTTATCTCCTTAGGTATCGGTATTTATACTGTAAACTACCTCCCATTTATTGACTTTTTACCCTATAAGGTTGGCAACAATTTACCTTCGTTAATGGTATTGCCAGAAGGCAAACAAGGGGATCTGTTTGAGCAAATCTATACCATGAAAAATAAAAAGACAGGCGAAACTAAAAAGGTCAACGACAAAACTTATATGGCTGATAAACTATGGGAAGATGAATCATGGGAAATTATAGGTGAACCTGAGAGTAAATTAGTCAAAAAGGGTTATGATATTCCTATTCCAGATCTTTTGATCACTGATGCAGACGGAGCTGATCACACACAAGAAATCATTGCAAACCCTTATTACAATCTTATTATCGTTGCAAAAGATCTTTCGACGGCCAATATTGATGCCATCCAAAAGATCAATCAATCCGCTATCCAGTTAACAAAGGATTATAACGGACTCCGTGTCGTCCTATTAACCGCGTCAGCATCGAAAGACGCTCAATATCTGAGTGATAAAATGCAATTAATCGCGGAGATATTCTACGCCGATCTAGTTCCTTTGAAAAGTATGGTCAGAGCAAATCCAGGCGTACTACTCTTAAAAGGAGGAAACGTGATCGGAAAATGGCATTATAATAATTTTCCGGATGCCAAATCCATTGAAGATGAATTTCTAAGTAAAGACAAATAATACCTATGCCTAAACCTATATTTTTGATTGGTTATATGGGAAGTGGAAAAACTACCCTTGGTAAAAAACTTGCCAGTAAACTAGAGCTGCCATTTATAGACACTGATGAGGAGATCGTCAAGCAAATCGGCATGAGTATTACTGAGTATTTCGCGCAATATGGCGAAGATGCATTTCGCGCATTGGAACGCGAGCAATTGCGTAAATTTGCGGAGAAAGCAGCTGTAATCTCAACAGGGGGCGGTGCACCTTGTTTCTTCGACAATATGGATTGGATTAAGGCAAACGGCTATGCAGTGTATTTACACATGTCTCCAAAAGCACTATTTGACAGACTTTCGCAATCAAAACTTCACAAAAGACCGATTCTGATCGGAAAATCACCTGAAGAACTCCGCTTATTTATTGAAGAAAAACTGATCGAAAGAGAGCCTCATTATACGCAAGCCCATCTAACAATCGATCAATTAAATACCAGTGTCGAAGAACTGGCCGATCTGATTATTGAGCACAATAAATAAACAATGAAATCTCGTATCGCCCACTATTTCCTCTTATTGATCTGCCTGGTATTAAGCAGTTGCTTGCGGCATGGAGACAATACGGACGGCTTGCCGGTAGGTAAACGCTTAAAACTCCAGCATGTTGAGGAATTATATCAGTTTTTGACCTATGACGATAATCGCTATCCTTTGGTCAGTTTGCATCGCGGTGGCCCGACATCCGGATACCCCGAGAATGCTATCGAAACATTTTCTTATAATGCGAACTTGCAGCCAGTCATTATTGAGTGTGATGTACGCCTCAGCAAAGATTCAGCATTGGTATTAATGCATGACAATACGTTAAACCGTACAACAACGGGCAGAGGGCCTGTGAACGCCAGCACCTTGTCGGAACTCAAACAGCTACGTCTATTGGATAATTACAAAAAAATAACACCATATCAGATCCCAACGCTGGAAGAAGCGCTATCTTGGGGAAAAGGTAAGGTAATTTTCACCTTAGATATAAAGAATGATGTTCCTTATGAAGCTGTTATCAATGCTATCCGTAAGCAACGTGCAGAATCTAGTGTGGTCATCATTACCTACAGCGCCAACCAAGCAGCCAAGGTCCATAATCTCGCTGGCGACTTAATGATTTCGGCTTCTATCAATACCGTGAACGATCTTGCCAGGCTTAATGAAAAAGATATTCCAGACAACCGCCTATTAGCCTTTGTAGGAACGCGAGAAGCGGATCCTCAGTTGACAAAAATACTCCACGATCATGGTATCATGTGTATATTGGGTACACTTGGTAATTTGGACAAACAAGCAGATAAAAAAGGCATTCAAGTTTATGCAGGATTTATTGATCGAGGTGCAGATATACTGAGTACGGATCGTCCTACCGAAGCAGGACGAGCGCTGAATTTCTATATCAAGAAAAGAGGAATCACTTCAAAATTTATTCAGTAATATCCCTGATTTGACTGCGTCTTCTTTTGGCTGTCAAAACTATATTTACATTCTTTTTTCCGCGATTTTTGATGGGCAATTCTTCTGAACAGTTTATAAACCTCGAACCATAGTACAGATACAGCGGCAACGGCGAATGTTATGCCTAATTCATGTCCGCTCAGCGCGGTTACGTTAAAAAAATCGGCCACCGGCCCCACATAGAGTATCACAGCCAAAAATAGGAGCACAGCGATTGAAATACCCAACAGCAACAGATTTCTATTTTTAAAACTTTCAAAGATGCTATAGTGGAAAGATCTGTTTGCATAACTCAACAAAATATTAGCAAAAATTAAAGTGGAGAAAACCATTGCCCTTGTTTTCTCTTCCGTATCACCCTGCTGAACGGCAAGTTGATACACAAATAGAATCCCTATCGTGATGATAACCCCTTGAACGATGCTTATGCCAAGCTCATTGATACTCAAAAAGGTATCGCTCATTGCTCTGGGAGGACGTTTCATGGTATCTTTTTCAATTGGTTCGTTTTCATAGACAATCGAACAAGTAGGCCCCATCACTAACTCAAGAAAAATTACATGTACGGGGCTAAAAATCTGTGGAAATACCCAACCCAAAAACAATGGAAGCGATACGGTTAAAATAATGGGGATATGAATAGAAATAATATATTGAACCGCCTTCTTGATGTTTGCATAAATTCTTCTCCCAGCTGCTATACCGATGGTCAATTTTTCTAAATCATCGTTCGTGATGATGAGTGCTGCAGCTGATTTTGCAATTTCAGTACCTTTATCGCCCATAGCCACTCCTATATGAGCAGCTTTCAATGCCGGCCCGTCATTTACTCCATCGCCAAGCATAGCAACGACTTCACCGCTCTTTTTCAGCGCATTTACAACGGCCAATTTAGCATCTGGGAACATTCTTGTAAATAAGGTTGTTCTCTCCGCTAACGCTATTATTTCAGCTTCCGATTGGCTCACTATTTCGCTGCCATTGACTGGCGGGGTTAAGCTAATAATTCCAGCCTGGGCCGCTATTGCCTTAGTGGTGTCAGCATTATCACCGGTTATTACTTTAACTTTAATCCCCGCGGCATAGATATGCTCGAAAACTTTTTCAATATCCTTTTTAGGTGGATCATAAAACACGGTCAGTCCTAAAAATTCAAACGCAAAATCCTGTTGCTTTGTAGGAAAATTATCGCCTTCGAATTTCGCCTTGCCCACGCCCAACAGACGAAATCCCTGCTCTCCATAGGATGTAATAATACCTCTAATTTTATTTTTCTCATTATCGGAAAGCCTAGAGACACTAAGAATAGCCTCAGGAGCGCCCTTAGCTGCAATAATCCTTTCTTTATCGCGATTTTCGAAAAGATGAGTCATCATCGGTGGCTTGCCTTCCAGGGGATATTCATGAAATAGCTTGAATCCATTTCTAAGGTCCTGCTGCTGCGTTTTTTCGTATATTTTATGCAACGTAATTTCCATCGGATCAAAGGGCACAGGCTCACTACTCCACATGGCGTAATCGATAAGTTCACTCAGCGCTGGATCACCAAACTCTTCCTGTTTATACGAGGCATCACTAGCGTAATTATACAGGTATTTTAACTGCATTGAATTTTGGGTAATCGTTCCCGTCTTATCCGTGCAGATCACAGTGGTACTACCCAACGTCTCAACAATACTGCTTCTTTTGATTATAATTCCTTGACGCATAAGTTTCCAAGCACCCAGTGCCATAAATGTTGTGAATGCAACAGGAATCTCTTCAGGTAGTACTGACATGGCCAAAGTAAGCCCATTGAGCAGACTTGCCACTAAATTACCACTGTCAATAAAACTATATAGACAGACAAACAAAAAAATTAGGATACCAATAATGGCCATTGCTTTTACAAACTTTTGAATTTGCAGTTGCAACGGTGATATCTCTTCTTTAATGTTACTTATAGAATCGCCGATCTTACCAACACGCGTCTCTTTGCCGGTTTTTGTAACTTCAAAGACTGCAAGGCCAGAAACTGTAACCGTTCCGCCATACACCATGTTATCTTCGGATTTATTATCCTTAAATACGGAAAAGCTCTCTCCCGTCAAAGAAGATTCATTAACAGAAAAATCGTTACTATGTAAAATATGACCATCGGCGTTTATAATACGCCCTTCTTCAGTAATACAGAGGTCTCCCACAACAATCTCATGAGTCGGGATGTCAGTAACTTTACCATCTCGAATCACAGTGCTTAATGGTTCATTTAGCTTTTCTAGTTCTTCTAAAGCTCTCTTGCTGCGGTTATCCTGATAAAAAGAAATTGCCGTGACGGCAACAATAGCAACAAACATAAACACAGCCTCTCCATAATTCCCTACAAGGACATAAATAATGGAGATTACAATCAACAGGATCAACATCGGCTCCTTCAAAATACCGACAAGTAGTTCAAACCAGGTACTCTTATGGTTTTCGCTCAACTGATTCCAACCATATTTATATCTAGCAGCAGCAACCTCGCTTGCAGAAAGACCTTTCAAATTTTCGGGGATATTATATGACATATCGAATTAACTAGGTTAACTAAATATAATGAATAATTCCGATTTTAAACCGGTCAAATCTTCTGCTGTTCAAATTATTACATCACTCATCCAATGTTTTTAGCAATAAAACACCTACTCAATTCGTCTTCTAAGGAGCTCAAAAATAGCGCATAACATTTAACCCCATTTATATTTTTTTGAGTTCTTCTTCCGGCCAGGTAAGTAGCTCCTTCAATAAATAAGTTTTGGGTGCTGTATCCGCTGTATCCTCCGCGAATTGCTTTAGAAATTCGGGGATATCACCTTCAACTTTAATTAACTCTCCATCCTGAAGAATGTCATAGCCAGCCGCAATCCATTCTTCAATTTTTTCCGTAGTGATTTGTAGTTTCTCCATATACTATATCGTACACTTATGCAACAATAAAAAATACTCCAATAACGGAATATCAATTTATAAAAAGCAGTTCCTTTAAAATTAGAACAACACTAAGCGATAAATCGTTGGCATGACTATAGTCCCTCACATCCGCGCAAACAGTAAGTCATTGAATGAATCGACAGTGACAAAAAATCAAAAAGTTTTTTATTACCTTAGATACATAAATCGAAATAAGAAAACAGCTTGTTTTTCATTAACTATATGATCACACATATGAAAATATATGCCTTTGTTTTAAGTGTAGGTTTACTTCCCGCTGTTGGCCTCTGTCAGAAAACCGTCACGCCGGGTAGTCGCGATATCAACACCAACTATATTAAACCAGAAAAATCGCTATACACTGTTTATTATGTCAAAGATAACACCTGGGATAAGCAAGGGTCATTGACCTACAACATTATCGCCGCTAATAATCAACTGACTTTAACCAATACCTATGTTCCAAAGGATAATGCATGGACTTCGATGCGAACCACTGTTGCCGATGCAAAAACGCTTCAACCGATTAGCTATTCCAGCGATGGAAAGGAAACGAAGTTAAACCTCAGCTTTGGCGAAACAATTACAGGTAATTATTATTCGAAGAAAACTAAAAAAGATAAAAAGATTACGTTGAATCCGACTCAGCCATTTATAGATTTTAACTGGATGGATCACGTGATTTTAACCCTCCCTTTAGATCTCGGTTATAAAGCGCGCATTCCACAATTCTACTACAATAGCAATTCGGACATTTTCGTTGAAGACTACACGATCAAGGAAGTAAAAAGCTACAGTTATGGTTCCCCAAAAACGGGTAAGCACGACAGTTGGCTAGTTACACTTTTAGAAGAGAGTACCGGTGCCATTTATAATTACGTAGTCGATAAGAAAGATCGACGGTTATGGCAACGTGAGATGTCCATGGGTAACGGAAAATGGGAAATTACAGTAAACGAAGAGCTGGACTATCAACCTATTAAAAATAGATTCAACAAAGAACAAGCTGCCCAGCAGATAGCCCAAGGGAATAGTGTCATCATCGGGACGGCTTACGCAAGGTCTAGCTCAGGAAAAAAACTTGGTGGTCTTGTCAATACCGCAAAAAAGCAGTATGCTCCCAAAGGTACAGAAATCACACTCTTCGCCAACTCTCCTTATTACGAAGAATGGCTGGAAGTCAATAAAAAGATACGAAAACAAAAGAAGGTTCAGGAAGTGCCATTAGACCCTGATTTCGGATATGCCGTTAAAAAAGCAAAAGTATACGACGATGAGGGCCATTTCGAATTTACAGATCTGATGCCTGGTAGTTACGTGATCATGGCAAGCTTCGATTTCACCAATTCTTACAACTATTCATACGTATCAGGTTATACCAATTATTATAATTATTGGGGCTATACAGGTTCCACCACAAATTATGGTACGGCAAGATCATCCTATGTCGATAAGGCTAATATCGAAAAACGTGTCACCATCGAAAAAGATGGCGAAAAGAAAGAAGTGAGTTTAAAGGAAATGTAACGTAAAAATGCCGTTAAAACAGCTGTTTTAACGGCATTTTCCAAGCACTCGTCCTATCCAAACTGTTTGATCTAACGTCCATGTAATCCTCAACGATAACGTGACCACTGTTGCGACCTCATGATTTTAATCGCTGCAATTAAGTGATCAAAATCCGATTATAATCGGTGGCAAAATACGTGATACTTCCATTGGAAGAGCGCTATTTATGTTTTTTCATAGTGCCTTTTTCACGGAGATGAATATGCCAGCTAAAAGCTTCTTCTAATAAATGCGGAGTATGTCCCCCCCTTTCACAAGCTCGGTTGTAGTAATCTAAAAGCTGTTCCTTATAATCAGGGTGTACGCAGTTATCAATAATAACTTTTGCACGTTCGCGAGGTGCTAAACCACGTAAATCGGCCAAACCAAAATCTGTTACTAAAATATCAACATCATGCTCGGTGTGATCTACATGGGAAACCATCGGAACAATATGAGATATCGCATCCCCCTTAGAGGCTGCCTGAGTGACAAAGATGCTCAAATAAGCATTTCGTGCAAAATCACCTGATCCTCCAATACCATTCATAATATTAGTACCCGAAGTATGGGTAGAATTTACATTTCCATAAATATCAAACTCAATGGCAGTATTGATCGCTATAATCCCCAAACGTTTGATCAATCCAGGAGTATTGGAGATATTTTGCGGACGCAACACAATTTTATCACGGTATCGATCCAAATGATCGAACACTCTTGAATAACATTCTTCCGAGACTGTTATTGAAGAAGCCGAAGCAAAATCAAGTTTCCCGGCATCGATGAGATCGAACGTACTATCCTGCAACACTTCGGAAAACATAGTTAAATTTCGAAACTTACTATGTATAAATCCCGTCAAAACAGCATTGGCAACTTTTCCAATACCCGCTTGAAGCGGCATTAAATTCTCTGACAAATGGCCAAGTTCCACTTCACTTTCAAAAAAGTTTAAAATATGCTTTGCTATGGCTGTTGTTTTGACATCTGGTTCAGCAATATCAGCAGGGCTATCCAATTCATTCGTAAAGACAATCCCCACCACCTTGCTTGTATCCAAAGGAATAGTTTTACGACCAATTTTATTTTCAGGAGCTACGATTGGAATAACATTACGTCGTGGATAATCTTCTGCCTGGTAAATATCGTGTATTCCCTTGATGCTCATCGGGATCGCTGTATTTACCTCTAAAATAACCTGCTTAGCCAAAGCAGCAAAAGTCGCTGAATTACCCACAGAAGTCGTTGGAACAATACTTCCGTCAGATTCAATTGCTGCAACTTCGAGTACAGCAATGTCTACTTGAGGTAAATTCTTATTGTGCAGCAATTCTGCTGTTTCGCTTAGATGTTGATCAATAAACAATACATCTCCAGCATTTATTTTATTACGTAGAATACGGTCTACCTGGAAAGGCATGCGCTTGGATAATGCTCCTGCCTCGGCCAATTTACCGTCAGTTCCATGCCCTAAAGAAGCCCCAGTGATCAAGGTTATTTTCAATGGATCCACCTTGGCGCGTTCAGCTAAAGCCGGTAATACAACCTTGCTATCTCCAGCCTTCGTAAAGCCACTCGATCCAACCACCATTCCATTTTGAAATAGTTTAGCGGCTTCTTCACCTGTAATTACTTTATCATGTAAGCTTTGAACTTTTATTCTTTCGTAAGCCATAGTGTTATAATTTTATTTTATTCAGTTATTGTAAACTTAAGAAATTGAAAGCTATTTATTATATTTTACCAATCTCTAAACCAAACAATTTTAGCATTTTTTCCAACGCTATATTTATTGTCATGTGACACAAAATTATCCAAATGCGACTAAGAAAACGCAATTGGCTACAGATCAAAAATATACAACAAATCATAGCAAAAAAATAGTTTACATCATCTAGATTCATAATTTATATCATACTGTAAATAAACAACTTACTTTAAATGCATCAAAATTAAAGTAAGTAAATACTAACTTTCCAACTAAAGAAAAGCCGCTTTATTGTAAGTATACACTCACCTTTACCAAGTAAAAAGTGTGGTCTAGTAAAAAAGTCTTACCTTTGTCACTTAGGATGATAGTTTAAGATGAATACACAAGATATAACGACAGATGCAAAATATGTCAACCGTTATTACATGACGGAAGTAGACTCATTTGAAGATAGCATTTATTGTCACCATGCTATTATAGCAGAGCATTATATTTCCGAGCATCGCCATGATAAGGATCAATTTCTATACACCGAAGGCGGTGTTGTTTTTATTAAAACAGAGAAAAAGTCTTATTTCTTACCAGCGCGTCATTATTTATGGATTCCAGCCGGTATAAAGCATAGTATTCATCCAAGTACTCCCGAGGTCGTTATGCGTAATTTGTACTTTCCAAAAGCCAATAATGATGCTCCATTTTACAGCAAGATGGGAATTTATCCCGTAAATGATCTTTTGATAGAGCTTATCATGTTCACTAACCGCTGGAACGGCAATATATTTCCAGTTGAAGAACCTAAATACAGCATTGCTACAGCATTTAAACTTATCCTTCCGGAGTTATCCCTACATGAACTTCCATTAGCGCTGCCCTATCCCAGTCACCAAAAATTAAAGGATATAGTCACTTACCTCGAAGAAAATATAACGGAAAATGTCAACTTCAAAAAGCTTGCTGGATTATTTAATATCAGCGAACGCACATTAGCCAGATTGTTTCAAAAAGAATTAAATATGTCTTTTATTCAGTATTACACAATTCTCAGAATGCTGACGGCACTTAAGCTGCTTTTGGACGAAAAATTGAGCGTAAATGAAGTTGCACTCAAAGTGGGGTACAATAGCTTACCCACATTTAGTAACACATTCAATAAGGTTGTCGGTATCCGTCCCAGTGAATATGTCAAACAAAAAGAATTGCTTATTTAAAAATGTTTACCTAATTTAGGTCAATAAACCTAATTCAGGATGAAATTCAAACATATCATTTATAGTACTGGAATTCTATTGCTTAGCACGAATCTATTTGCCAACTCTCAAGACAAGAAACCCAAACCCATTCAATTATTTAATGGGAAAGACTTAAAGAACTGGACCCCTAAAATTAGAAATCACAAAGTTGGGGATAATTATAAAAATACATTTCGCGTAGAAGACGGTTTACTTAAGGTGAGATATGATGGCTATGATAATTTCAATTTTCAGTATGGCCACCTGTTCTATAATAAAGAATTCTCTGCTTATCTATTACGTGTCACTTACAGATTTGTTGGTGAACAGGCTAATGGTGGCGAAGGCTGGGCCTGGCGTAATAGTGGGGCCATGTTACATGGACAAGATCCGAAAACCATGGGTGTAGATCAGGACTTCCCAATATCAATTGAAGGACAGCTGCTGGGCGGAAATGGCAAAGATGAACGGACCACAAGCAATCTATGCACTCCAGGTACAAACGTTGTTATGGACAACAAATTATTCACTCCACATTGCATCAGCTCAACATCCAAAACTTATGCCGGGGACCAATGGGTAACTGCGGATTTTTTGGTGCTGGGCGACTCTTTAGTACAGCATATTCTTGAAGATAAAGTAGTCTTACAGTATACTAAACCCCAAATTGGTGGCGGAAACGTAAGCGATTTTGACCCAAGTGTAAAAAAAGATGGTCAGCTATTGACTAAAGGTACCATTTCACTTCAAAGTGAAAGTCATCCGATTGACTTCAAAAAGGTAGAACTTTACGATTTAGAACCTTATATGAAAGATCCAAACAAATTGAAAAAGGTTATTGCCGAATTGCTGCCCAATTTGCACCAATAAGGTTTGCAAGAAAGGCTTAAACATAAAAAAGCATCGAATATCGATGCTTTTTTATTTACAATTCGCTTGGAAAGAGAAATCCAAAGTATATAACATAAAGAAAAGGGATACAGCGAGCTGTACCCCTCGATATCTATACAAAAAGCTTACGCTAAACTGTTAACAAATTTAGTTAACTTAGATTTGTTGTTTGAAGCTTTTTTCTTGTGGATCACATTTTTCTTTGCCAAACGATCAAGCATAGAAATTACGCGAGGTAACAATGTTTTTGCTTCTTCCGCAGAAGTAGTATGACGTAATTTTTTGATTGCGTTACGTGTAGTTTTTGCTTGGTAACGGTTTCTTAAACGTTTAGTAGCGTTTGCTCTAATTCTTTTGATCGCTGATTTATGATTTGCCATTTTTTTTAGCTAATTTTTATTCAATTTTTTCTTGTAATTCGGACTGCAAAAATAACACCTTATTTTCAATATTCAAAATCTATTTTATTTTTTAGGTTTAGTATATTTGCAGCATGCAAAAATTATCGATGGATGAACTTCAACGTACAGATGTTGAATCGTTTAAAAAACAAGAAAAAACTCCAATCGCAATCATTATGGACAATGTACGGAGCATGCATAATGTAGGCTCGGCCTTTCGTACAGCAGACGGATTTGCTATTGAAAAAATATACTTGTGTGGCATCACCGGAACACCTCCCCATCGCGAAATCGAAAAGACAGCCTTAGGAGCAACTCAATCGGTCGCTTGGGAATATCACCAGGATACGACAGCTGTCGTCGATCAGCTTCGGTCAGAAGGCTATGTCATTGTTGCCATTGAGCAAGCAGATAACAGTGTCATGCTACAGGAGTTTGAACCCGAAAATCATCAGAAATATGCATTGATTTTTGGAAATGAAGTCAATGGGGTTGATGAAGAGGTCATGAGAAAAATTGATACCTGTATCGAAATACCGCAATACGGAACTAAACACTCCTTCAATGTATCTGTCGCAATTGGCATTATTCTTTGGGATTTTATCCAAAAACGCAATTCCAATTAAAAATTTATCAATAAAGGTCACATTCCTATTCACATTGCTTCCATTTTAGAAAGCAAAATAGTAGATTTGTGTGCAAAATTTAAAGAAGAAATGAGTGTATTAGTTAATAAAGATTCAAAAGTAATCGTTCAAGGTTTCACTGGAAACGAAGGTACTTACCATGCTACTCAAATGATTGAGTACGGAACAAATGTAGTTGGTGGTGTTACTCCTGGTAAAGGTGGTCAACAACACTTAGACCGTCCTGTATTCAATACTGTTCAAGATGCAGTAGACGCTACAGGAGCTAATGTTTCTATTATCTTTGTACCTCCAGCATTTGCTGCAGATGCGATCATGGAAGCTGCGGCTGCAGGTATTGAAGTGATTGTTTGTATCACAGAAGGTATCCCGACAAAGGATATGATCCAAGTTAAATCTTATTTAAGCGACAAAAACTCTCGTTTAATCGGTCCTAACTGTCCAGGTATTATCACTGCAGACGAAGCTAAAATCGGTATCATGCCAGGATTTATCTTCAAAAAAGGTAATGTAGGTGTAGTTTCTAAGTCAGGAACTTTGACTTACGAAGCTGTAGATCAAACGGTGAAAGCGGGATTAGGAATTACAACTGCAATCGGAATTGGTGGCGACCCTATTATCGGTACTACAACAAAAGAAGCTGTTGAATTATTAATGAATGATCCTGAAACTGAAGCTATCATCATGATTGGTGAAATTGGTGGTGGAATGGAAGCTGAAGCTGCGCGTTGGATCAAAGAGCATGGTACTAAACCTGTTGTTGGATTTATCGCAGGGCAAACAGCGCCTCCAGGACGTCGTATGGGACACGCTGGTGCAATTGTAGGTGGCGCAGATGACACAGCTGCTGCAAAAATGAAAATTATGCGTGAGTGTGGCATTCGTGTTGTTGAGTCTCCAGCTGAAATCGGAAAAGCAATCGCTGAAGAATTGGCTAAATAATTAGCTGATAAAGTATATAAAGAAAGGGAATCAAAAATTTGATTCCCTTTTTTTATTCTTATTGGCGACGATACGCACTAAATCGGCATTGCATCATCTGCCGATGGTCCATATAAGCCCGGTACAGCAATATCCAACAATCGTAAATATACTGTTAACTGACCACGATGATGTACTATATGGTTATTAACAATAAAACGTATCGCTCCGGCTCGGGGTAAACGTGCAATGACATAATCTCCAGATTGTAAAACCCACTCTTTAAACCAGTCTTCCTCTTGAATACCTTCAATTGCGGCCTTATTATTTTCCAATCCTATTGTTAAGATCTCCTTTAATTCTTCTACAGAAGACACTTTAACAGGTTGATAATCCACCTTAAAATCAAATACATCTTTTGGTATTGCCTGATGTACCCAGTTGTGTAGTCCAACCACATGAGAAGCCAGTTCGCCCAAGCTCATTGATTTATCGTGCGGACGCCAATCCAATTTATCATCCGGTATACGCTCTAAAATACGTCTTGTGTTTTTGGTTTCTTGATGCAATTCGATCAAATAACTCTTTTTGATACTCATATAAATATTAATTGACTAATTGAAAATCCTTTAATACCGTTACTGCATAAGGAGCTTCCACTGCTTTATGTGCAGCAGCCCGCGCAATAGTTCCCTCCACATAGGTTACTTTGAGGGGTAAAAATGTATTACCCAACACACTTTCATGGAACAAAGACTCATACCAGGTACATGCCGCAATAAAACGTCCGTAATCTAAATTTAGATGATAACCATCGCGTGTAAAATGATCCCCCATAAAACTTGAGCGTGCATTTTGGATCGCTGTGCCACATGGGACTAATAGATCAAAATTCCCCCAGTTAAAGACCTCTCGCGAAGTATGGGCAATAGCCTTATACATATTATCCTGACTACGGTTATAACGGATAAAACCTTCGTGAGATGCCCCATTTTGATATGCCCAAGTCTGATGCAGTATATACTTCGTCTCAGGAAATGCAACATGCTTCGTTACGTACTCATATAAGGGGGGAAGATCTTTCGCATAGGACTCATAATCACCTGATAGCGGACTCGCTTGCTGAAAGCTGATATAATCCCAGGCTTCATCTATTAACGCGTCAGATAAGCGTTCATTTGCTTTCTCAGACATTTGGCCATCAATATTGATTTTGCGATAGCGGTAAGCAGGCTTATCATCTTTTGCATTCTTTACATGTAAACTTAAAGGAGCCCCACCAATATAGAGATTTCCGATCACTATCTTTTTCTTTCCTGCTTTCGCTAATTCATATAAATTTTGTTCAATAGCATCTTCGGAAAAGCTATTACCGATGGCCAAAATGCGTAATACGCCGTCGTCTAGAGATTTACTCTGCGCAATTAGTCGATCATGCTTTAGAAAGAACAAGACCAAAAAAACGAATATCGATATCTGTTTAATTTTCATCATAATAAAATGCAATAAGCACTAAATTAGCTAATATCTGGTAGAAATACGAATGATTGCACATAGAAAGTAGACTGTCACTGGGCCCGGAGCGCGTAAGAATGGGAACGGAGCATCGCCGATGGACCACAGCCCCATCTATGGCCACGAGGTGGTTAAACGAAAGAAGCCCTTG
>NZ_DCRG01000040.1:0-149407 GCF_002325125.1 Sphingobacterium sp. UBA1498
CAGCTCACGCTTCTTTTTAGATAATAGGTATTTGGAATATTCAGATCTAGTCTGTCAGTTTCATCAATAGTTTATCGATGCGGTGTCCATCCATATCAAGCACTTCAAAAATTAGGTTTTTAAATTGGATACGTTCCCCTTCTTCGGGTACATGATCTAACCGGAGGAACACTAAGCCACCTACGGTAGTGACATTACTAATCTCATTTTCATCTTCTTCAGAAAGGCCTATCTCAAATTCATCCAAAAGGGTTTCGATCTGATATTGTCCATCGACAACATAGTCTCCATTTTCTAATTGACGTATTGTTGGACGGACACTGATATCGCTTTCTGCAATGTTGCCTACCAAATCACCAACAATATCCCGTAGCGTAATGATTCCTTGAGGTGACCCATACTCGTCTATGACGACCGCTTGATGAATACTAGATGTCCGCAAGGTATTCATGATACTGTAGGAGGAACTAAACTCGTTCACAAATTTGATGGGCAACATAAGGACTCTTAGGTCAAAAGGCTCATTTTGGAGACATTGTCGAAGTAATGATTTTACATGAACAACTCCTTTAATGTTATCAAGTCCACCTTCACAGACAGGATAGATGGAATAATCATTGTCTAGTATAATCTTGCGGTTTTCTTCAAAGGATTCTGCGAGGTCCAAGAACACAATATTTTTACGGTGAGTCATGAGGTTAACCGCTTTTTTGTCCCCTAAACTTAACAGACGGTCCACGATATCGTGTTCGATTCCTTCAATGACTCCACTATCCACACCCTCATCTACCAGGGCTTTTATTTCTTCTTCCGTGACGCTATTACCGCTGCTTTTAATATTAAGGATTTTGACGATAAACTCTGTTGACATGCTTAGTAACCACACAAATGGCCGAACGATTTTGCTGAGCAGATTCATCGGATAAGAAATAAGCATGGCATACTTTTCTGGAATGGCCATACCTATGCGTTTGGGTACTAGCTCCCCAAGTACCAATGAAAAATAGGTAATAATAAATACAACAATAATTACAGCGAGCTGCTCGCTGTATGGAGCGATAATACTCGATTTATTGAAGACTTCTACTAAGTACGATGATATACTGCCACCAGAAAAAAATCCTGTTAATATCCCGATAAGCGTAATACCTATTTGTACAGTAGACAGAAAGCTGTTTGGCGATTCTTTTAGACTTAACGCTATTTTGGCTGCTGCATTATTTTTATCGCTTTCGGCCTGTAATCTTGCTTTTCTGCTGGATACGATGGATATTTCTGATGCCGACAGTATTCCATTTAGAATAATCAGGGCTAAAATAATAATTGCTTCGGTAAGCATAATGAGTTGAAAGTTTTTACTAGGGCTAATTTACGGAAAAGACCAGCTAAATAGTAGGATTATTATGATTATGTGGAGCATTCATAAAAAAAGCCGTATTTCTTCCAATACGGCTTTTTTAATAGTAAGTGTGTCTTTCTAATTACATTCCACTATCATCTAACATAAAGGTGTTTTTCTTCGTTTTCCATTTTCCTTTCGTGAAATCAGGGAATTCCAACGTCTTATTTCCTTTCGCAATAGATTCGGTAGATAAGGGAAATACTGCACTCATGGTCACAGAATCGTATACATCAATTGGAGTCTGTACCTTTTGTTTCACGGATTGAATGAACGCATTGAATACAAACCAATCCATTCCGCCATGACCAGAACCATTTGCTAATTCTTCATATTTTTTCCAAATTGGGTGGTCATATTTCTTTACCCATTCGTCTGCAGAATCCCAAGTGTGCGGTTTAGATTTACCTTCGATATGTATGCCTTTGGCAACATCCATCCAAATCCCATCTGTTCCTTGTACGCGAAAACCGATAGAATAGGGTCTTGGTAAGTGTGTGTCATGCGTCAATAACATGGTTTCTCCATTCGCACATTGTAACATCGTTTGTGTGATGTCCCCATTTTTGTAATTGATCTTACCATTAGGGTGTCCTGGGGAAACTTTATTGACATACGCAGCCAATCCACGCGCTTTACTTGAGTAAGAAGTAATATGAGTGAATCTGTTTCCTTTGTTGATGTCTACAAATTGCATGATTGGGCCTAATCCGTGTGTAGGGTAAAGATCGCCGTCTTGGTCGATGTTGAATTGTGTGCGCCATTGCGCCTCTGAAATTGCTTTTGGGCCATACTCGACACCTTGACCGTAATAATTTTTTCCGTCGTTGAAAAGCACTTCACGTAAATCATGTTGATAGCCCCCTTCAAGATGTAATAATTCACCGAAAAGCCCTTGTCTATGCATGTTTAATACAGCAAGTACATCGCGCCGAAACGCTACATTTTCTAATGTCATGTAAGGTTTTCCGGTTTCTTCGGAAGCTTTAACAACGTCCCAATGATCTTGCACAGTTAAACCGGCAATAACCTCACACCCTACATATAATCCTGCCTTCATTGCGTCAATAGCTTGGTCTTTGTGGAACTGCCAAGGAGTGGCAATAATAACGGCATCTAAGTTTTCGTTGCTTAACATCTTTTTGTAAGCCTCTTTACCGCCCGTATATTCTTTTGGAAGTTTGGTTCCCTTTGCATTAAATTGTTTACGGCATTGGGCTAAAGATTCTTCTTGAGTGTCACAGATCGCCACAATTTCTAGATCATCTCTATTTAGCGCAATTTGCACATGATTACGTCCTCGAAGACCTACGCCAATAAAGCCAATTTTTATCTTACCATTTGTTTGGGCAAATAAGTCTGTACTTGAAAGGACACCGATTCCAGCTGTAGTGATGGCAGTCGATCTTATGAAATTTCTTCTATCCATTGTTTTGAGATATAGGGAGTTTGTATATTAGTTATTTACTTATTAAAACAGTCTGTTGGACTGGCTATTCTAAACAAATATATTATTTCATTTGCGATAAATGAATGTGCAAACGTTTGCTTAATTTTAATAAATTTCATGCAAACGTTTGATTGAAATAAAAATTATCATTTATTAATTCAATTTGTGATATTGCAAGCACATTGATGATTTAAAAACATAGTTTAATGTCTGATTTTAACCAATTAGTAATAGAGCGCGCGGCAAAACAATTCACATTAGAAGGAGATATCATTTCGGTTCAACCATTTGGTTCTGGTCATATCAATGATACTTATCGTGTAATTACTACTGAAAATACCCAGGTATCGTACTTATTGCAACGGATTAATCACCATGTTTTTCCTAATGTGGATGGACTAATGCACAATATAGCGCTAGTTACCAAGCATCTTAGCGAAAAAGTTAAAGTCGCAAAGGGCAAAAGAGTCAGCGATCACGTATTAACCATTGTCCCGACGATAGACGGGAATTTGTATATCCAAGATGACCGTGGAAATTATTGGCGTATGTTTATCCTAATTGAAGATACGAAGAGTTATGATATTGTTGAAACTGAATTTCAAGCAGCGGAGGGCGGGCGTGCTTTTGGTCTTTTCCAAAAGCAGTTGTCAGATTTGGATGCGTCACTGATCGTTGAAGTTCTTCCTAACTTTCATAATATAGATTTTAGACTTGAAAATCTTCGGAAAGCGATCGCTAAAGACACCTGTAAACGCGTAGCATTGGTGAAAGACAGATTAGATTTTATCTTTAGCCGCGAAGATCGCATGCAGACCATTCTTCAACTAGGTAGCAAGGGTAAACTTCCCCTGCGCATAACCCATAATGATACCAAGTTTAATAATGTGCTCTTGGATCATCATGATAAAATGCAATGCGTGATAGATTTGGATACGGTAATGCCTGGATATGTTGCATACGACTTCGGTGATGCTATTCGGACGATTATAAATCCTGTTGCGGAAGATGAAACCGATGTGTCTAAAATTAGCCTTAATTTGGCTTTGTATAAAGCTTATGCGGAAGGTTATCTCGAAGAAGCGAATGACTTTTTGACGACTATGGAAAAAGAAACATTGGTAGATGGGGCTTTTTTATTGCCTTTTATGCAGGGCGTACGTTTTTTGACTGACTATTTGGAAGGCGACCATTATTACAAAACAAAGTACGAGGATCACAATCTCGTGCGTACAAACACACAACTGAAGCTGGTAGAGGAGATGGAAAGGAATGAAGCATTTATGCGTAAGGTTGTTTTTGATTGCATTTAACAATTTTATACCTTTAATCATATTTGTAAGCTTCTGTCAAGTAGACGAAGCTTTTTTTTTCCAAAAAAAACAGAGTTGAATGAAGAAATTGACTATTTTGCCTATTGCAGCTGATTTGACAAAGGATCTTGATTATAAGACCTTGTCAGAGCTCATGAGTGATCTCGAAACGCAGTCGCTGAGTTATAACAATTGGAGCGAATCCTTCCCATACAAACCCGAAGTACAATTTAAAATTGGTTACACAGCGGAGTACCTAGTATTGCAATATGAGGTCATCGAAGAACAGCTTCGCGGCCACTATTCTGAAGCCAATCAGAATGTATGGGAAGACAGTTGTGTGGAATTTTTTGTGTCATTTGATGGTTGTAAGCATTATTACAACTTAGAATTTAATTTAATTGGAACTGGATTGATCGGTTATGGTACTGCCGAAAAAGCAGCAAGAAATAGGTTAGATACGAGTGAGATAGAAAAGGTTCGTACCTTTTCCTTAATAATGCGTAATGGTAGTGATAAGCGATGGACGATGATTGAGGTAATTCCGCTTTCTATATTTAAGTTTGACGAACTTGTAAACTTGAAAGGTAAAATAATTCATGGTAATTTCTATAAATGTGGTGATCACCTCAAACAGCCACATTTTATCTCCTGGAATAAAATAGAAAACCCAGCTCCTAATTTCCATCTGCCTCAATTCTTTGGCGAAATGGTTTTTGGTTAGGCGTGGAATCTAACTCCGGGCCATTTTTTTTCGCGCCAGCTTTTTAACCAAGAATTTTGTTTGACACGGTTATGCTATTTGGCGTCTGATGTAGCAATTGTCTCGAAATCTGTAGTGTAAATGGCAGGACATATCCCCATTGTCACTTTTCATCTTTGTCACTTTGGAATAAACGCTTCATTCAATGATAAGCCTAGCGTTTTTAGTATCAAAATATAAGCGGAAATTTTTTATCTAATTTAATTTTGTGTTACATAAAATTCTATTTATTAATGTTTTGTGTTGGGTTTGGGAGTCGGTAAACAAAATTATTCTTTGGTTAGATTAAAGAATGTTACCTTTGTGACCTTGATGAGTGCTGTTAATGAAAATGTGAAAAAAATCAACTAATTATTCTTGGTAATTGTTGTAAATTACATTTTTATAAGTTATCTTTGCACCTCAATAATTGAATATACGTAATCATAATAATAATGAAAAAAGATTTGCATCCTTCAAATTACAGATTAGTTGTATTTAAAGATATGTCAAATGACTATGCTTTTATTACAAAATCTTGTGTTGATACTAAAGAAACTATCACATGGGAAGATGGTAATGAGTATCCAGTTGTAAAACTAGAGATCTCTCACACATCACACCCTTTCTATACAGGTAAAATGAAATTGGTTGATACTGCCGGTCGTATCGACAAATTCCGTAGCCGTTACAACAAAAAATAATTGTAGCAGATCTGTATATTACAATATTAAAAACTCGATAAATATGATTTGTCGAGTTTTTTTTATTATTTTTAGGTTGTGAAAATCTTCTTTACCGACTGCTTTGATGCTATCCAGACGTTGGATAGGCTTACCTCCAATTTGACTACTTTCAATAAAAAGACTCTTTATCCACTCACTTTCATTAAATCTTGCTTGGATCTGCGGGTCGGTGTGCTCACTTTACGAGAAAAATGGAAAAAGATAGGTTCGACATATAGTGTTCAGTTCGTTGCCAACTGGGATCATGAGGAAGGGCTTATATTTGTATCCGAAAATCTTGTTCCTTCAACTGCATTAATGGAAGCGTTAAAAAAAATGGATATTGGTGAAGTACTGGTGCAGGATGGCTATGTGTTATGTTATCGTTATACCTGTACTGGCTTTTACCGCGTAACGGAAATAGGATGTGATGTTAGTATTTTAAAAGGAGTCGAAGACCTATTTTTATTGAATGGTCCAGAAATAACAAGGGATTTTAATTTGTTGATTGAAGATGTTAAGTTGCCATGCATATCTGAAACAAATCAACTGCTGGGTAATCATATTTTTATTGCGCATAATGTTAGCATGGAATGTGCAACACTTAATTCACTTCACGGTCCAATATATATTGATGAAGGTGTTACAATCATGGAAGGAGCTCATTTACGTGGTCCTTTATACCTTGGGAGAGGATCGGTTGTAAAAATGGGAACTACCATTTATGGTAATGTTTCCGTGGGAGAGCACGCGGTGGTCGGTGGAGAGATCGGTAATTCGGTTATTGGTGACTTTTCGGCTAAGGGGCATCATGGTTATCTAGGCTGCTCAGTTATCGGGGATTGGTGTAATCTGGGGGCAGGAACGTCCAATTCTAATCTAAAGAATAACTTGAAAACGGTCGCTATTTATGATTATGCATTAAATCGCGACAGGGATACGGGGCTGTTAAAATGTGGATCATTTATCGGTGATTATACACGTATCGGCATTAATTCGGCTTTAAATACGGGTACTGTAATTGGTCTTGCAAGCATGCTGGCAGATACAAGTTTTTATGCTAAATTTGTACCGTCATTTGCCTGGGTGTTTGGAGGGCGTACAGAGACCTATGAATTTGATAAATTCATAGCATATTTAGAGGCTTTATATGCTTCGAAAGGGAAGGTGCTCACAGAGCAGATAAAAGATAAATTGATTCAACTTAACAAGAAATATAATTAAATCGTAAAATCATGCGTAGAAAAATCGTAGCTGGTAATTGGAAAATGAATTTGGACTATCAATCAGGATTAAGTTTATTTTCCGAAATTATCAATATGGCCAAAGATGAAGTGATTGGAAATCAAGAATTGGTTGTTTGCAGCCCATTTATACATTTGTCAAGTCTCGGACAATTGTCTAAAAATGTGGCAAATGTAAATATCGGTGCACAGAATATTCATCAAGCTGAGTCTGGAGCCTATACAGGTGAAATTTCAGCTTCACAAGTAAAATCAGTCGGTGCTTCACATGTTATTTTAGGCCATTCCGAAAGACGTGCTTATTTTGGTGAAACAGATGCATTATTGGCATCAAAAGTAGATATTGCTCTGAAACATAGCTTAACTCCAATTTTTTGTATTGGAGAAACAAAGGAAGAACGTGAATCTGGTGCTTTCTTCGATGTGATTAAAACACAATTGACTGCAGGCTTGTTCCACTTGTCGAAAGAAGCGTTTGGAGCAGTAGTCTTAGCTTATGAACCTGTATGGGCTATTGGTACGGGGTTAACAGCGAGTCCGGAGCAAGCACAAGAGGTGCATAATTTCATCCGTAAGGTTCTTGCTGATCACTATGGTCAGGAGGTTGCTGATGATACGAGTATTCTTTATGGAGGATCTTGTAATCCTGGCAATGCGAAAGAGCTATTTGCTCAGGCAGATATCGACGGTGGTTTGATTGGAGGAGCATCTTTAAAATCAAGAGATTTTATTGATATCGCTAAAGTATTTAACGGCTAATTTTTAGAAATGAAATACATAGAGGTTATCTTTCAAATGCGATCAGGTGAAGAGTGGCAAAAGGATTTGTTGATATCTGATTTAGCTGATATTGGCTTTGATACTTTTGAGGATACCGAATCTGGATTTGCAGCCTATATTCCGGCTGCAAATCTTGACTTGCAGGCGTTAGAGACGTTGATGATGCAACTGTATGAAGGCCTAGAGGTCGATTATAAAGTGCAGGAAATAGAAAATCAGAATTGGAATAAACTTTGGGAAAGTAACTTTAACCCAATTGAGGTTGGTGGACAATGCTACGTGCGCGCCACTTTTCATGCAGCAAGAACGGAATTTCCATACGAAATTATTATAGACCCCAAGATGTCTTTTGGAACAGGTCACCATCAAACAACATCGATGATGCTCCAATATATTTTGGAGAATGACTTTAGTAGAAAGCAAGTTTTGGACATGGGTTGTGGTACAGGGATCCTAGCAATTCTGGCATCAAAGAAGGGAGCTGATGCTGTATTGGCGGTAGATTATGATGAAATTTGTGTGGAAAGTGTAATTGAAAATAGAGCGCTTAATCATGTTGAGCATATTCAGGCTCTCTGTGGATCTTACGAGCTATTGGAAGGTCGGAGCTTTGATGTAATTTTAGCAAATATTAATCGTAATATCTTGTTAGAGCAATTGCCACAATATGCGTTGAGTATCCACACAGGGGGAGAGTTATACTTAAGTGGTTTCTATGAGCAAGAAGATTTACCAATCTTAATAGATGCAGCAACATCATTAGGATTTGAGTTTATCTCCAATAAGGTTTTAAACAATTGGTGTGCAGCCAAATTTGTGAAGCGGTAATTTACTATGCGGATTCATTTTATAGCGGTAGGTGGTAGTGTGATGCATAACCTTGCTATTTCATTGGCAAAACAAGGGCATCAAGTAACAGGTTCAGACGATCAGATCGTGGAGCCTTCTCGTTCTCATCTAATTGAAGCAGGGTTACTTCCTGATCAACTCGGGTGGTTTGACGAAAGAGTGACTGAGGATATCGATGCTGTTATCTTGGGAGCTCATGCACAAGCTGATAATCCCGAGCTAAAGCGGGCACAAGCATTAGGTCTTAAAATTTATTCTTTTCCAGAATTTATTCAAGAGCTTTCGCAAGATAAAATTAGAGTAGTTATTGCGGGAAGTTACGGTAAGACGACGATCACGAGCATGGTCATGCACGTGATGCGATTTTTAGGAAAAGAATTTGACTATTTAGTAGGAGCGCAGCTAAGAGGCTTTGATAAGTTGGTAGATATCACCAAACATAATAAGATTATTATTATCGAAGGAGATGAATATGTTTCATCTAAGATTGACCCTAAGTCTAAATTCCTGTATTATAAACCCAACATAGCCCTGATTTCGGGTATTATGTGGAATGAGTTTAATTCGAAAATATCCCAAGAGGAATATATTAAACAATTTGAAGATTTTATTGACTCTATTCCGCCTAAAGGTACGCTAATATATAATAAGGAAGATCTTGTTTTACAGAAAGTTCTGCAAGATACGAAAGATTGTAAGATCAATAGACATGGTTATAAAATTCCTGATTATACGATTAATAAAGGGGTAACGTATATCAATACGCCAGATGGTGATGTTCCATTGCAGGTTTTCGGTAAGCATAACCTATCTAATATTGCAGGAGCGTATACAATTTGTGAATGGTTGGGAATTAAAAAGAAAGAATTCTTTGAAGCGATCAAAAGCTTTAATACTTCGATCCGCTATTTGGAGTTTGTTGCAAGTTCTGAAGGATCTGTGGTGTATCAGGATTATGCGTGTAACGCGGATAAAGTCAAGTCAAGTATTCATGCCGTAAAAGAGCAGTTTCCTAATCAGAAATTGGTTACAATTATCGAATTAAACTCGTATGATAGTCTAGATTCATCGTTTTTGTTACAATATGCGAACTCTATGAGAGAGTCGGATGTATCTGTAGTTTACGTGAATATAAATTCCTGTAAAGAACTTAATAAAGATATTGAAAGTGTCCCAATTAATATCAAGGATAGTTTTAATAGTCCTGATTTAGAGGTTGTTGTAAGTCTGGAGGGGCTCTATTCCTTTTTGGATGGTGTCAAGTCAAAGGGGTACAATTTACTTCTTATGAGTTTAAATAATTATAATGGGGTTAATCTATCGGTGCTTGCTGATCGATTTTTTAGGGATTTTTAGAGAAAAAAATATAATTTAATGTAAATTAAGTTGTAATTTATTATTTTTGTTTAAAATATCTACCAGATGAATGCATTAGGAAAAAAAATCAGATTACTTAGACACCAAAAAGGGTGGAGTCAAGAGGATGTTGCAAAGCGATTGGATATCTCAATCCCAGCATTTTCTAAAATTGAAACAGGGATTACAGATGTAAATTTGTCTCGCCTGAATCAAATCTCAAAATTATTCAATTTGACAGTTGTTCAACTTTTATCTACTTCAGATTCTGAAGAAGATAAGGAATATGTAAATGAGGTGAATGCTTTGACGCAAAAATTACAACAACGCGATGGCGAAGTAATTGAATTGCAGAAGAAAGTTATTGACCTTTATGAGCAATTGCACAAGAGATAGGACATATTAAAATTGTTACTGAAAAGGCAATCCAAAGGGTTGCCTTTTTTTGTTTATGCAACTTTATTTTGGTCAAAAGTGATTTTGTTTTTGTTTCTTTGTAAATATTTTATCAAAAAATAAAGGTTGATTATTTATGGGTAGATTAAACGGGGATATTGCTAATAGCCCGTCGACTGATTTTTTTAAATCAAATGTGTTAGGACAGCGTTCGGGACTCTTTGTCCTTTTTTTTACTGAGATGTGGGAGCGTTTTTCGTTCTACGGAATGCGAGTACTTTTAATGCAGTTTCTAACCGCGGCTGTCATTCAAGGTAGTCCATTCTCGGGATGGTCCTGGACGGCTCAACAAGCAGGGGCACTTTATGGTACATATGCTATGATGCTCTACTTAACTCCTATTCTAGGAGGGATTATTGCAGATAAATATATTGGATCGCGTAAAGCAGTTATCATTGGATCAGCGATTATGACGCTTGGGCATGCTGCCATGGCTTTTGATACCTCCATTATGTTTTTCCTTGGTTTGGTCTGTCTAGTTATAGGAACAGGCTTTTTCAAACCGAACATGCCCTCTATTCTAGGAGAAATGTATAAAGATCTGCCGGAGAAAAAAGATGGTGCTTATACCATTTTCTACATGGGAGTTAATGCTGGTGCTTTCTTTGGCATGATGTTATGTGGATATATTGCCGAAACCTATGGTTGGCACTGGGGATTTGGATTGGCTGGTATCTTTATGCTTTTAGGAACGTTGCAGTTCGTTTTCGCAAAACCGCTAATGGGCAATCTTGGTGTTTTGAGTAAGTCTTTGGTTGAAGGGCATAAAGTTGTTACTGAGGATACCGATACCAGAAATCCATTTACCCTGCGTGATTACGTATTGATAGCTGTAGTCTCTATTATTGGGTTCGTATATGCTTTTAATGATCCATTGTCTAAGAATGGTATTGTGGATGTATTCTCACGTTTGGATACCCCATTTTTAAGAGGACAGTATATCATGGTAATCGTAGCGTTGATTCTCTTTGTATATCTGATTGTTACGCGCATACTGCGTTATGATAAAGTGGTTAGGGACCGTATGTTTGCCGTAGTATTACTGGCCTTTTTTCTGGTATTCTTCTTTATGAGTTTTGAACAAGGAGCAACTTCATTAGTTATTGTGGCAAGGGATAACATTGATCGAGTCCTTAGCGGGGCTGCATTAACAACTTTTAATGTGGTGAACGGCTTGTTAACCATTGTCCCCCTTTCAATTATTACTTGGGTTCTGATCAAATTGGCGAAAGTAACCTGGAATAAAATCGCGATCTCCAATATCGTATTGTTCATCTGTTTTGGTTTGATTTGGGGGGCTGCTATTTGGATGCTATATAAAGAATTTAACAAGGAGGCGTCAGAAATTAAAGTCTCTTGGTTTTCTATCCTAAACTCATTTTTTATTATTGCACTTGCTTCTTCTGTATCCAAAATTTGGGAGTCTAAATACAATCCTTCTGCGGCTTTTAAATATGGCTTTGGTCTGATCTTAGTTGCTATTGGATTTTTAATTATTGGATTAGGATCACTGGGGATAAGTCAAGGTACTAAAATCTCGATGGTATTTTTGGTGCTAACCTATTTGTTCCATACATTGGGTGAATTATTTATTTCGCCTGTAGGTCTATCTTATGTGTCGAAATTAGTGCCCGCACGGATGCTTGCTTTTATGTTTGGAATTTGGTATTTAGCAATCGCCATTGCGCAGAAGGTTGCGGCCGTATTAGGGGGACAGGTAGAGACCATTCAAGAGGAACACTCATTGAGCTACTTTTTCTTCTTGTTTACTGCAATTCCAGCTTTGGCAGGCTTGCTAGTAATGCTGTTTAATCCTTTGATTAAGCGATTGATGCACGGAATTAAATAATAACTATATAAGCTTCTTCTACGAAAGAAGCTTTTTTGATTAATATAAATTAGTATGGAGGTTAGTACAAGGGAGTCGCTAGAAGAGATTCAAAATTTTGAAGGAAAGTATCCAAAACAAATCTGGAGTTTATTCTTTTCCGAGATGTGGGAAAGATTTTGTTTCTACGGTATGCGCGGTATGTTGGTGTTCTTTATGATCACCCAACTAAACTTTGCTGAGAAGGATGCAAATTTGCAGTATGGGGCGACACAAGCGTTTGTCTATGCATTTACATTCATTGGTGGATTATTTGCAGACAAAATCCTAGGTTTTAGAAAGTCTTTATTTTGGGGTGGTTTATTGATGATCGTAGGAAGTCTTTTTCTTGCAGGGGACCCACATAAATATTTCTTTTTTGGTTTATCATTTATCATTATAGGTACTGGTTTTTTTAAACCTAATATTTCGACGATGGTGGGCGAATTGTATAAAAAAGGTGATGTTCGTCGAGACGGAGGATTTTCATTATTTTATGCTGGAATAAATTTGGGTGCTTTCTTAGGAGGGTATATCTGTGTTGCTATCGGGAAGGGATATATGCTTGCCTCATTGATTTCTGAGGGGCATCGGTGGAATGTCGCTTTTGGTTTGGCGGCAGTAGGCATGCTGGTAAGTTTAGTGAATTTTCATTTTACCAAAAGACATTTGGGCCCTATTGGACTTCAGCCGGGGGATCCCGATGCGATTGTCAAAACAAAGGCACTTCCAAAATGGGCAGAATATGGCGTATATACTGCGACATTAATTTTTATTCCCATCGTTCAGATTATGGTGTCAAAAACGCAATATACTGACTATTTTATGTATACGATAGGCCCTTTGACACTGCTGTATCTTTTCTATGAAATGTCTAAAGTGACATCAGAGGAACGTAATAAATTGATTGCTGCTTTGGTATTTATACTTTTCTCTATTATTTTTTGGGGAATATATGAACAGAGTGGGGGGTCATTGAGCATTTTTGCTGCAAAACATCTGAATGATTCTTTGTTAGGCGTGATGAAGCTGGATCCGAATGGTGTTAACAATTCCGGGGGAGCACTATTTATTATCGTATTAGCACCTCTTTTTGGTCTTTTCTGGATTTGGTTGGGTAAGCGCAAGTTAGAGCCAAACACCATTATTAAGTTTGGTCTTGGTTTTGTTTTCTTGGGATTAGGATATTATGTTCTCTTTGCTACGCGCTTATTTGCTTTTAATGGTATGGCGTCATTGGATATCTTCACGCTGGCGCTACTCGTCATCACGGTGGGAGAGCTCTGTCTTTCACCCATTGGTCTTTCGATTATGACAAAATTATCCCCAGCGCGATTGCAAGGTATTATGATGGGAATGTGGTTCTTGGCTAGCGCTTACGGACAATACGTAGCTGGTTTGATTGGTGCAAGTATGGCCGAAGCTAAGGAGGGAAGCTCATTAGCTGATAAATTGTTAGCATATACAGACAGTTATAAGCAATTGGGATTATACTCTTTGATTGCGGGAGTGGTGCTTATCGCTCTCTCTCCATTTGTACGAAAATTGATGGGCAATGTAAAGTAAGTGAAAGATTTGAAACTTCGTTACGGATAACATAAAAAAAGNNCTTTTTTTATGTTATCCGTAAATCCATTTGAATTTATAATCTTTTTCCGGAACCTTCATACGGTCTGCCAGTCTAATCAAACGATCGGGTAGTTTTAGGAGATAATCTCTCGCTTTTTCCCCTTTATCATTCAGTCCTGTTACCTGATCAATGTTCCATTCACTATTCAGCTCTTTTAAGATATCAACGTAGTCCAAAGCTGTATATACCCCCAACCGCTGGGCGGCGTCAGAGAAATGCGCAAACGCCTCTCCTTGAGGCTCGCCTGCTTCTCTTAAAAATTGGGCAGGCATAACTATTTTTTTACGCATCATGTCTTCAAATGCGATCATGACTTCACTTGGATCTACAGTAATTGCTTTTGAAATAAAAGACATATAGGCTTTGGCATGACGTGCTTCATCAGAGGCGATGACACCACACATTTTTGCCAAAAGTTTATCGCCGCCTTTTTTGGAAAGGCCGGATACACGACGATGGGAAACATTGGTTGCCAATTCCTGGAATGAAGTATAAATAAAATTCCGGTATGGGTCAGCGCCAGTACCGATATCAAAACCATCTTGAATAAGGTATTGCGTAGACATTTCAAATTGGCGCATGTCTATTCTACCCGACAAATAAAGGTATTTGTTCAAAAGATCACCATGACGATTTTCTTCAGCTGTCCAAGCGCGTACCCATTTCATCCATCCTCCCTGCTCGTTTTTGTCGACATCTTCTACCATAGTCAACCAGGATTCATAAGTCGGAAGAGCCTCTTCGGTGATGGTATCTCCAACTAATACAGCGACCAAATCATAAGAGAGCTCTTTTGCACTTTCCTGCAACTCTCTTACTTCCTCAAAAAAAGTATCCCTAGAAGAATCCGGAAGAAAATCGGCAGGTTGCCACATTTCTTCAACAGGCTTCAGGTATTCGCTCATCTCATTGAGCATGAACGGTTCCAAATAGGCCATCACTTCTTTACGTGAGCCTTCTGGTAAATTTAGAGGTAATTCTTGCATATTATTACAAAGGTACTAAATAGCATCTATAATTTATAAAAGCTAACTATAATTGTTAAAACGGCAAAATTGCTTTTTTATTGGACAGCGTCTCTGGAGCGCTGTCGATAATGACATAAAAAACAGATTGACCATCCTGTATTCTATAAAATACTATTAACTTTGTATAAATTATTTAGACAAAGTTGGAAAGATTTAATATAGATAAAATACGTGCTGATTTTCCCATTCTCAAAAGAGAGGTAAATGGTAAGCCATTGGTTTATTTGGATAACGGCGCAACAACACAGAAACCAAGTGCTGTTATCGATTCGATTGTACGCTATTATACCGATATGAATAGTAATGTGCACCGCGGTGTGCATTATCTTAGTCAAATATCAACGGACGCTTTTGAAATAACTCGAAAAAAAGTTCAAGCCTTTATTCATGCAGCAGATGACAAAGAGGTTATTATCACTAAAGGGACCACAGATGGTATTAATCTTATTGCTACTTGCTATGGCCGAGCTTTTATCCATGCTGGTGATGAGATTATTATTTCAGCAATGGAGCACCACTCTAATATTGTGCCTTGGCAGATGCTTTGTGACGAAAAGGGTTGTAAGATCCGGGTTATTCCAATGAATGACAAAGGTGAACTCGATATGGTCGCGTACGAGAATTTGTTAAATGAAAAAACCAAATTAGTTGCAGTGACCTATGTGTCAAATGCGCTCGGGACAATCAATCCAGTGGGTGAGATTATTTCAATGGCCCACCAGTATGGAGCTGTCGTGTTGGTTGATGCTGCTCAAGCCGTGCAACATATAAAAATTGATGTTCAAAAACTTGACGTCGATTTTTTGGTGTTTTCAGGCCATAAAATGTATGGACCTACAGGAGTAGGCGTGTTATACGGTAAAGAAGATTTGTTAAACGCGATGCCGCCTTATCAAGGTGGTGGAGATATGATTAAAGAGGTCACCTTTGAAAAAACAACGTATAATGAATTACCTTTTAAATTTGAGGCCGGTACACCTAATATTGAGGCTGGTATCTGTTTGAATGAGGCGATCGATTATATCAATTCAATTGGTCTGGAAAGTATTGAAGCCTACGAACTTGAATTGTTGCAGTACGCTACAGAGAAGCTATCTGAAGTTTCGGGAATACGGTTTATAGGTACAGCCGAGCATAAGTGTTCTGTGATATCCTTTTTAATAGAAGGTACACATCCTTATGATGTCGGTGTTATCTTAGATAAATTGGGGATTGCTGTCCGTACGGGACACCACTGTGCGCAGCCTGTCATGGATCGGTTTGGAATACCAGGGACTATCCGTGCTTCTTTAGCCGTGTATAATACAAAAGAGGAAATAGATGCTTTGGTTGCGGGAATTCAGCGCGCGGTGAACATGTTGATTTAATAGAAAAATAAGTATGACCATTAATGAAATACAGGATGAATTGATCGAGGATTTCGCTTTTTTCACAGATTGGATGGAAAAATATGAGTATATCATCCAGCTTGGAAAAGAAGTGCCTCTAATTGATGAACGATACAAAACAGATGAATATATTATCAAAGGATGTCAATCCAAAGTATGGCTTTTTCCAGAAATAAGAGATGGAAAGGTATACTTTAAAGCGGATAGCGATGCTATTATCACCAAAGGGCTGGTGAGTTTAATGGTCAAAGTGCTATCTGGACATACTGCTAAAGAAATCGTTGATGCTGATTTATATTTTGTTGACCAAATAGGATTGAAAGAACATTTGTCACCCACAAGAGCAAACGGCTTGTTATCCATGATCAAGCAAATGAAATTATACGCATTGGCTTTACAGGCAAAAGCATAGAAAGGGGAGAGTAATCCCAGTCATGGTCGGAATAAATTCCGGCCATTTTTTATCGTTTAAAATCTCTTATTGTTGTACCAAACCAATCGTTGTATACTAATAAATTTTCCCAATAACAGACCACTACTCTTTCGGATATTCACTTTAAGCTTACAATCTCCTCACGCTGTATAAGAAAAGTTTGCGTTCGATATGCGAAGAAATACTCTTCTGAAAACTTAAAGTTTTGTATGGAAACAATATACTAAATAATTGGCACCTCCGCCGATTCTATAGCCTGCTGAGGTAAATTTAAGCTTATCTAATACTATGGAGCTGGCTGCCGATCGATCCTTCTAAGTTCTAAAACATGCTAACATGGCTTCTTAAATCAATAGGGGGCATGCTTCCTAGACGGAATCCTCAACAATTTATTTGATCCAATGGAATGATTGTAAGAAGTTAAGATAATTAATCGAATTTACATATCCTTATACCAGCTTATACCTAGCCACAATTTTAAATCAATTTTTAGACAGTATTTGCCCATTGATTGCTCAGTCTTTACTGAGCGATCAGTGAGTACTGAACGAGCACTGAACAATCAACGTCGAAAACCCAAAACTGATCCCCATTTGATTATAGTTTGTTAGAACTAAGAATTAAAGAAGAAAAGCGAGCGAGCTACACTTACGAAAAAAAATCGATGTTTTCGCTAGTATACCGTTGGGATAAAGATGGAATTGGGAACGCGTATGAATATAGAGGGTACTGTCTCGCGACTTTTAGCATGTTCCTTATTTAGGGGGGAGTACCTTTTAAACCAAAAAAGCTAATCAAACGATTAGCTTTTTTCTAGTGAACCCGCTGGTACAGAACTCGAACTCTTTTTTGGAAGATTTAAGACGGTTGAATCAATTAAAAGACAGTCCATATCAAAACGATTTCAGTCCTGAAAAACCGAAAGCCAAAAGATTGAAATTCTAAATATGAAGTTGCTATAAAATACTTTCACGCAACAAATATCCATGTACTGAACCCCGTTCTATCATGAAATCAAGAATTGGAATGACCTTGTTTTTCAATCTTATTTCTTTTTTGATTTCTTGTCTATTGTTAAAAATGAATTTCCTTAAATACGTTTCTAAATAGTACAACGTATTTGATTCAAAATCACCAAGCTGGAGTAGCCTATTATTTGACACAATAGTATATACCCAATCAATCCCCTCATTTTTAAAGTTAGACCCAACGGTGTTCAATACTCTTGTAACAGAATATAATACCGCAGGGATATGACCCATCTCCTTGGAAGCGTTGATATAAAGAGATAAATTCTCTCTGCTTAAGCTATGCCATTCTTCAATTCTATCTTTCCAAAACTGCCATGCTAATAAATAGTTTATTATGACTTGTTTTAAATATGGACTTCTTGGATAATCACACAGTTCCTTAATCTTTGGAAATAGTTTATTCCAAATATGCCAAAATTGCTCACGGTTCATTAGACTATCCTCGGCAGTGATGATTTCTCCAATAAATAAGGAAGTTTCTTCTGTCGGAGATACAAAGTCCAAAAATGGAGTAAGGTATTTATCAATCTCACTTACTTCTCTTTGAAGAATAAAATTCGCATATCTTTTGAAAATATCTAAACGCACTTTAAAAATATCATGGTCGTCTCCAAATTTTTCTTCATACACTCTCCTGTCTATCAACAGCCGTGAAGCCAATATGGTTAACGTTTGTATGACAATATCTAAATGAATATAATCCTTTGTGTCAGAAGGAATTAATTGGTAAACGATTCCTAAACCATGAACATCAAGTAATTCAATGTCTTTTATATCAAATGAGTTTTCCTCAAAATTGAAATCAGGAATCGCCTTATCGAGTTCTTCTAATATTGAACTTTTTGGAATCCGTCTCCAATATCTTTGCTCTTTCCTTTTTTCGTCTATAATCTTTTTATAAATCGGTTTGAGTTTTATATAGCCAAATAATATAGATTGAGCAACTTTTTGATTTTGCTCCCACAGTTTTGACTTGTGAATTGACTCAATTACGTAATCACATATTCTTTTGTAAGCACCAAGAGGTGTTTCATCGAAAAGAGCCAAGACCATTATTGAAACAAAATTTTCAATATCTTCAGGATATTCATTTATTAATATCGGAACAGCATGAAAAGATGCTTCAACACCATCACTTATTTGATAGTCGTATTCCTCGCTAAAAAGGCGTGACAGAGTTGAAGTAATTATTTCTTTGCAAAAATCTATGTCTTCTTTTTGTAACTTGTCTTTATACTCGATAAGCAACTTTGAACAAGTGAATGGAGGAATGCTATGGTCACGTACTCTTGCAGTATGCCCAGACTTAATTTCTTCGACCAACTGTTTCGTTTCAGATAAAGCAATCAATGGATTACTACTGTATTCTTCGTGTTTTGCAATCTTGCCTTGGGATTCCCTACCTATTAAAAAATCCGACCATGTTTTTAATGCGGAATATTTGAAAAAATCATCAAATCCCGAGCGAGCTTGTTCACTTACATTTTTGAGTTCATCGGGAAATACTTTAGGGCTAAACTCTACAAGAAATTTGTTGTCTTCTGCTTCAGATATTTTAGGAGTTAGATTTCTTCTATCCATTCTTAACAACAGGACTTCAGATGACTTCTTAGACAAATCATTTGATTTATGGCGGTCAATTATATCATATAATTTCTCAATAAATTCAGTGTTTTGTTCTTCAGTAAATCCATTGACACCGAAAAATTGGTAATTTAAAAACACAGATTCTAAATTAGAAGCTCTATGCTCATCCTTACATGTTTTTAGTCTTTCGTCTGTATACAAGGCATCTTTTAACTTGTCCATTCCATATCCTATCCCATATGTAGATTGAGCGTGGAACTCACTCGTACTCCTAACTGTGTCGATATGGAACAATTCAATCGTTTTAAATAATACCAATGCTACATTATAAAGCTTATCGCGATTTGCAAGTATGACACTACAAACAATTGAAGTAAGAGAAGCTGATTTCGACTCTCTTAGGATTTTTAAAAGAACATGTTCAAATATTTCAGGTTTGGTTGCAGGAGCGTACTCTAAAAGAGTTTTTTCTAATGCCATATGAATTGATTGCAGTAGATATGGAACGACTGGACTACCATTGCCACGATACATCCCCCAAAGAGACCAACTCAAATATTGTGTTACTTCTATTTCATCTATATATAATGTGATTTCTTCAACGTCCTCCTTGCCATAATCACTCTGACTATATGTCTGAACAGCTCTATTCGTAAAATTTATAATAAAATCGAGTGTTGGATAAAAAGCGACTTGCAAAAGCCATTTTATAGGTGTTTGATTTGCACTTGCAGGAAAATAATTAAATTTAAATTCATCAACCAACCCATATTTACTCTCCATACTATCCCTATCATAACTCCAATCATTACTTTTTCTTGCAGGTTTCTGCCAAAATAAATCACATAATTGAATGACTTCCAATGGGAGTGATTTTATTAAATCTATCGCTATATAAGGTTTCTCTAATATTTTTGTACATAAACCATGGTAAGGCTTTCTGTGATTAGTCCACTTGTTTTCTATTACCTTGTGGAAGATGTTTTTTAATTCGGTTTGTATTTCATTGGCGGAATTGAAAACCACTTTCAGAATTTTTTCTTCTGTATCCTTGTGCATGTAGAAGCTATCTTCTGTTTCGGTTTTTTGTATTATACTCAAAGCTAATAAACCAGAGTATCTTGTAGTTTTACCTGTTTTAATAGATTTGCACCAGTCACTTAGAACAGGTAAAACTAAGTTTAGATTGCTGTCAAAAAAAACAGATTTGTATTTATAGACCAGAGAAATTACTTCTTCCCATCCTTTTCCTTTGGGGTCAATTATATCGATACTCTCAAACGAAGAAATATCCGTGCAAGCAATTCGCAACAGGAATAGAATTCGTTTCAATATTGCAAAATCATTTTCGATGATTTCATTCTCAAAGAGGTTGAAAAACGTTCCTGAATAATCAGACAGTAAAACCGATATTAAAATCTCATCTTTCCAAAACTGAGAAATTTCATCGCTTTTAAATGCTCCTTGAATAAAAGACTCTATATCACCACTACCGTTAGACAAGTGTTCTGATACCCATAACCTAAAAGCTCTCCGTATAGGAAGCGAATCACCTAATTCATCAAAAAATTGCTTTGTATTTGAGTAATTAGAAAAACACCGGGATACTATTTTGGCTAACGCCCATTCCTCGTATATATCATGTGTAATAAAGTATCCACTATGGACTTCGTCATATCCCAATATCTCATCTTGCTTCAATTGAAATAATGCTGACTGTGGTAAATTTTCAGCATTTATATAGAATCTTCCCGTATCACATCTTTGCTTGGCAATATTAATAATACACCGCTCTCTTTCGAGATGCAAATTATCTTTTTGAACAATATTATTCTGTATTCGTTTTTTCCACAGCAAATCAATAAAGCCGTTAAAACTACCTTGTTTATCAATATTGGTATATTGCTGAATATATTCATTTAGATAGAACAGATTTGTAAGCCTTTCTGAAAACTTCTGATTATCAGGCAATGAAAATTCAAATTTTTCGGATAAAGCTGTTAGTTCATCGATACTAATCAGAGAAATATCATTTACTTCGAAGGACAGCTGATAGTTCTCTCTGATATGGAAAGTCAAATCATTGAGATATGCATAGCGTGTTGTAAATATGACGCTCCAGTCATTCTCTTTTAATTGTTCAATTAAATTTCTAAGAATATCATTATTCGTTATCTCTGCCAGCTTTTCTGCTGAATCGATTACAAATATTTTGATGGGTTCATCTTTGTAAACTTCAAGAAACTCATTCAATTTGAACTGATTGTCAAATCGAAATATATCGTTAATATGTGCAACATTCAATTCGTTTGCTTTAAAAATGCAAATTGGAATTTTGTTGCTATTCAAAGCATAAAACTCCTTTAATATTGCGGTCTTGCCACAGCCTCCCTCTCCCGAAATGATTATGTTCTTCTTATTTTGACAAGCATCTGTAATACTTGCTATTAGCAAATTTCGGTCAATTTTAATCTGCTTGTCACCAAAAGGTATTTCGGTCTGTATTGCTTTTAAAATATTCAGGTTGTGTTTGCTAACTTCATCAAGTAAGTCTACACCACTTGGTTCAAGACTGAAAAAGATGTCGTGCAAGTATTTATTTTCAGGCAAAGCTAATTGTAACTCAAAGTGACTCTGAACTCTCCATTGGATATTAACACCAACCGATTTAGCGGATTTTTCGATTTCTTCCTGATATTGAGGTTTTTTCTTATCTTTCTTTGAGCTTTCTGACAGCTCTTGGTTAACGTAAAGTAGTAGTTCGTTTAGTTGGCTATTCTTTGATTTCGCTTTTTTTATTGAATCAATAATATCTTCTTTGTTCTCGGAGATTGAAGTTGTATAATATTTAGCTTGAAAACCATAAAATGCTCCCTCTTTTTCAATTGGCTCTGTTTCAATTCCTGTTTGGTTTTTATAGCGAAACAACCCAATTCTATTGCCAAATTCAACGCAGAAAAGTAAGTAGGACAATTGCTCAAATGCCCATGTTTCCCTGTTATCATATTTTAAATTAAAAACTTTCCAATTCATATCTTACGCTATTTTCAATCCATAATAGGTATGTTAAATACTTTGTGACAATTTACGAATTTTAAGCGTGATAAATATTTACAAAGTAACACAGTGAGTTGTAGTAGGTATCTTTTGTGTTCTTGACAATAAATCTTCCCTGACTTCGTCCTGTCTCATGAAAAAGGTTCGATACTAATCGTAAAATTTGCAAAGGCATATTGGCTTCATTTTAAACCTTTAGTATTATGAGACACCTATTACACAAAATCGTCTCCGACATACAGAAACAGGAACGTAAATTGTCGGCGGAGACTTCGAGTTTTATGGACGAGGCATACAGGATGACAATCTATCTGAAATCACTTCTTGGAGACATCAAAGAAGATATAATAAACGAGGGCTTCAAAACATTAGAAGACGAAATCCTTTTCTTTAAGCAGATAAAGCCGACCGTTCTTGGCAAACTCATCTATTACAACAAAGTGTTCAGAATAGAAACTGCATGCCCTGCGAGCAACGGAAATATGTATGAGAGCTATTTCGCCATGCACCTGAGAGAACTCAAAAAAGAATATACAGAGCATGTCTGCAATTCCGACTTCTACCGCTACTACCGTTCCGGCAGAACCGACAGGGATGAACAATACTTTACACTTGGCAAAATCAATTGCTATGATGGGCTGAACAGTTATGTATTTGAAATCGACCCTCAATTTTCGACCTACTTTGATTATAAGGTGGCGAAAATCATCGCCAACGAATTAGTCTATAATTACCTAACGACAAAGCTAAGCCCCGAACAAAATCCCGATGTACTATTGCAACACGAGGAAACAAAGGACTTCTTTTGGACACAGACAAAAAATGCCCTTATCGAATTGATTTATGCACTCTATGCCTACGATGCCATTTCGCACGGGAAAATAGGCATCCGCAAAATAAGCATGGTGTTTCAAATCCTGTTCCGTATATCGCTGAACGACATCCATAACAGCTTCCACCGAATGAAAACCCGTGCAGGCTCACGGACATTGTTTTTAGACCAACTCAAATACAGTTTAGAGGAATATATGGACAGGGAAGACAACCTGTAGTCTTTATCTTCCAAATTTGACAACAAACTTTGGTTTTAATAAACGAAATAAAGATTTTATTCCTATTTACGTTGTTGCATGTTGAAAACTGTACCAGCAGGGTCTTGAATCCAGTGCATATTTTCCGGCAACTCTTCCAATTCATCACATGTTTCGACACCGTTGGACAATAAATAATCTGTCGCCTCAGCCACATTTGGAACGGTGAGTTGTAACCAAGTTTCCGAATGGGTATAGTTATCGACGCAGTCCAGCCAAATCACATTATTTCCGAATTTTACTTCGTGTGTTCTGGAGACGGTTGGATTGTCGATGGGCTTTTCCGAAACTTCAAATTTCAGTATATCCCTGTAGAAAGAAACTGTTTTTTCGTATTTACCTTTAGGTATCTTAATAGCGATGTTAATTCCTGCTTCAAATTTCTGATTCATATAGCCTCTGTTTTTTTACATAAATGATGGCCGTAGCCGTTCACGTTTTATACTACAAATATAACTACCCAATGCCTTAAGGCTACTTATCATAAGGCAAGAAAGTTTAATAAACCAATACTTTACACATGTTTGCCTATATGTGTCTATCGGCAAATCCATTGATTTGGATGCCGACCAGTTAACCAAAAGTGCGGAAAGACCCCAAAAACAGCACTTTATATGAATTGTAAAAAAATGAAAAAAGTGCCTTTTTGATAGACACGTATCGGAAGACAGCCTCCGCCAATCGCTCCAATTTTGTGGTGTTAGAAATCATTAAAAGTATTTGTTATGAACATCGACAGAATGGAATTTATCGCATGGATGGAACGCATCATGGAGCGTTTCGATATTTTAAAAGAGTACGTCCTAAACATCAAGAAAGAACGGCACAGCATAGATGGCGAGGAATTACTGGACAACCAAGACCTGCTCCTCATGCTGAAAATCAGCCACCGCTCTTTGCAACGATACCGCTCCACGGGCAAATTACCGTATTACACCATCAGCGGAAAGTTGTACTACAAACTATCGGATGTACACCAGTTCATTAGGGAAAGTTTCAAAGCCCCCATACGGCGTACAAAAGAAAATCCCGGACAAACACCGCCGTCCAAGGACGGATAAACAGATTGGAGAGTCATAAGGAGTACTTTCGGACAATGTAAACTTTAAAAAATCAATGTCATGAGCAAACAGACAAATGAAAATTCACAGCAATATCCTGAACAGCTTTCGGATGTGCTGTTGGTGATGGACAAGGAGAAAAAGAAAATCCAAGCCGTCACGGGTGTTGACGAAAACGGCAATCTGAAAACCGTTGATGCCACCAAGAAAAACCAAAGCCAATTTATGCGAGTTGACAGAACCGGAGATTTGTTTACAAATTTCTTCTCCAACTTTTGGCGACAGCTTAAAGACCCGACCCATTTCTCATTTTTCAAAGTACCTGCAAATGAAGCGGTGGAAACCGCAAAAGAAATGCAGAAACAGGTCGATATCCCCACCAAAGAGGGCGAGGCTGTTATGGCAAAGCACGAGGTCAAAGAACCAAAGGAGCAACAACAGGAAACCAAAAAGGATGTGGAAACACCACAAACGGCACAGGCAACACCGGAAACGCAGGAAAAAAATGAATACCGTTTTAAGGCAGAAGATGTAGACTGGAAAACTTTAGAGCAACTTGGTGTGAAAAGGGAAACGCTCGAAAAAATGGGGGCAATGGACACCTTGCTAAAGGGTTACAAAACCAATTTCGTAATGCCTGTAAGTGTCAATTTAGATACGGTAATTCTCCGTTCGGATGCAAGGCTCGGTCTTCAAAGCGGTGCGAATGGAAAGGCGGTATTTATGATGTACGGTGTACGCCATGAGCCGAACCTCAAAACCCCTTTCTTTGGTCACGAATTTACCAAAGAAGACAGAGAGAACCTGCTCAAAACCGGAAATATGGGGCGTGTGGTGGAACTGACCAACCGCAAGACAGGTGAAAAAATACCGTCCGTTATCAGTATCGACCACCTAACGAATGAGGTTATCGCATTCCGGCAGGACAGGATAAAAGTACCCGATGAGATTAAGGGCGTAAAGCTGACCGAAGACCAAAAACAGGATTATAAAAATGGTAAAGCCATTTATTTAGAGGGATTGGACTTTAAAAACAGTACGAACAAAAATGCCTATCTACAGTTCAATGCCGACAAAAAATATCCAGAGTACCTTTTTGGAGATAAAGCACCCAAACAGGCACAGGAAAACGACCCGAAGATGTTCCGCAACAAAGTATTTTCGGATGAACAGCACAAGCAACTCACTGAGGGCAAGACGATTTACGTTTCAGATTTCAAGGACGGAAAAGGACAGCCGTACAAAGGGTATGTTGCGCTGAACAAAGAAACAGGGAAATATGATTTCAGCTTTAGAAACCCCAATGCACTGAAAAACAAGGCACAGCCTGCCGAGGCTCACAAAACACAGGTTGCCGTCAACTCTGAGGGAAAGACCAACGAGGCGACAAAGAACATCCGAGAGTCTTTGAAACCGGAACAACAAAAGCCGAAAAATACGAGGCAACAGCAACGGCAGAATGAGCCTAACGCTCAGGCTAAATCCAAAGGAGTGAGAAGATAATACCATCAAAAAACATTTTTCTTTGGAAATCCCCTCTCAAAAGAGATGGAGGGGTTTCTCAAAGAGAAATGTCCAACACTTAATCCATCAGTATTATGAAAGCAATCATTGCAGAAAAGCCAAGTGTGGCGAGGGAAATAGCTACCCTTTTGGGAGCGACCGAAAAACGGGATGGCTACCTCGCAGGGATCGGCTATGAAATTACGTGGGCATTGGGGCATTTAGTCGGACTGGCGATGCCCGAAGATTACGGGGTATCAGGCTTCCAACGTGAAGCCCTGCCCATCTTGCCCGACCCTTTTATACTTACGGTACGAAAGATAAAAAAGGACAAAATCTATGTTCCCGATAGCGGAGCATTGAAACAGTTGAAAATCATCGAACAGGTCATCGGTAGATGCGATAGTATTATCGTGGCCACCGATGCCGGACGTGAGGGGGAGCTCATTTTTAGGTACATCTATGAATACCTGAAATGCCGGAAACCCTTTGAACGTCTATGGATAAGCTCGCTGACGGAAAAAGCGATTAAACAGGGCTTTGACAGCTTAAAAGCCGGAAGCGATTTTGACGGACTGTACAGAGCCGGACAAGGGCGAAGTAGAGCCGATTGGCTTGTGGGTATCAACGCCTCACAGGCATTGAGTATTTCGGCAGGGCGTGGCGTGTACTCTCTTGGTAGAGTACAAACGCCAACGCTTGCCCTTATCTGCAAGCGGTATTTGGAAAATAGGGATTTTGCCGTCAAAAAATACTTTCAAATCCAGTTGGAACACCGCAAAGAGTTTACAGACTTTAAGAGCCTTTCCAAGACCAAATGGAATGACAGAAAACTCGCAGACGATACGCTGAAATCCATTCAACGTAACCGAACAGCGACCGTTACGACAGTGGATACTAAAACAGTTTCGGAGCAACCGCCTTTGCTGTTCGACCTAACAGGATTGCAGAAAGAAGCGAATAAAAGGGCTTTCTATACTGCCGAGGAAACATTGAAGATTACCCAAAGCCTATACGAAAAGAAGTTTATCACCTATCCCCGTACAGGGAGCAAACACATCCCCGAAGATATGTGGTCGGAAATCCCTGCACTGGTAAGGAATTTAGAAGCGAAAGCTTCCTGCAAAAAAGCGGTCGGAAAAGTAAAATGGGGTCGTTTCAACAAACGCATCGTGAACGATATAAAAGTAACAGACCACCACGGTCTGCTGATTACCGAAAAAATCCCGTCCAAATTGTCCGCACACGAAAACGTCATATATGATATGATTGCGCACCGCCTACTGGAAACCCTTTCACCTGCCTGTACCAAAGAAATAACGGACATCGGATTACAGGCTTTACACTATGATTTCACATTGAAAGGCTGTAAAATCCTTGAAGCCGGCTGGCGTGGCATCAAGGAAAAATTTATAGATGAAGACAGCGAGCCTGTGCAGGAACTGCCGGAATTAAAGGTCGGCGATGAGCTGAAAATCAAAGAGGCATCCGTACTGGAAAAGAAAACCAAACCGCCTGTGCTTTACACCGAGGCAGGTCTGTTGTCCGCAATGGAAAATGCCGGAAAAGAGATTGACAACGAGGAAGAACGGAAAGCCCTAAAAGACATCGGCATCGGTACACCTGCCACAAGAGCCTCTATTATAGAAACGCTTTTTAAGAGGGATTACATTAGGCGTGAAAAGAAATCCCTTATCCCTACCGATAAGGGATTGCAGGTTTACGGGGCTGTAAAGGATAAAAGTATTGCCGATGTAGCCATGACCGCCGAATGGGAAATGGCATTGCAGAAAATCGAAAACAACGAGGCAGATGCAGATGTTTTTCACCGTGAAATGAAAGCCTATGCCACTTCCATTACACGGGAACTTTTGGACACAAGCATTGCCAAAGAAAAGCAACCCGAACTGACCTGCCCTAAATGCAAAAGCCGTCAGCTATTGATTTGGAACAAGGTTGTCAAATGCCCCGATGAAGCTTGCAACTGGCTTCAATTCCGAAATGTGTGCGGAGTGCCGTTGAGCCTTGCCGATATAGAAAGTCTTGTGACCAAAGGAAAGACCAACCTTATCAAAGGCATGAAAAGCAAATCGGGCAATAAATTCAATGCCTATATCATCATGGACGATAAAGGCAATACCTCTTTTGAGTTTGACAACAGGAAACCAAAAAGGAAATAAAATGACTTTCTGAACGGCATATAGCGTGAGGGATAGAAGCGACATCCTTTTGCGGTCCTCGCAGATCCCCAAAAGATATAGCGGATAGCCCGACCCGTCTACATTTTTCCGTTAGCCTGGTGCATAGTTGCAAAATGCAGGCGGTGGCACGCCCAAATCCTACTTTTCGTCCTGTTCGTCCATTCTCCGTATAAGCTCCTCCCGAAGCGCATCGAGAAATTTAGTCCGGTTCATCTTTCGGGTTCTCAACTCCAAATAGGTCTGATAAAAATTACCTAAATCCACATTAAACGTACTTTCAAAATACTTGGCTATTAATCTAATATCCGCATTCCCATTATCGAAAACAGCTTGATAATGCAACGCATAAATCAGTTCTATCAATGAAGCCTTACTACCTGTCCAATTCAACTTTGGCAGGTCTGTTAATCGGTCTTCCTGCTCCATATTCTTATATAGTTGGTCTTCGATATAGACCTGTATCAAATCGTTCGCCATTATCTTGGCAACTTTATAATCATGCGATGTGGAAAAGGACTGGTCAGACTGAAAATAGTAGGTATCTAAACATAGCTTAATATCATGCTTGCCCCGTACAAAGAACTTCTCGTCAAGAAAGGAATTATTATTGCGATAATATTTATAAAATTCAAGGTTGTTATCAAAGAACCTTTTGAGCTTTTTCAGTTCTTTGTTAAGATATTTCTTAATGGGCTTTGTACCATACGGTTTCTTTGTCTCGATTTTGTAAATGGCGTTGTAGTAAATGAGTTTTGACAGGATTACGGGTTTCTGATATTTAAAAAATCTGATTTCTTCTTCTATGTTCTTAAACCCTCTTTTTAGGACAAATTCTTTTACTTCGGACAGGTATTCGAGAATGAGGTGTATAACAGCCTCCATCCGCTGTATGGAGCAATCGGTTTCAATCTCCATATCATTGATTGCTGTTTCCAGTTTGAACAGTGTTTCATTGTAAAATTTTTCCATTCAACTATTTTCAAAGGCAGATAAACAATGGTAATAGTATGGGCTATTACCATTGTGAACTTGTAATATGTAGGTAATTATTTAGAACTTTTGTTAATCACAGCCTTGTATGGTGTCTTGTTAATAGCTTCCTTTATTTTTTCAGCATTGGTTTTATTAGCGTCATACCAAACGGTTAATAATCTTTTTTCTGTATTTGCCTCTAATTTCTCATAACCATCAACCTTTTTTAAGGAGTATTCTACAATAGCAATACAGCATGATTGCGTAAGTTTTTCAGAGTAATATTCTGTCTTTACAATCTTTTTCTGTAGTTGAGTTGATTTTACTTTCGCTTGTGCCATACCCATATAAGGGAGCATTAGGATTATTATAGTAAAAATCGCAATTGCCCACAAAAACACTTTTGATTTCATTATCTTACCTCCGGCACTTGTTTTATTATCTGGAACAACACAACAACTATTTTTAGCTGGCTTATAGGCTTTATAAAGATTATAAGCTATAGCAAAAAGGCTCACCGTAATCAAATAAGGCTTTATACTAATCAGAAAACTAAGTTGAGCTACGCCAATGCCTAATGCTCCAGCTAATGCTAATAAAGGAGTGACACAACAAGTAGATGCTAATAATGCGGCAAAGATACCACCGCTCGCTACGATAGATTTTTTCATTTTAGATTGTTTTGATTTATTATTAAATAGTCTTAAAAAATTATAAAAAAGCACAAATGATGGAGATAATCATATCTCCATCATTTGTTTTAGCCACAACAATTAGTTTGGGGTGGTTTACTCTCCTCCGTTTTTTCGTTTTGCTCCTTTTTCGCAGTTGTCTTCAACTGTTCGTCATTTGCTTTTTCTTCCTTTTTTGGACTGGGTGAGCAGCAACTATTATTTGAGGTTGACGTAAGTTTCTCCCAAAAACTCTTCTTTGTTTCTTTCATATTTTTTGGTTTAAGATTTTAATAGTTCAAATAAATTTTCCCCTTTTAATTCTGCTTGTTGCCATGGCACCAATACCATATGCCCAGCAGTGATCGAATGAACGTGTTTTATCCATCTTTGTTCGGTACTAGCTCTAGCTCTTAATAGTGGACTTTTTGTATCAGCATTACTCATGCTACTGTTTACAATCCACCAAGTATTTTCAATACCGGCTCTAGAAAGATCAGCTTTAAGCCTTTCAGCTTCGAAAACAGGTGTTGCTTCTGGTAGTGTCACAATAATTACTTCAGTTTCTTCCTTATCACGTAATCTTGGTAATAAACTTCGAACGGATTGCGGAATGTCACCTTGTGAACGTTCTACTTCTTTATGGTAGCTTTCTGTACTATCCAATAACAATAAGGTATGTCCTGTGGGAGCTGTATCAATAATAATAACTTCTTCGTTAGCCTTATTAACAATGTCTGCAAAAGCCCGAAAAACTGCAATTTCTTTGGTACATGGAGATTGAAGATCCTCTACTATATAAGCAATATCTTCTTCCGTTTTCCCATTCTTTTTTGCTTTATTAATGACCTCTAACTTATATTGTTCTAGCTCTCTTTCCGGATTAATATTGCTTGTAGTAAGATTATCAGTGGCCGATACGATGTATTTCAAGTGATCGGCAGGGTCTGTAGTGGTAAGATGCACTTTTTGACCTTTTGCGGCCAGACCGCTTGCTATAGTGGCAGCCATTGTTGATTTTCCAACACCACCTTTTCCCATTGTAAATACTACTCTTTTGTTAGTAGCATACAAGTACTCAACTAACTCATTTAATCTCTTGTAATCTTCAAATTTTTCTGAAGCATCCTCGACATTAATTTTGTCAGAAAAAAAGAAATTACGTAAACTATCTATTCCTGTCATATTGTAGGATCTTAATGGGACAAAGAAGTTTCTCAAATTTTCTAGTTCTTTTGGAGCTTCTTTTAAAGATAGAGTCTGTTTGTTGTAAAGTTCTTTCGCCAACTGATCATCGGATTCAGGTTTGTCCATCAATCCATTGATCACAACCCATTGATTGCTGATCTGTATTTCAGATAATTCTTGTGACGAGCGAGCAACTTCTTGTAAGGGTGTGTAATCTGGTCTGGATACAAGGATTATGGTTGTTTGATCAGAATCAGAAAGTCGATCTACAGCTTCTTTATACATAGCTTGCTTTTCTTTCATACCTGATAGCTGGCCTACATAATTATCTGTTGGGTTTTCGTGACTAATGAAATTGTCCCACGCAGACGGAAGTTCTAACATACGAAGCGTATGTCCTGTTGGTGCAGTATCGAAAAGAATGTAATCAAAAGCGTTCGATTTTTCCTTGCTTGTTATGATTTCAGAAAACTCATTAAAAGCTGCAATCTCTACCGTACAAGAACCTGAAAGTTGTTCTTCCATATTCTTTATCATCATTTCAGGCATCTTACCTCTGTAAGGGGCAATAATAGTCTCTCGATATTCTTTAGCAGCATCTTCAGGATTAAGATTGATGACTGTAAGATTTGGAATTTCCTTAACCACAACTCCTTTATTGTCTATATCTGTTTCAAATACGTCCTGCAAATTAGACGCTGGATCGGTACTTATTAGTAGCACTTTTTTACCACTGTCTGCCAAAGACACTGCTGTCGCACACGCTAATGAGGTTTTTCCTACACCACCTTTGCCTGTAAAAAACATGTATTTTGTAAATGCCAATTCTTCGGGCAAATAACCTTTCAATTGTTCTCTATTCATTATCTATTTATTTTAATGTTATTAATTAATGGTTTACTTCAATTCCAGACCATTTTTCAAGTTCAATAAGATTTGGATATTCTTTTGTCTTAACAACTACATCACTAATTACTGTAATAGGAAAAATATCCATTCCTTTGTCATTCAAAAAGTCGTCGATTCCTGGAACTTGGTTTAGTAGGTCAGGTTTTAATGCGGCATTTATGCGCAATAAGGTTACTCCATGCTTTTGGAGTTCCTTCGTATAAGTATCCAACTGCTTTAAGTCGGAATAGTGAGAAGGGTTCATAAGGCTGGTTGAACAACAACCTCCTAATTCAAAAATGATTATTTTATTTGCTTCCATATTGCTTGTTATTTTATATAGAAGTCGGAAGCAAAACAAAAAAGACACATTTTCATGTGTCTTTTTTGTTTTTTATATCAAGCATTATTTTTTAGTCTATGTTCTATATCCAAAAGAGGTTTACAAAAAGACTTTATTGTACAAGAAACAAATGCTCCTTGCTTATTATATACGATGTCGCAACAATCGGTAAATAGCTGATAAATTTTTTCTCTACCACGTTGTATTCGCATTTTTGTAGCTGAAAGTGATAAGTTTAGTTTTTGTGCAATTTCTTTTTGTGGAACTCCGTCAATATCACTCAATTTTAGTGGTAACGCATACTTCTCTGGTAATAAGTTAATAACTGCTAGCATTCCATCGCTAAAAACAGAAATATCTTTTGCTTCATCTTCTTTATCGTTAGGTTCTTCAATTTCATCCGATAATTGAATATTTAATTTAGCTTTTTCTCTAAAATGGTCTGCTATCACAAAACGTGTTGTTTGGTATAACCATGCCCTTACGTTTTCAATAATTGTGTTTTTTTTGTGTGCTTGGCATATTCTCAACATCACTTCTTGTACAATATCTTCTGCCAAAATTGGATCATGCACTCGTTTTAATGCATATAGGTAGATGGCATTATAAAAATCTGGGATTACCATATGTATATTACAACACTCTTTCATAATTTATTACTTTATATTATTTAAAGGGATATTGAATTCAAATTTTTGCTGATTATTTGTGAGACTGAATCAAATATGCTGTTACCTCTTTAACTGTTTCTCTAGCAGTTCTACCTACGCCTATTAATGTAGCGGAGGCAAAACCTGTCCAATTACCATAACCTACTAACCAGAGTCCAGGCATATCATCTACTGCTGTTCCGGAAGTGTGAATTATCCCATCTTCATACTTGATTTTTAAATTTTTTAAATGTTCTGTGGAAGGTCTAAAGCCTGTACACCAAACTATAGCATCAATTTTTTCGACTTCACCCGTTTCCCATTTAACCTCATCCTTTCCAATTGATAGTATTTTACCCTTGCTATATAAAACATTTCTCTTCCTAGCATCTATAACAGAGGGTATCATTACAATATCGGTTAAATTGTATTTTGGTATCTCCATATTAGAGGATTCCTTTAAGGAATTATATATACTAGTAGCAGTATCAAATAATACCCGTCCATCAACATCGTCAGGCAGAAAAGTTGGTTCGTCAATTGTCGACCATACTGTATTTGCGATAGTAGATATTTCAGAAAGCACTTGTGCCCCCGAATTACCACCACCAACAATCAAAACTTTTTTATTTTTGAAGATGTTTGGGCTTTTGTATTCGGCTGAATGTAGCTGAATACCTTGGAATTCATCACGTCCCTTGATTTTAGGAATATATGGTGCAGACCAAGTGCCGGTTGCCGATATAAGAGCATCTGTTAAATAGTCGCCTTTTGTGGTATGCAATAGAAAACCATTTTCTGTTTTCTCAACATCCAGAACTTTAGTGGATCTTATAACGGGTATGTCATATCTCTTTTCATAAGCATCCAAATATTGAATTGTTTCGTCACGAGAAGGGAATTTTCCAATTGATTCCGGCATAAACCATCCCGGTAATGAACTAAACTCCGCAGGTGAAAATAGGGTCAAAGAATCCCATCCGTGGAGCCAAGCGCCACCAGTTCGCTCCTGATCATCTAACAGCGTATAATTCAAATCTGTACGTCTAAGAAAATATGCGAGAGCCAACGCACTCTGACCTCCTCCAATTACTATTAAATCATATTTTTTCATATTGACTTATATAAATTAAACTTCCCTAAGCGTATATAAGAATCTAACGATAGTACTTTGTTTTAAGCCAAAGGCTTATTCGTACCAATAATATCAATACAGGCACTTCAACTAATGGGCCGATAACGCCTACAAAGGCTTGCGGAGAGTGAATACCAAAAATTGAAATTGCTACTGCTATTGCCAATTCAAAATTATTACCTGTTGCTGTAAATGAGATAGAGGCATTTTTATCGTAAGGAACCTTTAGGGATTTATTTATAAAAAAACTTACAAAAAACATCAGCACAAAATAAATTACTAAGGGTATTGCGACTTTGATAACATCCCCAGGCAATTCTAATATCTTATCTCCTTTAAGACTGAACATTAATATTATCGTAAACAATAAAGCATATAAGGTAATAGGAGATATTTTCGGTACAAATTTTCTATTAAACCATTCTATCCCTTTTGATTTCACCAATGTGTAACGGCTTATAAAACCTGCTAAGAATGGAATGCCTAAGTATACCAATATGCTTTCGCTTACGTCTTTGATTGATACACTTACGTTGAAGTTAGCCAATCCTAATTTGTTGGGTAAGACATTGATGAATAACCAAACTAATAAACTGTAAGATAGCACTTGAAAAATACTATTTAGGGCTACTAACATAGCTGTATATTCTCTGTTTGCTTTAGCTAAGTCACTCCAAACGATTACCATTGCGATGCACCTTGCCAAACCTATCAATATCAAGCCTGTCATATAATCGGGTTCGTTCCGTAAAAACAAAACTGCTAAACCGAACATCAGTACTGTGCCGATAACCCAATTTAGCAATAAGGATATACCGATTACTTTTTTATCCTTAAATGCCATAGGTAATAATGAATAATCAACCTTTGCCAATGGCGGGTACATCATCAGTATCAAACCTATTGCCAAAGGAATATTGGTCGTGCCTACGGATAAAGCATTTGTAACATTGGAAATGCTCGGAAAGAAATGCCCTAATCCTATTCCCGTCGCCATTGCAAGGAATATCCATAACGTTAGGTAACGGTCAAGAAATTTTAGTTTTGGTTGCATTGGTTATCGATTGATTTTTGAAAAGACATAAAACATTTCTGTGGCTATCTGCAAACTTCTTTCCGCATATACCTTTGATTGCTCCGGTTTGCCGTCTGAAATCTTAGGGTCTTCAAATGTGATAGGTATTCTCTTTTCTGCTCCTGCAATGAAAGGGCATCCCCCGTCTGCCTGCGAACAGGTCATAATAGCTATGAACGCTGATACAGGATTGAATGGGCTATCATATTTTTTAGAAAAGCCGATTACAGGCAAAGCATTATCATCATACTTTATGGCATATATGGGGTTATTGCTTTCAGCAATTTTAAAAATATTAAACCCTTGATTTGATAATGTTTCTGCTACTTTAGGAAATAAAGCGGTTTCTTCCGTACCACCCGAATAACAATGTATATTCGGAATATTAAAGTATGCAATTGCTACTTGTGCCCATATTTGGGCTAAATGGCTTCTTCGGGAGTTATGTGTACAAATAAAGTTAATCTGCACTGTTTTTTGGTGGGCGACTTTGGCTTGGATAAAGTCGACCAAAGGCTGAAGTATCTCTTTTCTTTTAGATGAAATATCCTTTGGCTCCAAAGCGTTAATAACACTTTGTATCTCTAAATAAATACTGTTTTTGCTCATTTTGCTTATTATTTAAGATGTATGGAAAGACCAGACTTACCATTAATTAAATGCTCTTTTAATTGCTGTTCGTCATTATAATCTCCACCGTTTTGGTATCTATATGGTAGTACAGGTGTATTTTCCAAGGTTGCGAGCCTATGTTCAAAAGCCATAATTTCCTTGTTCAATCGTTCCTCTGTTAAACCATGAACCTGATAGATTATATGTGGTGGGAGTACGCTAATTCCGAGATACCATAACATACCATGATGTATAGGGAACAATAAATCATCGATATATCCATTTATTCCCGTTTCTTGATACTGGGGTTCTCTACCACCGATGGTTATGGACAACATGGCTTTTTTTCCTTTCAGTGTGCCGTCCCCATAGCGATTTCCCCAATGCTTCCCTCCATATTTTCCTGTTCCATAAGCAAATCCACAGGCATAAACCCTATCAATCCATCCTTTAAGAATTGCTGGCATTCCGAACCACCAAAAGGGGAATTGGAATATTATAATGTCAGCCCAAAGTAGCTTTTCCTGTTCTTCCGCAATATCCGGCGACTGTGTACCCCCTTGAAATGCTTCAAGCGAGTTACTCATATAAGAAAGTCGCTCACCATGCGTATAATTTTGAAAATCGTTGCCATCAGCAACTGCTTTCCATTTCATGCCATACAAATCGGAGACAATGACATCGTGTCCCAAACCTTGTAGGTGGCTAATGGCTATATTTTTAAGCTCCGCATTTAAGGACTTCGGTTCAGGATGTGCATAAACGATAAAAACATTCATTATTCGTAATTTAAGATATTAACAACAACCACTATTGGGAGGGCAACAAGAAGAAGTTTGCGTTTCGCCCACATTGGCTTTCTGCTTTTGTACGGGGACACCGCAAGCATCCTGCGCCAAACATGCCGTGGTTTTATTTCTTAACACGAATGTTTTTCCATTAAAATCCAAGTCGTATTTTCCTATTGTTTCCGATTGATATTCTACCTCTATTTCGGCATCTTCAACACCTAATTTTTCTTCGGATAGTTTGATGATGTTTAACAGCTTAGTTGGTTTTAATCTGTGTTCAAAATCATTGGCATTCCATAATTGGAAGTTGACTACTTGCTCGTTTCTAATTGTTCCACCACAATCAATAAAGTGTTTGGTAACTACACCTACTTCTGTAACGTGGAAGTGTTCAGGAACAAAAGTTCCATTTTCTAATTGAAATTCAACATTGTCTAATGTTGGTAAGATGTTTTTGATTTCTGATAGCTTCATTGTTTTTATATTTATTATTATTATATACTGCATCGTAATATTACGATTGTTTTGGGCAAAAAAATTAGCAACATTTAAGTTTCAACTTATTGAAATAGAAGTTGAATTTTGGAAAGTAAACCAAGATATGTAACAGGCTTATTAAAACCGCTCCGAACAACAGGTTCACAGCAATGGCTCTAAAGGTATGAAAGCTCTCTACCTGCTGAAAGTTGTTGGCTAATGTAATTCCATTACTGTCAAGGTTTATTTTAATCACTAAGAATACTGCTATACTTGCGAAATGAAAACCGTTTACCAACAGGTGTATAATATATTCCCAACGTGGTAAGCCTCCCATAAATGAACGGCTGTCTTTCTCTGCATAAGCATCAATAACCAATGTGATAATATCGGCGACTACCAGTGCGATACCTAATAAAAACCACCTGTTATCTTCTATGTTTATAAACAGTGCTATGAGAATGCCTGTAAACAGAACGGCTCTGACGGTATGCGTAAGATGTTCAAATTTGCTTTCCTTATGCTCATACAAACGGTATTTGTATAAATGTAGAAATACACCGTCAAACAATGCCAATAATGAATAGGCTATGAGTAATACTATTGAAATTATAAAAGCTATTTCCATATGATTAACAACATTTTTGATTGGTTACAGTAAAGATAATTCTTGAGAAATACTCTTTCAAGACATTAAAAGTCGTTTCATTAATACAGTAGCAAATAGAATTACCCTCAATCTCTCCTTTTATCAGCCCTGCATTTTTCAATTCTTTTAAATGCTGTGAAATAGTAGATTGTGCCAATGGCAGTTCATCCACTATATCATTACATATACACGCATTTACTTTTAATAGATATTCTATAATAGCAATTCTTGCAGGATGCCCTAACGCTTTTGCGACTATCGCAATTTGGTTTTGTTCTTCTGTGAAATGGTCTGTTTTGCTTGCGCCCATTGTTCCGTTATTTAATATCGTAATATTACGATATAGATTTTAATCATACAAGAAATTTTTAAAAAAAATTATTCCTGTTGCACTAAATGTTGCAAATCGGGGTCGTTCTTTATCCGCTCCATTTCGCTTTCCACAATCTGCAAAACGTCCGTTTTGACCTGCCTGTAATTGTCTTCAATGACTTGCTTCATATTGTCGTTGCCGTGTTCATCGGTAAAGGATAATATCTGCGGTATCTTCTTATAGGCTTTGGTTTCGGCAGAAACCTTTTCGTTATCCACTACAATTTCAGCATGAAATATTTTCTGCTCGATACGCTCATCGAAGTTGTCCGATACTGCCCCGACAAATATACCCTGTGTGAGCGTGGATATTTTGGAAGCCGGAATAAGGCTGTCTAATTGGGTGGATATAGAAGTAGATTTGTCATTGCGGTTAATGGTGATGCTTTGCCGTTTCTGCAACACTTTCCCGAAGCGTTCACTTAGGTTTTTAGCTGTTTCGCCCACTACCTGACCGGAGAAAATATTGCCCACGGTATTTTGGATGACCTTGCTTTCCTTGTCGCCGTAATCCCTTATTAATTGCGAATAGTCTTGAAAACCCAAGCACACAGCCACCTTATTGCTACGTGCCGTTGCGATAAGATTATCCAAACCCCGAAAATATATCGTAGGCAACTCGTCTATGATAACGGAACTCTTTAACTTATCATTCTTATTGATAAGTTTTACAATCCTCGAATTGTACAATCCCAAAGCAGACGAATAGATATTTTGACGGTCGGGATTATTACCCACGCATAAGATTTTCGGTTCTTGGGGGTTGTTGATGTCCAGTGAAAAATCATCCCCCGTCATTACCCAATAAAGTTGTGGCGAAATCATGCGTGACAACGGAATTTTTGCCGATGCTATCTGCCCCTGCAACTGGTCTTGCGCTCCGCCCTGCCACGCATCCATGAAAGCCGATAGGTAGTTTTCCAGTTCGGGATATGAGGTCAATATCGTAAATACGTCTGCATATTTTTTATTCAGCAATTCAATAGCATGGGGAAACGTACAATACTTCCCGTTTTCATAGATTTTCAGAAACCAAATGATTGATGCAAGCAGTATAATTGGACTTTCCACGAAAAAATCTCCTTGCTTCAAAATCCAAGACCTGTTGAGGTTTAACATGATGGTATAAGAGGCTTCGTAAGCATCGGATATATCCGTCATAAAGGCAGGGCTTAGCGGATTGCATCGGTGGCTTCGGCGTGGGTCGTCAAAATTGATTACATAAAACTTAGGCGTTATCTTATACTTATCGGAGTGTTTCAGCAATTGGTTGTAGGCAATGGTGGAGAGGTCGTCAAACTTGAAATCGTAGATGTACATCGAAAAGCCCTTTTCGATGTGTTGCTTGATGTAGTTGTTTACGATGGCATACGATTTTCCTGAACCCGGAGTACCCAACACAATTGAGGCTCGAAAAGGATTGACTACGTTAATCCAGCCATTGTTCCATTTACCTTTGTAGTAAAACTTCGTGGGAAGATTAACCGAGTATTCGTTTTCCATCAACTTGGTTTCCTGCTGAAAACTTTCGTTCTCGTTGTTGAAAACATCGTCCATCAGGTTGTTGCGGAGTAGTCGGCTCATCCATATCCCTGCCATGAGCAAGGCTATATATCCCAAACTCGTTGTAAGGATGTAAAGCGATGTGGCAATCCCTGCCGACAGCTTTAGCAATGGTGTGTTCAGAAAAAACAGCACAAAGCCAATGGCTAAGGCGGTATAAATCTTAGCCCATGTTATCTTTTCATTCTTTACGCCCTTAGTACCGAGACAGCTTAACGCCAACAACAGCAAGGCAAAAATTTTGGTGTAAAGCGTGTGTGAAAAAAGCCCTGCGGTACGGTTGAAGTTGGTCAATATCTTACCAATAATTTCCAGTGTCCATCCACGTTCGGCAAAGAACCCGTAACAGAACCAATAAAAGTGCATCAGGACCAAAAGAATACTTACGGCACGCATAAAAGCCATGATTTTGGCTAATCCTCTCAAATCGTCTTCTCCTTGCATAACAAAAAATTTTAGTGATGCAGGGAATTTAGAGGCTATTTAAAAGCACTTATACAAAGGGGTGTCGGATGGCTTGTGGTGGCTTAGTTTGACAGTAAATTAAAAACCACAAAGACCAAGATGTTAATCCTGGTCTTTGATGGTCAAAAAAGCTATTGTTGTCTTCCATACCTTTTGCGTTTCTTCTTTTTCTTCATACGGTTGGCAAATGCCTGTTCCTCGTAGTCCTCGCCCTGCGCCTCCGGCAATAGCCCACCCAATCCATCTATCCATAAATCATCGGTCGGCTGTTCTTTATTTAGGAAGTTAAAAAGTGCGTGGGCTTCCTCTTTCTCTACGGCGGTGCTGTTACCTGCGGTCGATGGCTGATTTTGTGCATTTGTTTTTTCAGCTTCTTTGCGTTGCCCGACCGCCTGCTCATTCCACCAATCATTAAAGACATTAGCCGATAGTTTTTTGCCCAAAGCTGAACCGTTCCAAACGGTACGACTTTCGTGGTCGATAAAAGTCATACCATATATACGCCCCTCATCGTTGCGCCGTACCACGGTATTGATCCCCTGCTCCATCAGTTGCTTTTTAAAATCGGCTTCATCGGTGGCGGTGTGTATCGCCACTTCAATGGTACTTTTAAGGACGGCTCTTGTGGGGTCGGCTTTCATTTTCTCCTTAGTCTTTGCGAATTGGTTTTGCAGTTCGTCCAGTCCTGCCTGTTTGCCGAAAAGGGATGCCTTAAAAGGATTGCTCGCTTTTTCGCCCTGCTCGTTCAGTGCAAAATAGACAAGCCCGTTTTTCGGTAGCCCGTGCAGTTCCCCTTTGACTTCCTCTGCGGTGATATTGAAAAGTGAAAGCAAGGCATTGTATGCTCCGAAGCTTGCGTACCCGTAATACTTCGGCAGGTGTCGTACCACCGATGCGATTTGGCTCTTAACGTCTCCGGCTCTGTAATCCACCGGACGGAATACCTGTTCGTTTCCGGTACGCTGTTTTTCCGTTGCAGGTATGAGGTTATACGTTTGCTCCAAATCCCGACAGATTGCCATCGAACGGGGATGGTCGTAACTATCCGGTAACTTTTTGCCGTCCAATCCCACACACACCGTTACGATGTGGATATGGGTACGTTCAATATCGGTATGCTTAAAAACAACGTAAGGCTGATTGCCGTACCTCATACGTTCCATATATTCCTGCGCCATTTTCACGAATTGCCCATCGCTGACCCTATCCGCAGGATCAGGGTTCAGCGATATGTGGCGCACAGGTTTTTCGGTTTTGATATTTGCGGACAGATACGGCTCAAAACACTGGTGCAGGTAACTGGTCGAATAGGTATTATCCAATGTTTCCGGTATCCTGTTCAATAACAAAATCTGCCCCTTTTCCGTATCAATCTTCTGCTGGTTGTAGGAAATCGCACCGTACAAATTCTCACCCTTGCCAATCTTTGCTATCATTTTTTTATATTAATGTTTAATTCTCTAATTAGAAGATAGATTTTTGTAATTTGGTCTTCCTAACAAACAAAGTCAAGAAAACGATGATTAGACTAATTACCAGAGAAGATATACAACGTGTTAATGAATTGTATTTTGCTTTATTCAAATTAACTGCAGAAACAGAACCGTATTATCATAAGCCTACATATCAAAATGAGGATTTTTTGAAAAGCGTAATTGACCAACATAACGGGTTTGTAGGCTACGTTTATGAAAAAGACGATTTAATTGTCGGATTTGTAATCGCACAATTACAAGCCTCTCCACCTTATGAATGTTTTAATCAATTGAGTGCCGTTTACTTAATGGATATTGTTGTCGATGAACATTACAGAGGACACGGTATCGGTGCTAAACTGATAAAAAAAGTAAAAGACTGGGGTCTCCAAAATGAAGTAGACTATCTCGAATTATCGGTATTAGCTAAAAATGAAAAAGCGTATCAACTGTATCTACGAGAGGGATTTATTCCTTATAATATCTCTATGCGAAGTAAACTTAAATAAATTAATCATCTGTCAGTTTCTGCAAATCATCTTATCTGTATCTGTGTTTTTGCAGGTGTTCTTTTTCAAATTCCTGTGTTAGCTCAATCACTTTCCGGCACAATTCCGCCATTTCTGCCGTCTGTTTTTCCAGTTTAAAGAGGTAAGCCGATGCCTTTTTCTCCGAGAAATTGCGGTAAAGTATCTTCACAATTTGGTTGTAGTTCACGCCAACGGCTCTGAACTGGCTGTAAAAATTGGTCAGCCTCGTATGAAAATCGACTGCATCCATATCAATTTTTACGGTCTTGACTGGCTTCTGAAAGATGCAGGCTGTAATAAAATGTGCCATTACTTTCATTCCCGATTGCTCGAACAGCGTAAGGAAGTGTGCATTTTCCATGTCGTTGAGACTAATCGAATAACGGTGGATGGCAGGGTCTTTCTTAGGCTTGCGACCAGCTTTGTTTGTTCGGTTTCTTCTGTTGTCTTCCATATCTAAATCCATTAATAACCGAGCTTTAGCGAGCTCAACTTTAGTTAATTATCATAAACCCCGACTTCGGAGCGGTTTTCAGCCCCCTGCAAGGGCAAGTGGTTTTGAGATGCGGAATTTATTTCGAGCATCTCAAAACATAACTTGCTCTGTTCGGGTGAACAGAAAATCCGCCCTACGGGTCGGATTGGGTAAAGCGGAAAAAAACGGCTTTGTGCCGTTCCGCCAATAGTTTCCATTCTCCAATGACTTTTCCATTCACCTCTTGAATTTAAGCCTTTACAAAGTAAGGGTAGCTTTTCCAAAGCATTGCCCTATTACTCCCGACCAAACATTGCCAACAAATGCCCCAAACTACCGCATTAAAAGAGTGCATCGGAATAACCTGCTTCTTTGTGCTATCAGTCACGCAAGCCTGTTTGCAGGCATTCGCTCCCGATGGCAATGCTGAATGACGGAGCGCAGGATTGCAGGAAAGCCGGAACGCATGACGGCATTCCAAACGGCAGGCAGACCGGACGGCATGAACGCTATCCGGTAGCCATTCCATCGGGCAGGACGACAGGCAAGCCATCGGTCTTGCCTGTATGGAAGCCGGAATGACGGCACGGCTGACTGAATGGATGACGGCAAGCCGGACAGACGGCATTGTATCAAGACCGCCGGAGAGCGTGCAGGGATGACAGCCCCGTTCCATGCAGGACGGCAGGCAGTCCACGGAAATAGAAACTTAAAAATAGAATAGAAATGGAAGCAACAAACAGGACAAAATTCATTGCTTTTTCAAGCCAAAAAGGAGGCGTTGGAAAAAGCACGTTTACAACCGTTACGGCAAGCATACTCCATTACCAAATGGGTTATAACGTAGCCGTCTTTGACTGCGATTACCCACAGCACAGCATCTGTCAGATGCGAGAACGGGATTTGAAAGCGGTCATGCAGAACGAGATATTGAAAAAACTGGCACACCGCCAATTCTCGACCATCAACAAGAAAGCCTATCCGGTATTGCAAAGTAGGGCCGACAATGCCCTAACGGATGCGGAAGCATTTATACAGTCCTCGGCTGTTCCCGTGGATATGGTCTTCTTCGACTTGACGGGCACGGTGAACACTTTGGGCTTACTGAATACACTGGCAGGAATGCACCATATCTTTTCGCCCATCACGGCAGACCGTGTGGTTATGGAAAGTACATTGAGCTTTACCGATGTGCTGACCAACGTCCTTATGAAACACGGGCAGACCTCCATCGAAACCATAAGGCTGTTTTGGAACATGGTCGATGGCAGGGAAAAATCGCACCTGTACGAAATCTACGGCAATGTCATTAAGGAGGTCGGACTGCAAGCGATGGAAACACGTATTTCCGACAGCAAGCGTTTCCGCAAGGAAAGTGAAGCAACGGCAAAGACCGTCTTCCGCTCCACGCTGTTACCTCCCGATAAAAGATTGATGAAAACCTCCGGCTTGGATTTGTTCATCAATGAATTTCTAAGAACCGTCAAATTTTAACTGCTATGGACAACGAAAACAAGAAAAAGCCGAATGCCCCGATTGACGAGGCATATCTCATGTCCATTATGGCAGGTGAAACAAAGAAGCCCCAACAGGCGGTAGCCCCCCAAGAGCCGAGCGCAGAGCCGACAAAGGAAACCATTACGGAAAAGCCCGTAACCAAAGAGCGTACCCGACAAAAAAGGGCTTCCGGCACAGGCTATGGTGAGCGTTTTCTCAACAGCCATACCATGACACGCCGTGGCGATAAGAGCATCTACATCCGGCAGGAATACCACGAACGGCTTTCCCGTATCGTGCAGGTTATCGGCGAGGATAAGATACCCCTATATGCCTATTTGGACAATATTCTCGAACATCATTTTGAACAGTTCGAGAAAGCCATCACCGATGATTTCAACAATAAGTTTAAACCCATTTTTTAAAATATTCGATTATGAAAAAGGAACAGCAAAACCAACCTAAAAAGGTACTGCAAATTGCCCGATATAAGTCAGCTTTTTTAAGACCGACCGGTGTTGTAGCACGGTGCGGAAAGTCGGTATATATCTGCCCGGACTTCCACAAGAAACTATCCCGTATCGTCTGTATTCTCGGAGAGGGAGATATTACGCTTACCGATTACCTGCACAGTGTATTGAAACACCACTTTGAGGATTTCGGCGAGGAAATAAATACAATCCATGCCCGAAACCAAAAGCCAATCTTATAGCTATGGAAACATTGATTGTAATATGCCTTATCATCGTCATTATCCTTTTGCTGAAAGATAAGGTGGTCATCCATAAGAACGTCCGCAAGGAGTTAAAGCCGGAAAAGGAAAGCCCCGACCTGCCGGATATTATGGGTCTTCCCAAGCCCGTGGAACGCCACACCTTGCCACTGAATGCCACAAAGAGCCAATCGGGCGAACGTGACGGGATAGCTGATAATTTTGGAACAGAAACCTACGGGATAGGTTTTGGATTGGAAAATCCGCAGATTGAGGGTGAGCCGGATGAAGTTTTCGGGAGTATGTCCGATTTTGAAAATGAGGAAGACGAATGGGATGAATACGGGTTTGAGGACAGCGACAATGAGTTTGCCACAGGGGTTACCTTTGATGAACTGACGACCGTGGGGGCATGGTTGGAGCAAGAGGCACCAGAGCCTGCCCTGCAACAGAAAGCGGTGGATATAGTTCAGCGATTACATGGAACGGAATTGTTCGGTCTGCTCGAAAACTCAATGGAGGGGGCTTCACGGAAGATTGCAGAATTGTTGGATAAGAGCCTCTCCGCCGGAACGGATTTCAGTTCTCCCGATTTGCGGAAAAGTGATTTGGAGGGTTTTGATATTGGGGAGTTTGTCTGACACAGAATTATTTTAATAGAGCCTGAAATTTAGCTTTTCAGGCTCTATTTATTTTTACATTCACTTTGCCAACTTCAATATCCTATACGCTCCCCTTGCTACAACGACAAATACAATCACTCCGATAATCAAATCAGGATAACTGGAATTAAGCCAATTGACCAAAAGACCTGCGACAATAACGCCCGAATTAATAATAACATCGTTTGACGTAAAAATCATTGAAGCCTGCATGTGTGCTTCTTTACTTTTGTTCTTTTGCAATAGGTAAAGACAAAGTACGTTAGCTATCAGCGCCAAAATAGAAACAATAATCATTGTTTTGAAATCGGGCATCGTTTCTATTCCGATAAAACGTCTGATAACTTCAACGAAACCGATAACCGCTAATAGAATTTGAAAGTAACCTGCAAATTTGGCAATGTTGTTTTTCCTTAAAATCGTCCCCCCAACAGCAAACAAAGCCAATGCGTAAACAATACTGTCGGCAAGCATATCCAAGCTGTCTGCTACCAACCCCATTGAATTGGAAAAAATACCGAACAGCATTTCTAATCCAAAGAAAAGGAAGTTAATAATCAGTACAGCCCAAAGTAGTTTTCGTTGGTTATTGTGTGTATCTGTTTCAATAACTGCGTTATTTTCTTCGGTGGAAAGTAATGTTGTATTCAGGTTCAGTGCTTCCAAAGCCGAAAAAATCGGCTCTGGGTTTCCACTATGATAAACATTCAATTTTCTATTAGGAATATCAAAATCTAATGACTTTACCGTATCGAAATTTTGCAATTTCATACGAATTAATTGCTCTTCACTTGGGCAATCCATTTTAGTTATATTAAATATCGTTTTATTCATGTTTTTAAAGTCTAAATTTTATCCCTCCGTTAATTACAAATCCGTCCAATGGTGCATAGATGTCTTTAAAAACAGGGTTGGTTATCGTTCCTGTATAAATGTTGTCAAAACGTGTCTGTCTTGTATCAAGGAAATTTTCAAAGTTGATGTACAAAGAAAATCTTTCCCAAATCTTTTCAGCCATAAAGCCACACATCCAATACTCTTTTCCTGCTGTCCCGTCGTTCAGCTTTTGCGGACTGAAATAATAGGCTTCCAAACCAATCTTCCATTCGTCTTCTATTTCATACATCAATACAGAATTAACCCGATGTTTTGGGGTTAGCGGATTGTCGGTAGTTATTCCGTTTTCAATCAAGCGGGTATCGGTAAAGGTGTAGCCCAAAAACAGTTTCAAATCGTCATAGCCGATTTTGATATTAGTTTCTGTTCCTTTGGTATGGATGTAGCCGGAGGAGTTGATAAATTGATAAGTGTTTGCCGCTATATTTTGAAGTAACAAAGGATTATCCAAATAGGTGTAAAAGAATAAATGATTGATGCTAAAAGTCCAGTCATCACTAATATTAGTACGATAGTTGATGTCTGCATTTGCTCCGTAACTTCTTTCTAATTTATTGGTATTATCGTCAATAGGCATTACGTTTTGATATTGTATGCGTTCGCTTTCTTCGGTAAAAATGGTTGGTGTTTTGTAGCCAAATCCACCCCCGATACGTGAAGTCAATCCGTTTGCAATCTGAAACAATGCCGAAACTCTTGGTAAAAAAACTGCTCCGTAATCGACCACATAATCCGTTCTTAAACCCGCTTCCATTTGAAGCCAATCCGTAGCCTCAAAAGAATTTTGCACAAAAGCGCCAAAAGTCGTCTGGGTGTAATCCCTCATCGGAAATGTGGTCATCTGTTTTTCCTTAAAATTGTCCGTCCAAAGATTAACACCTGTCACCCATTCCGATTTTTCTTTGCTGTGGGTATAACTTGCTTCTGTAAAAGTCGCCGTTTGTGTTCCCTCAAACTCGTAATTGGGAATAGCTGTATTGCGGTTAAAATAACTTACGCTATTTTTTACTTGTATAAAACTGTTTTCATTTACCGTATGGTCAAAAACAAATTGAGTAGAATAACGCTGTGTTTTGTTTTCTTCAAAATATTGATGTGTATTATCTCCTTTGCCTTTGATGTACAGCATATCGCCACCCAAACGGTTTTCAATGGTGGTGTTAATGCCAAAGTTCATTTTTGTTCTATCATTGAAGTAAACAAATAATTTAGGGTTCAGCACATACCTTTCAAATTGGGGGATGGCAGAAAGTCCGATTTTTGCAGGGTCGTAAGCTACGTTACGATTGTGTGAAGCAAATATGGTTGTTCCAATTTTATTGAATTTTTGTCCGTAAAAACCATTGATGTCTAAACCTCTACCTGATGTCCCATTTAAATGAAAACGCAAATCCCTCTCTTCTGTCGGTGTCTTGGAAATTAGATTGACCAAACCTGCTATTGCTCCACCACCGTACAGCGTGGAAGTTGAACCCTTAATAAGTTCAACTTGCTTTAAGTCAAGTGGTGGAATTTGCAACAAACCTAACCCACTCGAAGCACCCGAATAAATCGGAAAACCGTCTTTTAAGATTTGCGTATATCGTCCGTCAAGTCCTTGGATACGAATACTTGCATTGGCACTTGTGGGCGATGTCGTTTGCACATGAATACCTGTACTTTCACTCAAAAGCATACGGATGTCACCGGCTTTCATGTTGCCTTTTTCATCCAATTCCTCACCACCAATAAATTCAATACGTGTAGGGATATTTTGGATGGTTCTCGTGCTTCTTGTGGATGAAATGACAACTTCCTCCAATTGTTCGGAACTATCATCGAGTAGGATTTCAACAACACTGGTGTCCGTTAACGGAAATTGAAAATTATCGATGCGTTCATTAAAACCGATATAGCTAAAATGTATTGATTGCAGTCCGTTGGGAATATCTAATAAAGTGATTTGTCCGTTTTCATTAGATGTTGTTGCAATTGCAGTTCCTGTAATCTGTACGGTTACTCCCATTAAAGGCTCTTTTTTTTCGCTGTCTTTAATTACAGCTTTGAATGTGTTTTGTGCAAATGCACAAAAACCGAGTGCCATAAAAAATGACACAATTAATATTCTTTTCATTGAAAAAATAATGATTAAATGAATGATTGCGGTGCTATGCACCGCAAGTAATAAACTGTGCTGAAAGCACTACATATTACACAAGCTGTGGGGGATGCCAAACAGAAAAGGGGAAGTCTGAAACAGGTGATGCTATTATTCTGCTTATTTTCATTTCAGGTTGCTTGACAACGTGTGGAATTGAAAAATGAAGTAAAGTTACTACAAACCCTGTACACGTTTTGCAAGTGAAAAAAGGCGAGCAACATTCTTTATCACAATCATCTTCATTCTGTTCTTGGTTGTCTGCTATCTGAAATGTTCGGTCATGGCATTTATCTTCCATAAAGCACGGTGCTGTTGATAAAATCAACACCATTAAAGCTAATATGAATGATAAATATTTCATTATGCGAAGATAGTAAAACCTTTCCCTTTGTAAACATTATCCTGTAGATATAAACCTTTTTTCTTTATCTAAATCGCCATACCCTGCCAATTAATTCCGCTGATTTCCAGTTTCCCATAACGCTTCGATTTTCATAAGACTTTTGTTGCGAAAGCCCGCAAGGTGTGGGAATTAGTAACAAATTAATTCAGTTAAATCATGGAAAAACGAAGCAAAAAAGTGTCGCTGACAGGCGTTGCGTTACTGTCAGCATTCGGTGTGTTCGCACAGGGCGACGGCTCGGCAGGCATCCAAGAAGCCACGCAGATGGTAACGAGTTACTTCGACCCTGCAACTCAACTCATCTATGCGATTGGGGCGGTGGTTGGGCTAATCGGAGGTGTAAAGGTGTACAACAAATTTAGTAGCGGTGACCCCGATACAAGCAAGACGGCTGCGTCGTGGTTCGGGGCTTGTATCTTCTTAATCGTAGCGGCGACCATTCTCCGCTCATTCTTCCTTTAAACTGGCGTATTATGAGCAATTACAATATCAATAAAGGCATTGGGAGAACGGTCGAGTTCAAAGGACTGAAAGCACAGTACCTGTTCATTTTCGCCGGAGGCTTGCTCGGTGTGCTTGTCCTCGTCATGATTATGTACATGGCAGGTGTAAACTCTTACATCTGTCTGTTCATCGGAGCAGGCGGTGCATCGCTCATCGTGTGGCAGACATTCGCATTGAACGGCAAATACGGCGAACATGGCTTGATGAAAGTCGGGGCAAAGAAAAGACATCCGAAATACATCATCTGTCGCAGAGCTGTACACCGCTATTTGAAGTTCAACACTAAATCCAATACCCTATGAGAAATACTGCAAAAGTCACAACGTTGGAAAGCAAGTTTCCATTACTGGCGGTGGAACACAACTGCATCATTTCAAAGGATGCAGACATCACGGCTTGCTTTCGGGTACACCTGCCGGAACTGTTCACTGTGGCATCGGCGGAGTACGATGCCATACACTCGGCATGGCACAAGGCTATCAAGACCCTGCCGGACTATACCATTGTCCACAAACAGGATTGGTACATCAAGGAAAGTTATGCGCCGGATATTGCACAGAACGACCAGAGTTTTCTTGCAAAGTCCTATCAACAGCATTTCAACGAACGTCCTTTTTTAAACCATTACTGCTACCTGTTCCTCACCAAGACAACCAAAGAGCGGATGCGGATGCAGAGCAACTTTAGTTCGCTTTGCAGAGGTGTCCTCATCCCGAAAGAAATTCGGGATAAAGAAACCGTCCGCCGTTTCATGGAGACGGTTGCACAGTTTGAGCGGATTATCAATGATAGCGGTTTTGTGAAACTGGAACGCTTGACCGAGGATGACATCATCGGCACAAGCGACACACAGGGTCTGCTCGAACAGTACCTTACCCTGTCGAGGGAAGCCGGAACGCCCATGCAGGATATAGCTTTGGGCAGTGAAGATGTGCGTATCGGCAACAAAAGGCTGTGCCTGCACACCCTGTCCGATACGGACGATTTGCCGGGCACGGTATCGGCAAATACAAGGTATGAAAAGCTGTCCACGGACAGGAGCGATTGCCTGTTGTCCTTTGCCTCTCCCGTGGGCTTGCTCCTTAGCTGTAACCATATCTATAACCAGTACCTGTTTTTGGATAACAGCGATGAGAACCTGCGCAAGTTTGAAAAGTCAGCCCGTAATATGCACTCACTGGCAAGGTATAGCCGTGCCAATCAGATTAACAAAGAGTGGATTGAAAGGTATCTGAACGAAGCGCACAGCTTCGGGCTATCCTCCATCCGTGCGCACTTCAATGTGATGGCGTGGTCGGATAATCCAAGCGAACTCAAACAGCTAAAGAACGACACGGGCAGTGCGCTCGCTTTGATGGAATGCAGACCGAGGCATAACACGGTGGATGTTGCCACGCTGTATTGGGCAGGCATGCCTGGCAATGCAGGCGATTTTCCGGCAGAGGAAAGTTTCTATACGTTCATCGAACCTGCATTATGTTTCTTCACCGAGGAAACCAACTACCAAAGTTCGCCATCGCCTTTCGGTATAAAAATGGCGGACAGGCTCACGGGCAAACCCATCCACTTGGACATTTCCGACCTGCCCATGAAAAAAGGCATTATCACGAACCGCAACAAATTTATTTTGGGGCCATCGGGTTCGGGCAAGTCTTTTTTCACCAATCACATGGTGCGCCAATACTACGAACAGGGCGCACACGTCCTGCTCGTGGACACAGGTAATTCCTATCAAGGACTGTGCGAGTTGATTAAGGGAAAGACCAAAGGTGAAGATGGTGTGTATTTTACCTACACAGAGGACAACCCGATTGCATTCAACCCGTTTTATACGGATGACGGCGTATTCGACATTGAGAAAAGGGAAAGTATCAAAACGCTCATCCTTACACTTTGGAAGCGTGACGATGAACCGCCGACCCGTTCAGAGGAAGTGGCGTTATCCAATGCCGTGAGCGGTTACATCGACCGTATCAAGCAAAGCGGTGAATATCCCTCTTTCAATGGATTTTATGAGTATGTAAAAGGTGATTACAAAAAAGTACTGAAAGAAAAACAGGTAAGGGAAAAAGACTTTGACGTTGCAGGTTTCCTCAACGTATTAGAGCCTTACTATCGTGGTGGCGAGTACGATTACCTGCTCAATTCAGACAAGCAACTTGACCTGCTTTCCAAACGCTTTATCGTGTTTGAAATTGATGCGATTAAAGACCACAAAATCCTCTTTCCCATAGTGACCATTATCATTATGGAGGTCTTCATCAACAAGATGCGCAGGCTCAAAGGTGTGCGTAAACTGATACTCATTGAGGAAGCATGGAAAGCCATTGCCAAAGAGGGAATGGCAGAGTACATCAAGTACCTTTTTAAGACCGTTCGCAAATTTTTTGGTGAGGCTATCGTGGTCACGCAGGAAGTGGATGACATCATCCAGTCACCCGTGGTCAAGGAAAGTATCATCAACAATTCCGACTGTAAAATCCTCTTAGACCAACGCAAGTACATGAATAAGTTTGACGACATCCAAGCGATGCTCGGACTGACGGAAAAGGAAAAATCCCAAATCCTTTCCATCAACATGAACAACGACCCGTCAAGGCTTTACAAAGAGGTGTGGATTGGGCTTGGCGGTACGCATTCCGCCGTGTATGCCACAGAGGTATCGCTCGAAGAATACTTAGCGTACACCACGGAGGAAACGGAAAAAATGGAGGTCATGCAACTGGCATCCGAACTGGACGGCAATGTAGAACAAGCCATTAAGCGTATCGCCCTCCAAAGACGTGAAAAATCAAATAGTTATTAATCATTTAAAAAAATCAGAACAATGAAGAAAGTAATGTTACTGGTGTCTACGGCATTTATGCTTGCCGTTGCACCGTCCGCTAAGGCACAATGGGTAGTTACCGACCCTGCAAACCTTGCATCGGGTATCATCAACAGTGCGAATGAAATCATACAGACCTCATCCACCGTGTCCAACGTGGTTAAGAATTTCAATGAGGTAAAAAAGGTGTATGAGCAAGGCAAGGAATATTACGACAAACTGAAAGCCGTGAGCAACTTGGTGAAAGATGCCCGAAAAGTACAACAAACGGTGTTGCTTGTGGGGGATGTGTCCGAAATGTATGTAAACAATTTCGGCAAGATGATGAACGACCCGAATTTCAGCCCACAGGAACTGACGGCAATCGCCAACGGTTATTCCACGCTCTTGAACGAGAGTACCGAACTGCTCAAAGAACTGAAACAGATTGTTACCTCAACCTCGCTATCCCTCAATGACAAGGAACGTATGGACATTATTGATAAGGTGTATAAAGAGGTCAAGGATTACCATAGCCTTGTCCGCTATTACACCAACAAGAATATCTCCGTGAGCATTTTGAGGGCTAAGAAACAGAACAACACCCAAAGGGTGCTTGAACTGTACGGTACTGCTGAACAAAAATACTGGTAAACTATGGAATGGAACAATCTTCACGAACTCCTGCGCTCGCTGTACGATGAGATGCTCCCACTGTCCGCCGATATGGCGACAGTGGCAAAGGGCATCGCCGGATTGGGCGCACTGTTCTACGTAGCACTGAAAGTGTGGCAGGCTTTGAGCCGTGCTGAACCGATAGACGTGTTTCCGCTCCTGCGACCTTTCGCCATCGGGTTTTGCATTATGTTCTTCCCGACCATCGTATTGGGAACTATCAATGCAGTAATGTCACCTGTGGTAAAAGGCACACATGCCATGCTCGAAAATCAGGTGCTTGACCTCAACCAATTGCAACAGCAAAAAGATCAGTTGGAACGGCAAGCCATGCTCCGCAATCCCGAAACCGCTTACCTCGTAAGCGATGAGGAATTTGATAAGAAACTGGACGAATTGGGATGGTCGCCGTCCGATTTGGCTACCATGTCGGGAATGTACCTTGACCGACAAGCCTATAAGATAGAAAAAGCCATAAAGGAATGGTTTCGCAACCTTTTGGAGATACTTTTCCAAGCATCGGCACTGGTCATAGATACCATACGGACGTTCTTTCTTATCGTGCTGTCCATACTCGGGCCGATAGCCTTTGCGATAAGTGTGTGGGATGGTTTCCAGTCCACACTTACGCAATGGCTGACCCGATATATCAGCGTGTACCTATGGTTGCCCATATCCGATATGTTCAGCTCCATACTTGCGAAAATACAATCGCTTATACTGGAACGGGATATTGAAATGCTTGCCGACCCTACATATATCCCCGACACATCCAACACGGTGTATATCATCTTCATGCTGATTGGGATTGTGGGCTACTTCACCATCCCAACGGTGGCAGGTTGGGTTATCCAAGCCGGAGGCGCAGGGAACTTCATGCGCAACGTCAATCAGACGGCATCGAAAACCGGAAACATCGCCGGAGCGGGAACGGGGGCAGTTGCAGGTAACATCGGTGGCAGGTTAATGAACAAATAATAAAAATCAGAAACAATGGAATTTAAGACACTAAGAAACATAGAAAACAGCTTTAGGCAAATACGTCTGTATGCCATTGTATTTGCCGTACTCTGCATCGCAGTGGTAGGATATGCGGTATGGCAGTCCTACCAGTTTGCGGAGGCGCAACGCCAAAAAGTATATGTACTGGACAACGGTAAATCCTTGATGCTGGCACTGTCACAGGATGCAAGCATCAACAGACCTGTTGAGGCAAGGGAACACGTAAGGCGTTTCCATGAACTGTTCTTTACGCTCGCACCGGATAAGAACGCCATCGAAAGCAACATGAAAAGAGCTTTTAATCTTGCTGACAAATCGGCGTTCGATTATTACAAAGACCTTTCGGAAAAAGGGTACTACAACCGTATCATTTCGGGGAATGTGCAACAGCGTATCGAAGTGGACAGCGTGGTCTGCAACTTCGATACCTATCCGTATGCGGTAAGAACGTATGCCAAACAATTTATCATCCGGTCAAGCAACGTCACAAGGCGAAGCCTTGTGACCTCTTGCTATCTCGTGAACTCCGTCCGCTCGGACAACAACCCACAGGGTTTCAATATCGAAAAGTTTGCCGTGTTGGAAAACAGAGACGTAGAAGTTATAGACCGCTAAAATCAAGATTATGGAAGCAATATCAGATTTGAACACGTTTGCCAAAATCCTTACCGCAAAAGGATATGACGGCTATTTCCATACGCAGGGAGCGTATGCCGGAAAGTTGAAAGACAGTATAAGTGAATACCTCGAAAACTGCCGAAATGGTACGGAGGGCGCACCAAAGTCACAGTTATTATTGACGGGCTTTCTACAATGGGCAGGCGAAGACAAGCCGTATGTAGAATGCTGTATGTGGGTGAAGTACCTAAACGGCAAATTCTTCCTCAATAAAATGGAAGTTGCAAGAAAAGACCAATTCGGGCAATTACTGAAACAATCGGAATTGACCGACCTGTCCGTGGTTACCGTTCCCAAAGCAAGGGAGGCAATCGCTATGGTGAGCGATGCACCGGAGCAAAAGACGGTTGACAGGCGGAAGCGGTTCAGCCTTTAAAACGGATTAAGGCATGAAAAATCTAAGAACAACAATCAGTAATTGGCTTGACAAGCTCGATGGACAGTGGCGGACGATGCCTGTTAAAAAACAGCATCGCTATACGCTACTGCTCTTTTTGGGCTATGCGCTATTGTCCTTTGTCGTGCTGTTAAAAGTGTGCTACGATGTAGCACAGTCCGATAATACCATGACCATTGAGCATATCGAAAACCCAATTAACAGGCAAAACAAATCCTCGGTTTCTCCGCAGGACAGTATTAACAAAATCTTAAAACGTAAAAACAATGAAAGAGAACAATAATGACAAAATCCGTTTTCTGTTCGGAAAAAAGGAAACGGAAAACGAAATGGATGCGACCCAAGAAGGGGCGCAGAACAAAGCCGACAAGCTAAAAAAGCCTATCATTTTTGCTCTTATGGGCGTGGTGTTCTTCGGCTGTATGTATTTAATCTTCAAACCATATTCCGATAAGCAAAAGGTTGAGGATATTGGTCTGAACGATGTCGTACCGCAGGCGAGCGATGCCGGGCTTCAATCCGATAAGCAAAAGGCTTATGAACAGGAAATGCTCGAACAGAAAATGGAGGAAAAGCGTAATGCGCTCCTGTCACTGTCCGACTATTGGAGCGAGGACAGTACCGCCGATCCGGAAGCGGAGCTACCGGATGAGGATTACGAAGACGGCTACGCTTACGGCGGTGGTACACGTAGGAACAGCAACCCTGCCCTGAACAGTTACCGCAATGCACAAAGTACGCTGACCTCGTTCTACGACAACAGCGATTACGAAATGCAGGAACTCCGCAGGCAGGTTGAGGAACTGAAAGAACAACTGGCAGAAAAGGACGTACCGCCCGTAACGACCGTGGATGACCAGTTGGCTTTGATGGAAAAGTCATACGAAATGGCATCCCGTTACCTGCCCTCAACTCCAACACAGACAGGTAATGCGGACACAACAGCTTCGGCAAAGAGTGCCTCGCAAAAGGAACATTTTGTGGCATTCACCCCTGTAAGGAAAAATACGGTTTCCGCATTGTATCGTGAACCGACCGACAGTGCTTTTTTGGCAAACTGGAACGAAACCCGAAACCGTGGCTTTTATACGGCAGATGTTTCGGAACAGGTCATACAGCCGAAAAACAGTATCAAGGCGGTAGTACAGAAAACGCAGGTCGTGATGGGCGAAAGCGGTGTACGGTTGCGCCTGTTGGAAACAGCGCAAACTCCCGTCCGTTCCATTCCGGCAGGAACGGTACTGACGGCAAATGCCAAGTTTCAAGGTGGCAGGTTGCAGTTAAAGGTAACGTCCATCGAATATGAGGGCAACATTATTCCCGTCGATATAACCGTGTATGATGTGGACGGACAGCAAGGGCTATATGTACCATATTCTCCCGAAATGAACGCCCTTAGCGAGATAGCTTCCAACATGAGCCAAACCTCCGGTACTTCTATCATGATGACACGCTCGGCAGGGCAACAGATGGCAGGCGACCTTTCCCGTGGTGTGGTGCAGGGCGTATCGGGTTACTTCTCCAAGAAAGTAAGGACACCGAAAGTAACGGTCAAAGCCGGTCATCAGATTTTCCTCGTTTCAAAAAATTAATGTTTAACTAAAATCAAAAAGAAAATGAAAGCAATATTTAAAAGCCTCATGGCAATGGTCTGTTTGATAGCCTTTATTACAGGTGCAAATGCACAGCAAGTGGCATCCAGTACAACAAAATTGAGCATGGGTAAGGTCGAGCCTTACGAAATGCAGGTGACGTACAGCAAGACCTCGCACCTCATATTCCCGTCCGCTATCCGCTACGTGGATTTGGGCAGTGAATACCTTATCGCAGGCAAAGCCGAAGATGCGGAAAACGTACTGCGTATTAAGGCAAGCGTAAGGGATTTTGACGAGGAAACCAATTTTTCGGTCATCACGGACGATGGTCGGTTTTACAATTTCAATGTCTTTTACAGTGCTTATCCCTCAACGCTGAATTATGATTTGCTGACGATGCAAAAGGCATCGGACAGGGAAAACGGCAACGATGTGCTGTTTGAGGAATTGGGAGGCAATTCGCCGTCACTGGCAGGGTTGCTCATGGAAACGATTTACAAAAAGAATAAACGGATTGTAAAGCATATCGGGTCGAAAAGCTACGGCATACAATTCCTGCTGAAAGGTATTTATGTTCACAACGGAAAATTCTATTTCCATACGGAACTGCGTAACAAAAGCAATGTACCGTTCAACATTGACTTTGTGAATTTCAAGGTAGTGGACAAAAAAGTCGCCAAGCGTACCGTGGTGCAGGAAAAGGCAATGAACCCGTTGCGGATGTATAAAACGCTCGGTGAAATTACGGGTAACAGCACCGACCAAAACGTGTTCCTGCTTGACCAGTTTACCATCACGGATGACAAGGTACTCGTGATTGAAATCTTTGAAAAGAACGGTGGCAGGCAACAGGTGTTGCAGGTGGAAAACTCCGACCTCGTACACGCCAAACTGATAAGCGATATGCACCTAAAGATTAATTAACCCAAAAGGAAAGAACAATGATAAGATACATTTTTGCCGTGGTGCTTGCCATGCTAAGTATGACGGCAGTACAGGCACAGCGTATGCTCCCCAAACAAAAGGGATTGGAGATAAACGCAGGTATGTTGTCCAAAGATATAAGCGACAATTACTATCTGAATTTGACATTGACCGTGAACGGAAAGAACGGCAGTTACTGGATATGGGGTGCGGAATATGCCTATCAGCTTTCCGGTTACAGGGATGTACAGATACCGCTCGAAACCTATACGGGCGAGGTGGGTTACAGTCTTCAGCTATTGGGCGATGCAAGAAAGACCATCACGCTGAATGCAGGGCTAACAGCCGTTGCAGGTTATGAAACGATTAACCGGAGCGAAGCCATGCTACCGGACGGCTCGACCATCCTCGACAGAGACAATTTTGTTTACGGCACAGGCGGACGGCTCACGCTCGAAACGTACCTGTCCGACCGCTTTGTGTTGCTCCTGCAAGGACGTACCAAAGTGCTTTGGGGTACGGATTTAAAACAGTTCCGTCCATCGGCAGGGATTGGACTAAGGTTTAACTTTTAAATTGATTTACGATGAAAATATCAATCAGAAAATACCGCCTACATTTACAGGCGATGTTCATGCTCTTGGCAATGTTGGTCTGCGCCGTGGTGCTGACCTCCTGCGAAAAAGACGAAATCGACATACAACAAAATTACCCTTTTGAGGTACAGGTAATGCCTGTACCCAAAGAGGTGACGAACGGGCAGACCGTTGAAATACGGATTACCATTGAACGGTCGGCCAATTTCAGCGATGCGAAATACTTTATCCGCTATTTCCAGTTTGACGGACAGGGAGCATTGCGGTATTACAGCGAACCGCCGTATATGCCCAATGACCTGTACCTCTTGCCACAGACACAATTTAGGTTGTATTACACCTCGCAATCCACCGTATCACAGGCGTTTGATATTTGGATTTCGGACAATTTCGGAAACGAAAAGCAAGTCAGTTTCCAGTTTAACAGCCGTGATTAAAGACAGAAAAATCCTGCCCGATGTGGCGGGATTTTTTAGTAGACTTAAAATGTAGTGTACTTTGCTCTTAAAGGACACGATTATAATATTGTGTATAATAAATCGCTTCGTTATCTTTGCTAATAGAAAATATTAAAATACTTAAAGTGTTTTTGCTTTAAGTCTCGATACTGAAAACTGGTAATTTTTAAGACAACGAGACAATAAGTAGGAATACTCACGCCATAGGCGTGGGTGCTCGCTTATTCGTTGTCAGGCATACCAGTGCCCCAGTATCGGTAAGTGTAGTTGCCTGCGCTTTTTTTATTGCAGGTCGCTACTTTTAAAACAGATATTATGAATACTGGAAAAGACAACAAAAACAATGTCTATGTAGCGGTCATAGATGACAATCCAAAGCTTCGGGATATGTCTGTAAAGCAACTTGAAAATTCGGGATATACGGTATTGTTCCAATCGGGTTACGGGCAGGATGCCCTACAAAAAATAAAAGAGGGTGGCAAGTTGCCGGATGTCTGTCTCATAGAGGAAGACTTTGCTACTGCTAAACTTTTTCTCGAAAAGTACCCCGATTTAAAAGTTCTAATTTCCAGTACGGACGATAACGAGGAAAGTGTAACGAGTATGCTAAAGGCAGGTGTTTCGGGCTATATACTGAAATTCGCTGACCCCGATGGAATGCTAACCGCCGTTAAAGCATTGAGTGAAAATAAAAAATATTTCAGCATGGGGATTAGGGGGGTAGCAATGGAATACTTTAAAAGTCAATCATAAACGTAGGTTTCTTTGCTACTTTCTTTTTCGTCTCAACTCACGAAAGAAAGTAGTCTGTTTCAAGCACAGCTCTTTTGAAAAATGCAATGGAGGAAACTGCGGGATGCGAGCATTTGACCAAGGGGGTGTTCCACTTTTCGCAAAAAAGACTGTTCCGACCTGGGGAGGATCTGTCTTTTTTGCCCGAACAGATTTTAATAAAAATGGGAACGGCGCACCGTTCCCTAAAATTCACGAATTACAAAATACATGACCACCATCGCTCCAATAATCACCACAAAACAGGTCACGGGCAAAAGCTTCATAATCGAAGTACCTTTTTGCAAATTCGGGTAAGTCCATTTGCTCAACCTGTTCATAGGCAAAATCTTCCTCGTCCTTGTATTCGCCTATATAGTCATCGTCAAAGTCGCTTATTAGGTCGCTTATATCCCCCTCGGATAGCTTACGGTGTCCGTTGTCGCACCATATTAGGAATGCTTCTTTTCGGGTTTCGTCCATATCTTCCAAAGCCTCCAAAACTTCAAATATGTTATCACTTATCCAACACTCACCGATTAAGCCCTTAGGTATGTTTTCGTAGTCTTGAAACATAAATTCGGGGTCTTCCTCGTTATCGTGTAGCTTCTTGCAAGCGGTGTAAAATTCCTCGCTGTTCGCATAATCGGAAAGGTCAAGCCATTTCCCGAAGATTGAACCGTCATTGTATTTTCTGTATGTGCCGACATATACCCTTGCTTCCGATGTGTTTATTTGTTGTATCATTTCTTTACCGTTTTAAATTGTTTTTGATTTATTCGGCAATGAGAGGTGGTGCTGTTGTTTTGTTTCAATACCATTTCCAATGCTTTTAATTCTCATGTCTGACATTTTTTTTATTCGTGTAAAGAGCCGGAGTATGCTGTGTTTCGTTTCGGGAGCAGTTTAGGTTAGTGTTTAGGAGGCACAAGGTTTTGGAAAACAAATACTACCCAACGGGTGGAGATTTTTTTTCAAACTTGCATGACCTTTTGCCTCCGTTAAGAACACGTCCAACCTTTGCTCCATGAAACGTGAACAACAGGCATACTCGCTTTTTACATTAAAACCAATTGTGGAAGTAAGGAGGATAGTGTGTGGAAAATGGTTCAGAAAGAATTTAATATCTGTTAGTACGGCTACAGGTGATTGAAGTTTGGAGTGGAACAGCCCAACCTGTGGAACGACATCTTCAATTTCCTATTCCCAATCATAGCCCTAAGCTCTTTTGCGGTCAGTAGTGAAGCGAATGCCGTAAATGTGCTTTGGCTATTGTAATGCCACGCGCCAATCTAAGCCAAGTAATCCAGTAAGAAGACATATTCTAATGCTCGTTCCATCAACTCGATAAGTTTGTTTATGCGGATTAATCTGCACGGTTAGCAGGCAAAAATGAGTTGAGATGGAGAAAGAAAAAACGAACGATTTAACTCCCGAAAGAGTTGTGCAAATCTTGAAAAAGAAAGGAACAGAGGTCGATTTAGAGGAAGCAAAAACCATCTTGGAGTTTGTCAAGAAGATAGCTGACATTGCAGTTAACCAATATCTAAGAGGAAAACTTTAATCTAATGAACAAAGAAAACTGTTGTGATGAGAAAGGCAGATTTATACATACGTGTATCGACAGACGAGCAAGCGGACAAGGGATATTCGCAACGTGACCAAGAAGACCGATTAAGAAAATATTGTGAGATAAAAGGCATTCCGGTAAGGGATGTTTACATAGAAGACCATTCGGCAAAATCTTTCAAACGTCCGGAATGGCAGAAATACTTATCCAACCTACGCAAAACAAAGAACAATAAAGCGGGGTCGATAATACTATTTACCAAATGGGATAGGTTTAGTAGAAACGCAGGGGATGCCTACCAAATGATTAACCAGTTACGTACACATGGCGTTGAACCTGTGGCAATCGAACAGCCCTTAGACCTTACCATTCCCGAAAATAAAATCATGCTTGCGTTCTATCTTGCTTCACCCGAAGTGGAAAACGACAGGCGTGCGTTAAATGTTTTTCACGGAATGCGCAGGGCGAAAAAAGAAGGGCGGTATATGGGAACAGCGCCTTTGGGGTATGTCAATAAGATAACAGAGGGCAAAAAGAAATTCATTGCACCCCATGAATTTGAAGCACCGCTTTTAAAGTGGGCGTTTGAACAAATCGTTTCCAATAACTTCAATACGGAACAGATATGGAAAATGGTTCGGGAGAAAGCCGATGGAAAAGGTCGGTTCAGCAAAAATAACTTTTGGGTAGCCGTCCGAAACCCCTTGTACTGTGGCAAAATATTCATTCCTCCCTACAAAGAGGAAAAGGGATATTTTGTCAAAGGACAACACGAGCCATTAATCAGCGAAAAGACGTTTGCCGATGTCCAGGATATTCTCGATGGGAGAAAAAGGGAAGTAAAGCCTAAAGTTGTAGCTATGGAGAACCTACCGCTTCGAGGCTTTCTCAAATGCCCTAAATGCACACGTATGCTGACTGGAAGTGCTTCAAAAGGAAAGATGGGCAACTACTATAACTATTATCATTGTACTTCCTCATGCGGTGTACGGTTTAGGGCAGAACCTGCAAATGAAGCTTTTCTTAAACAGTTACAGTATATGTCGCCAAAAGAAGGTATGGTCGATGTCTTTATTGAAGCTTTTATAAAAGACTTCAATAACAAAACCAAAGCCCAAAACACGGAAAGGACAAATATCATAAGCGAGATTGATGCGTTGAACAAACGCTATCAAAACGCACTTTTAAAGAATGCCGATGGAGAAATGGCAGATGACGATTTCCAAGAAGTAAAGAGATTGACCAAAGGCAAGATTGAAGTTTTCGAAAGAAGATTAAACGACTTGGCGGTTGTGGGAACAGAGATTAAAGACTTAGTGGCTTCCACCTTAAAAAAGGTCGCAAACATTGATAGACGCTATGAAAACGGCGATATTGAAGAAAAAAGGCTTATAGTGAGTTCGATGTTCCCCGAATTTTTGGAATTTGACGGAACACGACATCGAACTCCAAGGCTAAATTCTGCAATTGCTCTTATTTATCAGAATAACAGCAAGTTACAAGGCAAAAAAAATGGGACAAGTCTATCTTTTCTAGACTTGTCCCAAGAAGTGATCCCGCTGGGATTCGAACCCAGGACCCATACATTAAAAGTGTATTGCTCTACCAGCTGAGCTACGGAATCCTTTCTGTTTTTGAAAGTGATGCAAAGGTATGGAAATAAATTTCTTATACCAATTTTTTTTACCCTTTTTTTTGAAATAATGATAACTGTTTAAAAACTAAAGAATTAATTTTTATTTATTATTTCACTTCGAGAATTGACTAAAGGGCTGATGGCCGTGAAAGCTTATTTTATATATAAAAATACCTGTTCTAGGGGTAGAATAATCAAAAAAAAGCCAGTGGTCAGCTGGCTTTATATGATTAGATACATGTTAAGGGATGTTATTCGGTTACAACACCCATTTTACTAAACTTATCGATTCTTTCAGAAACTAATGTATCGCTATCTTTAGCCGTCAATTCGGCAAGATCTTTTAACAACTGATTTTTTAGGTTAACAGCAGCTGCGGCTGGGTCTTGGTGAGCACCACCAAGAGGTTCGGGAATAATGCCGTCGATCAGTCCATTGCCAAGCATATCTGTTGATGTCAATTTTAAAGCCTCAGCAGCTTTTTCTTTGTGATCCCAGCTTCTCCAGAGGATAGAAGAGCAAGATTCCGGGGAAATAACCGAATACCACGTATGTTCCATCATGTAGACTCTGTTTCCAACACCAATGCCCAAAGCTCCACCTGAAGCTCCTTCGCCAATAACAACGCATATAATTGGCACTTTCAATACAGCCATTTCCATCAGGTTACGTGCGATCGCTTCTCCTTGTCCGCGTTCTTCAGCTTCCAATCCTGGATAGGCTCCCATTGTATCAATTAATGTGATAACGGGTTTATTGAACTTTTCAGCCATTTTCATCAAACGCAATGCCTTTCGGTAGCCTTCCGGATTGGCCATTCCAAAATTGTGGTATTGACGCTCTTTTGTATTCTTGCCTTTTTGATGACCAATGATCATAACCGCATTACCATCTATAGAGGCCATCCCACCGACAATCGCTTTATCGTCTTTAACAGTCCTGTCGCCGTGCAATTCGATGAATTCATCACAGATCGCTTCTATGTAATCATAAGTCTGCGGGCGATCAGGGTGGCGTGACATCTGTACATTTTGCCATCCGGTTAAATTGCCGTATATTTCTTTCTCTGTCGAAGCAAGCTTTTCCTCCAGTTCACGAACGGTTGCGCTCATGTCAACTTGAGTCTTTTCGGCAACTTGAGTTACCTTCTCAATTTGCAATTGCAAGTCCGCAATTGGCTTTTCAAAATCAAACGTGGTTTTCATATATCTATTTTATGAAAATATTCAGAGGGCTAATTTAGCGCATTTTTTCTGAAATTAAAATTAGGGAGGATAATATCTTTGGAATTCCTTTGTTACATTTGCGTTATAAACGTAGTGGTGGCTTAGTTTTTGATTGTAGCCCTGTGAAAAATGTTGACTTATGCTGAAAAAATATTTTTACTTTATTTTGTTATTGATCTTGCCTTCTTTGGCCAGATCCGAAAGTTATCCTGAAGTTTTATTTGACAATAGCGTTATCAACGGGAGCTACGCTAAAAGTATTGCACATTATACAGGTGAGTCATGGATACAGAATGTAAGTTATAGCTTACCTGTCTCGGACAGCTTGTTTTTTACGCCGGGCAATTCACTTTCACTGCGGTACGTTTCTTCTCCCAATGGGAAATGGGAAGCAAGTATTTTAAACGACAAGCAGAAATTTCCTTACTTAATTACTAAAGACGATCATCTGACGTTCAAACTATTTATTCAAAGCAATACTGAGAAGGGACAACTCCCTAAAGTTACGTTGCAACAAAATGATACACGGACAAATGCTGTGGATATTGCCAGCTATATCGATGGGTTTGATTATGATACCTGGCTTAACGTATCTATTCCGGTGTCTAAATTTGCTGGAATTTCAATCGGCAAATCTGTATCGGCCTTAATCCTTGAACAAAATGGAAGTTCTTTGCAGACCAATCAATTATTTATAGATCAAATAGAATTTTTGCCCAAGAACTTTCCGAAAGTAAAACTATCATCAGCTGCCATTTTGTCCAAAATAAGTTCGGTAGATAAGCAAGTTGAGCTGGTATGGCAATTGCCTCTGACACCAAGTATTCGCTACGTGAAAATTTATCGCTCAGAAGACAAGCTTAATTATCAGCCAATAGCAATTTTGCCCATCTATGTACAGAAATCGCTGGATCGGGTGGACGAATACAACAAACCATATTATTACAAAATAGCATGGGTAGACTATAATTATGTTGAATCGCCTTTCTCTGAAGTTAGAGAGGTACAGACAAAAAAGGGAACGGATGCGGAGATGTTAAATTTTATCCGGAATGCCCATGTCAATTATTTTATAGACAACTATGATGTAAACAGTGGTATGTTTCTGTCTGATCGAGGAAATCGGCAAGCAATTGTATCCACCAATGAAACGGGCTATGCCATACTGGGATTGCTTGTTGCAGGAGAGAATAACTTAATATCGAGGCAGGCTCTATTGGGCAGGTTGACGCGGATTGTCAAATTTCTGAGTGGTGCTCAACAACACCAAGGTGTTTTTACAGCGCTTTACGATGGTCGGTCAGGGGTGCCTTACTATCGCGATTCAATTCCAAATTATGACTTACGCGGGACTTCTCATATCATGGAGTCGCTCTTAATCGCTCGACAATATTTTGCTAAAGATAATCCTGAGGAGCAGACCTTAAGAACTAATATTACAAAACTTTGGGAGCGTATAAATTGGGGCTACTTTACTGATGCAAAGAATGCCGATGTACTATGGGATAAGTGGTCTCCAGTGGATAGTACTGCTCGATCCAGGCCGATGGGTGGATTTAATGAGAGTTTGGGTACCTACTTGCTTGCAATGTCTTCACCTACTCATCCCTTACCGATTTCAGCTTATACCAATGGATTTGCAACCAAACATAAAGGGAATGAACTGTATTTTGGGGATGAGTCAAGTGATTTGGCCCCAGAGCTTAAAATGAAGTTAGATGACTCATTAGCACACTCGATAAGCACCAATCCATTAATTAGTGATCTAGGAAATACGGCAGCTTCGATCTATTCCGATGATAAGGTTATTTTTGCCAAGAATATTGCTGGCGGGAGTTTAAATGAATCATTAATGGCTGTTTATCGCCCTTTCTTGATTATGGATCCAAAAGGTAAAGTAGATGATTTTGTAGATTATAAAAAATATTTGTCAGACTATATCCTCGCTTATAAACGCAGAGACAATGAAATGAGCATAGGAACGCGATTTACAGATATTTGGGGGGTAGAAAAAGTTGAAGATTCATATCAAGGTTATTTGGTGAATCCAGCGATATCAATTGCAGCTTACCCATTTGAAAAAGAGATTGGTCTAAAAGCATTGCGTAAATTTTATGAAGAATATGCCGATGTGTTATTTACACAGTATGGCTTCAGAAGCTGGATTGATATTAAAAACAACGATGTTTCTGAAAGCTACCGTGCAAGAAATCAGGCTACAATCGCGGTGATGATTGAGAACGCAAATTCAGGTATGATCTGGAAATTGTATGAGAATATCCCTGAGGTCAAAAAGACCTTGGAAAAAGTATATGCCAAGAAATAGATTTGTTACTTTAGATTTGGAAGAAACGGGTAGTCTTATTGACTTTTTTCGCTATATTTACTTGCTTAAATGGATATTAAATACGTAAGAAACGACATGCTTAGAAAAATCAATTTGGGAATTTTAACCTTATGCGCAAGTTTATCGTTATTTTCTTGTAAACAACAAGCTATTGTAGTCAATCCAGGTGCAGTTATAACAAAAGATGGCACTGATGACGGTTTGAAAAATGTGAAAAAAGATTTTAATGATGCAAAAAGAACGGATGAAGGAATTAAATTTAGTATATCTTCCGATCTATTATTCCCAACAAACTCTTCTTATTTATCTGAAAAGGCAAAAACTGAAGTAAGCAAGTTGGCTTTGATTTTGAAAGAAAGCAATAATAAAATCAAAGTTGACGGATATACGGATGCCACAGGCACTGTGGAGTATAATCAGTGGCTTTCTGATAAAAGAGCTGCGTCAGTAAAGAAATTCTTGGTAGATTCAGGTGTTGCGGAGTCTCGTATCACGGCAAAAGGCTTCGGCCAGTCAAATCCAGTTGGAGATAACAAAACTCCTGATGGACGTCAAAAAAATAGAAGGGTAGAAGTTACTATTTTGGATAAAAAATATTAGTTCGAGCCTGTTCATTGTATTGAAAGCGGAATATCCTATATATTCCGCTTTTTTATGCCTATACATTTTATATATTCCTAGATCATTTCCATGAACGAAATGTGTTAAGCAATAGGGATCGGAATACTTTTTTTTGGGATCAATTTCTAGTTATACTAGAAATCTCTTGGAAGCATTGCATTTATAACAAGAAAAGCCCATCGTTAGATGAGCTTTCTTGTACCTAGGGCGGGAATCGAACCCGCACTCCCTTAACGGGAACAGGATTTTAAGTCCTGCGTGTCTACCAGTTCCACCACCTAGGCAGGTGAGCGAAAAACGAGATTCGAACTCGCGACCCCAACCTTGGCAAGGTTGTGCTCTACCAGCTGAGCTATTTTCGCATTGGAATTTTATTTCAATTTTAAAGGATCATTGCGTTCCTTTTTGGTGATGCAAATATAGAGCGAAAAATCAATATTGCAAAATATTTATTTACTTTCTTGTAGTGTTTTTTATAACTCCTTTGAATTCAGTATAGAAAAAATTAAATCACTTTCAAAACCACGAGATAATGCAAATTGATAAAGTTTATTTTTTACAGTATAAAAATCTTTGCTACCTATTTCACGCCGTTTCTTATCGATTAGGTCACTTAATATTTGCTCATATTCATCTAGGTCGATCTGTCTAAATGCAATTTTTATTAATGGTTCGGATACTCTTTTTAATTTCAGCGCCTGTTTGATCTTTATTTTACCCCAACCTTTCATACGGAGTTTTCCGTTGCAATATGCAATGGCGAATCGTTCCTCGTTGAGGAAGTTTTCAGCAATTAAATCGGCAAGCACATTCTCAACTTCTTCTTCGCTCAGTCCCCAACTATAGAGTTTATCGCGAACTTCCTGTTGGGCACGTTCCTGATACGCACAATAGCTCTCAGCTTTTAACTGAGCCTGGCGCTGTGTCAATATCTTTTTGTTTCTCTTCTCTTTATCAAACATAATGTCAAAATTTCAAAAATAATATGAAATAACTAAAAAAATGTTCAGTTTTGACACAATTAAAGAAATATCAAAAGAATGTACAAAATATCCGAAATCGTTCAGATTTTTCATCCTAATCGCACATTTATAACGGATCCCAATTCTTTTGTCCAACATTTATTTTACGATAGCCGTAAGATCGTTCAGGCTGATAATGGGATTTTCTTCGCATTGCAGAAAAATAGAGACGGTCACCATTATTTGAAAGAGGCCTATGCTAGAGGTGTTCGGAATTTCGTATTGCAAGTTGACGAACAGCAGGAGGTAGAGTTATCGGGAGCAAATATTGTTTGGGTTGAAGATAGTTTGGTCGCCATGCAAGCATTAGTGACCTTTCATCGACAAAAATTTCATTATCCCGTCATAGGAATTACAGGTAGCAATGGTAAAACAATTGTCAAGGAATGGCTTTTCCAGTTGATGTCGCCAGAATACAAAATCTATCGAAGCCCCAAGAGCTACAATTCGCAACTTGGCGTGGCGTTGTCACTTTGGGGATTATCTGATGAATATAATCTCGCTATTATCGAAGCTGGAATTTCAGAAAAAGGTGAGATGACACGTCTCGAGCAGATGATCAAACCTTCCATTGGTTTATTGACCAATATAGGTGTGGCACATAAGACAGGTTTTGAATCGAAGGCGGAGAAGATTGATGAAAAGCTTCAGCTTTTTACACATGTGGAAACCATGATCTTTCCATATAGTTATCTCGAAAATGTTCAGCTGCCTTATCGACCGCGTAAGTTTTCTTGGGGACTTGAGGAAGGACTTTCTTTAGAGGTTTATTCTATCAAGCAGATGAATGATCGATTTACAATGGTTACCTTCTATTATATGAGTCGTACGTTCGCTGTTGAAGTGCCATTTGTGGACAAAGGGAATGTAGAAAATGCAATTAACTGTGTCGCGGTGATGTTGCGGTTCGGATACGAGAGTGCGGTAATTGCTGCTCGAATTAAAAACCTACAACCCGTGGCTATGCGTCTCGAGTTAAAAAAGGGAAAAAATAATAGTTCAATTATCGATGACTCCTATAGTAATGATTTGGATGCACTGCAGATCGCGCTCGAGTTTTTGAATCAGCAGGGCCAACATCCATTGAAGATGTTGATTTTATCAGATATCTCAGGTGTCAGTATAGATGATGTAAAAAGTTTGGCCAAGCTTAAACGTTTGCTTAGCGAGTACCGCTTGGATCAATTAATATTGATTGGTAAAGTTTTGCCAAAAGTGGCGTCGCAGTTCGATGTACCTTCTATTTCTTATGTGGACACAACTGCTTTTTTAGCTGATATTAGATCCGTTTCTTTTGAGAATGCCACCGTGTTGTTGAAAGGAGGTCGGGAATTTCATTTTGAGCGTATCAGTCGGCAATTAGTGGCTAAATCACACGATACGGTACTTGAAATTAATCTGAATGCACTGGAAAATAATTTGAATGTATACAGACAATTACTGCCCAAGCATGTCAAGCTGATGACCATGGTAAAAGCTTTTTCTTATGGGAGTGGCAGCTTTGAAATTGCCAATCTTTTGCAATTTAATCGTGTGGATTATCTTACCGTTGCTTTTGCCGATGAAGGAGTTGATTTGCGGGGCGCTGGTATTACACTACCGATTGTTGTGATGAGTCCCGACGAAAGTTCTTTCGATTCCATCGTGCAATATAATCTTGAACCGGAGATTTATAGTTTTAGGATCTTGTTCTCCTTTTTGAATTTTTTGAAGGGTAAACAGGTAACCTCCTTCCCAATTCATATTAAAATTGATACAGGTATGCACCGCCTCGGATTTATGCCTGATGAGGTCGATCAATTGATAACTTTTCTCAACACTGCATCCATTTTAAAAGTAAAGTCGGCATTTTCCCATTTGGCGTCTGCAGGAAATGAAAAAGATAGCGAATTTACTCAGCGACAAATTGATCTGCTTAATGAGTGCACAAGACGTTTGCAGGATGGTATAGGATATTCTTTCCTCCGTCATATTGCTGCAACTTCAGGTATCGAATTGTGGCCAAATGCTTATTTTGATATGGTCAGGTTGGGGATCGGTCTCTATGGAGTTGATATTGAGCGTCATGATTTGCCAATCCGTGAGGCAAGCATACTAAAAACCAATGTAACACAGATAAAATACCTTGCAGCCACTGAGACCGTTGGATATAATCGTCATGGTGTCCTGCACAGAGATAGTAAGATTGCAACGATAAAAATTGGTTATGCAGACGGGTACGACAGGCGTTTTGGGAATGGGGTAGGTCAAATGATGGTCAACGGTGTTTTGGTTCCTACGATAGGAGATATTTGTATGGATATGTGTATGCTTGATGTAACTGATGTCGAGGTAGGTGAGGAAGACGAAGTTATCGTATATCCCGATATAAAGTCGTCGGCCAAGGCAATCGGGACGATTCCCTATGAATTGCTCACGAGTATTTCTCAGCGAGTAAAAAGAGTATATTTTTATGAATAATAAAGGATATTCTGCATTTTTGAATAGTATTTTATTTTGAGATCATGTTTAGAAAATTAATTAGGGGATTCATTAATTATTTGATTCGCGGGATTTTGGTTGTTGTCCCATTGGCGGGTGCGATCTTTCTAATTGTCTGGATTGTGGCATCAATTGATTCTTCGTTAAATCTGACCGAGCATTTTTTAGAGGATGAAAAGGGACATCCGCTCTATATTCCGGGTATAGGTATTTTGACGGTCATTTTGGTACTGGTTTTGGCCGGTGTTATATTTACAAATTTTGTGACCGATCCAATTAAAGTTTGGATTAACCACCAAATCAAACGGATACCACTCTTAAACACATTGTACACCTCCATAAAAGACTTTACTGAGGCATTTGTTGGTGATGCGAAGAAATTTAATGAGCCTGTATTGGTGACTGTCAATGAATTTGGTCTGAAGAAGATCGGTTTTTTGACGCAGCATGATTTGAAAAGTATAGGTCTTGAGGAGGAAGTGATGGTCTATTTTCCATACTCGTATTCTTTTGCAGGACAGGTGGTCATTATCAGTGCGGATAAGGTGAAAAAATTGGATATGTCTCCCACAGACGCGATGAAGTTGGTCGTTTCTGGTGGCGTCAGTGGGATCGACCATTAGTTGTTTATTCAGTTTATATTGGGATGCCCACCAGAAAAGGCTGCAAGTGATTCATGATTTTAAGCCTTTTCTGGTAAATATTTGTTGTGTCAGCATGTTAAACTGCTCTCCTTCAATTTGATGATATTTTGATTTTCAGTATGATTTTACTGATCCTTTTTTTTGCTCAAGGTTGGATTTGCTGGTGGGATGGGAATATAGCCATTATCGCCTGGAACTTTTGGGAATTCATGATTTTCCCATTTGGCTCTTGCTTCCCGAAGTGTTTCTATATCTGAGGCGACAAAGTTCCAGTCAATATAACGTTGCTCAGGAAATGGAGTTCCTCCAAAAATGTATACCGAAGTACCTGCTTTCATTTCGAATTCGCATAGTTTTGCGTCTTTAGCGACCAAAATTTGTTTTGGTCCGAATTCCTGACCTTCAGCTTTTACAGTTCCATCCAAGATGTATAAGCCACTTTCGCCGTAGAGATTATCGCCCAGTTTAACCGTCGCGTCTTCTTCCGCTTTCATTTCGATCAGATACAACGGACTGTAAACGGGGACTTCGGAGCGATGCTCCTTAATTTCTCCGGCAATTAACCGATAGGACACACCATCCTCAGTCCAGTGGGGAAGCTGGGGTTCTTCGATGTGTACAAAATTAGGCTCCATTTTTTCGAGCTCTTTAGGTAGAGCAACCCAAATTTGCAGTCCATGCAAATTATGGGATGTGGATCGCAATTGTTGCGGCGTTCTTTCAGAGTGTGTAACACCTTTTCCTGCCGTCATCCAGTTTACTGCGCCAGGTTTGATTTCCACGGCATTTCCCAGGCTGTCACGGTGCATAATATTGCCTTCGAACAGATAAGTCAGCGTTGATAAGCCGATATGTGGATGTGGGGCAATGTCCATGAAGTGCGGTTCGGTAATCGTATCAGGTCCCATATGGTCGATAAAGATAAAAGGGCCTACCATACGTTTTTGCCTGAAGGGAAGAAGGCGTCCAACCAAGAAATTGCCTATATCGGCCGCCCTTTCTTCAATAACTATTGCAATATTTGACATAATGTTTTTCTATTTTTGTATTTGGAATCTATAGCAATTTAACAAATGTCTGGTATAATAAATCGTTTTTTTGGTAAAAAGGTCTTAATAAATGAGGAGCTTTTGGCACTTGCGGATCGCTTGTCTTTTAGGAACAGTCAGCTCGATAGTTTTTTGATGGGGCATTTTTTAAAAGGTGATAAAACAAGTCTGGATGAATATTTTGCTTTTCAAAAGCAGGTGCTTGAGCTGCAGGTCGACCGGTTTGAATCGATCCAGATCGAGCTTGACTTGTTGAAGCAGTATTTGAAGCTAATAGAACATGTTGTCGCGGACGGTTTTTCGGTAAAATGGGAAAATAAACTTCCATGCCACGAGGAGATTATGTTGCCACCACTCATTTTTTTCCCTATGATACAGCATGCCGTTAAAAATGGTTATAATACGATGTCCTCCCATCCTGTCCATATTCGACTATCGGGTTCACCAAAGGTGCTAATATGGGAAGTTAGCTATCGCGTAAACCATTATTTGGAAGATCAGTTTAGTGACACATTATTAGTTGATTTCCAAAAGCGATTAGCCTATCTCTTCCCACAAAAGCATAATTTATTGTTAAATAGTAACAGCAATACCGCTCGAATAACATTGTCGGTCCAGCTGTTTTAGATGATGTTGAAGTGTTTTAGTGCATTCCAGATACCATTATCATCGACGCTGTCTGTTATATAATCTGCAATTTCCTTGACCTCGGGATTTGCATTGCCCATAGCAACTCCAATATGTGTGTGTGCTAGCATGGTGATATCATTGCCTCCATCGCCAAATGACATGGTTTCTTCCGGGGTGAAGTTGAAATGATTTAAAAAAACATCTATTCCTATTTTTTTGCTCTGCCCCATGGGGTTAACATCGGCGAAAATTGGTGTCCATCTTGATGCGACTGAGTTTGGCATCACGTTTCTCATAAATTCGGCTTCTTCTTCCGGACTGATGAAAACATTAATCTGCATCACCGTGTCCAGATCAAAATCCCGTTCGTAATCGCGAATAGGCGGAGTAGGGACATTAACCTGCTGGTACATCGCTAATACCTCTGGTGTAGCCCGATTTAACGAAATTTCTTTTTCTGACATAAATGAAAAAGTCAAGTCTTCACGTTTTTTGGCATAGTGCAATAAGGAGCGGATATCTTTTTCCGGAATATTATTTTTATAGATAACTTCCTGTTCCTTTGTGACGCAATATCCGCCATTGAAAGTTATGTAACCATCAAAATTAAGATAATGAATATGCTCCAGCTGATTGTATGATCTTCCTGTTGAAACAAATACCTTAATATTTTTTTCTTTTAATAATTGAAATGCACGTTGAGTAGATTCAGGAACTTGATGTGTTTTGAAACTTAGTAAAGTTCCATCGATGTCAAAAAAGATAGCTTTAATCATGAACTTTTGGGTCAAAGTCAAATATACTAAATACCTAGGATAGTGTAACTATTACAGTATTGAATTTGATGTATTTATCCCTATAGGAAGATTGTTTTTTAGACGATTTGAGCAAGGATATGTTTGCATCCCTCCTTAGCGAAAAATTTATGACGACAGACTGTTGATGTACGATAGGTAGGTCTCAATTCAGCTTTCTGTTAGCGTTAGTTTAAGAGATCTTCTTCTGTAATGTGCTATCTCGATAGTTTATTTTCGCAAAAATCTGACACAATCTTCTCTAATAATTTCGTAAATTTCAAATCCAAAAAAATAAAAATTGTATTGTGTTTAATGTGTTGGATTAAAAGGGTTTAGAATTTTATGTATATTATTTTCGATACGGAGACGACAGGTTTACCTAAGCGTTGGGACGCGCCAATTACGGATACGGACAATTGGCCTCGCTGTATTCAATTAGCTTGGCAGATTCATGATGAGATGGGGAATTTGGTCGAACATCAAGATTTCTTAATTAAGCCAGATGGATTTGATATACCCTATGACTCTGAAAAAATACACGGTATATCCACTGCATTGGCGGAAGAGCAAGGGTTGCCAATTCAAGAGGTGCTGGAGAAATTCAATATCGCATTAAATAAAGCTAAGTTTGTCGTTGGGCAGAATATTGGTTTTGATTTGAATATCATGGGCTGCGAATTTTATCGCTATGGTGTCACATCCGATATGGCGAATATGCCTGTTTTAGATACCTGTACGGAAGTAACCGCTGAACTACTGAAGATTCCTGGTGGTCGTGGCGGGCGGTTTAAGTTGCCCAATTTGACCGAGCTACATTCCTATTTATTTGGAGTGCCATTTGCCGAAGCACATAATGCCACTGCCGACGTAGAGGCGACAGCACGTTGTTTTCTGGAGCTGGTGAGAAGAGAAGTGTTTACGGCCGAAGAACTTCAGGTAGATACTGGTTACTTCGTTGATTTTAAAATCAATAATCCGGGTCCGATACCTACTGTAGGGCTGAAGCATGTAAACTTAAAAGCCGCCTCTGATGAAATTAGACGGCAGTCTGAGCCTGAGGAGGCTAGGGTTGTTGTGGATGCTGAAGCGCTGGCTGCCCTAAAGGATGCTAAATTTACCCATTTACATAACCATTCTCAGTTTTCGATCCTTCAGTCCACGATGTCGTACGATAGGTTGGTTTCGGCAGCGATCAAGGATAATATGCCGGCTGTTGCATTAACGGATCATGGCAATATGATGGGGGCTTTTGAGTTTGTTTCTCGCGTTATAGGTCATAATAAGGAAATTGAAGCTCAAAATGCGGAAGCTATTGAGAATGGACAAGAACCTACTGGTCAGCTCTTAAAGCCCATTGTGGGGTGTGAGTTTTTTGTCTGTGAAAACCACAAAGATAAGTCCAGAAAAGATAATGGTTATCAGATTGTCTTGTTGGCAAAAAATAAGCGCGGTTACCATAATCTGGCGAAGCTAGCTTCTTTCGCCTACACTGCAGGATTCTATTATGTGCCGCGGATTGATAAAGATCTTATTCTTCAATATAAGGAGGATGTTATCGCTTTGTCAGGAAACCTGCAAGGAGAAGTTCCCAATAAAATACTGAATATAGGGGAGAGCCAGGCCGAGGAGGCATTGCTATGGTGGAAGGAGCACTTTGGTGATGATTTTTATCTCGAGTTAATGCGCCACGGCCAGGAAGATGAGGACCGTGTGAACCAAACCTTGCTTAAATTTTCCCGCAAATATCAGGTTAAAATTGTCGCGACCAACAATACATATTACGAGAAGAAAGGTGACGCTCATGCGCACGATATTTTATTATGTGTGAAAGACGGGGAGAAGCTTTCGACTCCAAAAGGTAGGGGCCGGGGATTCCGTTTTGGTTTGCCGAATCAGGAATATTATTTCAAGTCTTCTGACGAAATGAAGGCGCTGTTTAAGGATCTTCCCGAAGCAATTTTGAATATTCAGGAGATAGTTGACAAAGTTGAGATTTTTAAACTAAATCGCGATGTTCTCCTGCCTAAATTTGATATACCCGAAGAGTTTCAGGTTGAAGCGGATCTTGAGGATGGCGGAAAACGAGGCGAGAATAAATACCTCGCGCACCTCTGTTATGAAGGTGCTAAAAAACGTTACGGAGAAATCACGGATGATATTCGTGAGCGGCTAGACTTTGAGTTGGCTACTATCGAGAAAACCGGCTATCCTGGTTACTTTTTGATTGTGCAGGATTTTATTGCAGCCGCACGAGCGATGGGAGTGTCGGTGGGGCCTGGACGGGGATCTGCTGCTGGTTCAGCTGTGGCCTATTGTCTTGGCATTACCAATATCGATCCGATTAAGTACGATTTGCTTTTTGAGCGTTTCCTAAATCCCGACCGTGTATCTATGCCCGATATTGATATCGATTTTGATGACGAGGGGCGTGGACGCGTCATGCAATATGTAATCAATAAATATGGTGCAAGTCAAGTTGCTCAGATTATTACCTACGGTACAATGGCTGCTAAATCATCCATTAAAGATACAGCCCGTGTACTTGATTTACCTTTAGGTGATGCTAATGAAATTGCTAAGCTGATTCCAAATCTTAAATTATCCAAAATTTTTACGCTAGATGACGCTGGTTTAAAGGAGAAGCTAAGGACAGAGGAAATTGAAGCCGTCAATAGATTGAAATCTATTGCCGATGGTGCTGGGCTCGAAGCTGAAACAATTCGGCAAGCCCGGGTATTGGAAGGTTCTGTACGAAATACCGGTATTCATGCCTGCGGCGTTATTATCACACCCGACGATATTACTAACTTTGTTCCTGTTTCTTTAGCAAAAGACTCTGACCTTTATGTAACCCAGTTTGATAACCACGTGGTGGAAAGTGCTGGTTTGCTAAAAATGGACTTCTTAGGTTTAAAGACGCTGACTTTGATTAAAGATACCGTCGAGAATGTCAAATTAAGTCATGGTATTGTACTGGATCCAGATCAGTTTCCAATTGATGATGAACTTACGTATGAGCTCTTTCAACGTGGGGAAACGATTGGTGTATTTCAGTATGAATCTCCAGGGATGCAGAAGTACATGCGTGACCTTAAACCTACGGTATTCGCAGATTTGATTGCTATGAATGCACTCTATCGTCCAGGGCCAATTGAATATATCCCCAGTTTCATTAAGCGTAAGCATGGTATAGATCCGATTGTTTACGATTTGGATGCCTGTGAGGAGTATTTGAAAGAAACCTATGGTATTACAGTATATCAAGAGCAGGTAATGCTTTTATCTCAAAAGTTAGCTGGATTTTCGAAAGGTGATGCCGATGTACTGCGGAAGGCCATGGGTAAGAAGCAAAAGGCTGTACTTGACAAGATGAAACCTAAGTTTATTTCGCAGGCCGAGGAGAAGGGACATAATGCCAAAGTCTTGGAGAAGATATGGACCGATTGGGAAGCTTTTGCGAGTTATGCATTTAATAAATCCCATTCCACATGTTATGCGTGGGTGGCCTATCAGACAGCTTATTTGAAAGCACATTTTCCTGCTGAATATATGGCGGCTGTACTTTCTAACAATATGAATGATATCAAGCAAGTAACATTCTTTATGGAGGAATGTAAGCGTATGGGGTTGGAAGTACTTGGACCTGATGTGAATGAATCCTATTATAAATTTACAGTGAATGAACGAGGTGCTATTCGTTTTGGAATAGGCGCTGTAAAGGGTGTTGGAGCAGGGGCCGTGGATGCTATTGTTCAGACAAGGCAATCGGGTTTATATAAATCCGTTTTTGATATGGCTAAGCGTATTGATCTACGTGCTGTCAATAAAAAGGCATTTGAGAGCTTAGCTTATGCTGGGGGATTCGATAGCTTCGAAAATACACATCGTGCACAATATTTCCACTCCGATGAAAATTCAACCGGCATGGAAAAGGCGATACGTTTTGGACAGCGTTATAAGGAAAATGAAAGTTCAGCCCAGGCAAGTCTTTTTGGTGTTGATGGAGGAGCCGAATTGCCAGAGCCCGTGTTGGCGCCATGTCCACAATGGGGGTTAATTGAGAAGCTTAAATATGAGAAAGAGGTCATTGGTATTTATCTAACTAGTCATCCATTGGATACCTATCGTTTTGAGATCGAGCATTTTTGCCAGAATTCGGTTTCAGACTTAGCATTGATCAATAAGGTTAAGGCGGCGGAGGTTGATGAAGAGACTTTACTTGAGTTTAATCGAATCAAAAATAAGGAATTAGTAATAGGGGGTATTATAGCTTCTGCAAATCATCGATTGACTAAGAATGGTAAGCCCTTTGCTTCTTTTATCATTGAAGATTATAGTGATTCCTATGATATGGCTGTATTTGGGGAAGAGTATGTGAAGTTAAAAGGATATTTGCAGGAAGGATACTTTGTGCAGTTAAGAGGCTTGGTGCAGGAGCGTTTTAGACAAGTCGGAAATTGGGGCTTTGAGCTACGCAGTGTACAATTGCTTTCTGATCTTCGTGAAAAGATGGCTAAAAGTTTTACGATCAATATTCCTTTGCCTAAATTGGACGAAGCATTTTTAGATGGAATTAAGGATATACTTGCGCAAAACGAGATTGAAGGTGTTGTGCCAAGTTGTCAATTGAAGTTTAAAATTTGGGATCCGCAGGATGAGATATCTGTCGAAATGCCAGCTAAAAGTCTGAAAATAAACCTTACAAATGAATTTTTGGAATGCATTGATAAGTTTGAAGGTATAAATTATAGATTGAACTAGTTTGGATTGGAATTTGTGTAATTAAGATTACAATTACATTAATAGTTGTTATTATCTTTGTTTATAGATTTTAGCAATTAAAAAATATAAATATAACTTCGGTTTATAAAAATTAAAAGATTATGGCATTAGAAATTACAGATAGCAACTTTGAAGAAGTTGTTTTAAAATCAGACAAACCAGTATTAATCGATTTTTGGGCAGAATGGTGTGGACCATGTCGGATGGTAGGTCCTGTAGTGGAGGAATTGGCTAAGGATTATGAAGGAAAAGCGGTTATAGGGAAAGTGAACGTGGATGAGAATCCAGAGATTTCAGTACGTTATGGAATTCGTAACATCCCTGCTTTGTTATTCTTCAAAAATGGAGAAATTGTTGATAAACAAATCGGCGCTGTTCCAAAGTCTGTTTTGAACGAGAAATTAGAAAAGCAACTGGCTTAGCGAGTTATAAAAATCAAAAAGGCCTGAAACATATGTTTCAGGCCTTTTTTTTTGGGGGTCTTGTATTTTTTTTAGTTCTTTTTGTGAAAATGTATGCTTTTTATATTATTTTTTTTTAAATTAATCCTTTTTGCTTTTGATAAGCAGTAGTTTTATATGTTTTTTTTTGTTTTATTGATTTAATCATTCTTTTTATGTTGATTTATATCTATTTTTTGTTATTATAGCTATGTTTTTGATCTTTTTGTTTGATTTTTTTTGTTTTTTTATCAAAAAAATCAATTTTATTTGTAAAAATGGATATTTTTCACTTTCTTTGAATATGAAAAATGAGTAAATATTGATTTTTTAGTTATTACTTTCTTTTTTAGATTTTTTACTCCTTTTTGGGTGGTTTTTTAGATAAAAATGAATTAGATAAAGATTTTCCCTTTCAAATACCCTAGATTATGCCTCGCGTTGCTCTCCGTAACGCGAGTTTTTTTTTTTTTTGAGGTATGCATAAGGTTAGAAACAAAAAAACGGCTATCCCCTGGGATAGCCGTTTTTATATTGTTTACTAAATAAATAGGATTACTCAGCAATAACTTCGAAAGGAACTTGAACTTTTACTTCCTTGTGTAAGTTTAAGTTAGCGATGTATTCACCTACTTCTTTAGGTTCTACTTCGAAAGTGATACGACGACGATCAACGTCAAAACCTTTTGCTTTCAATGCATCAGCAATCTGAATACTATTTACTTTACCAAAGATTTTACCAGATTCACCTGCTTTCGCACCAATTGAAAGTTTGATAGCTTCTAATTTACCAGCTAATTCAGTTGCGTCTTTTTTGATTTTGTCTTGTTTGAACTGAGCTTGTTTAATGTTCTCAGCTAAAACTTTTTTTGCAGATTCAGTCGCTTGGATTGCAAATCCTTGAGGGATTAAGTAGTTACGACCGAAACCTGGTTTTACGTTAACGATATCATTTTGCTCACCTAAGCCTTTGATATCTTGTTTTAAAATTACTTCCATTTTCTATCGTCCTCCTTATTTAATTGCATCAGCTAAGTAAGGTAACAAGCCGATGTGACGAGCACGTTTAACAGCTTGAGCTACTTTACGTTGAAATTTCAAAGATGTACCAGTTAAACGACGAGGTAAGATTTTACCTTGATCATTTACAAATTTCATCAAGAAGTTAGCATCTTTATAATCGATATATTTGATACCATTCTTTTTGAAACGACAGTATTTTTTACGGTTGTCCTCTACTTTAGGAGCAGTTACGTATTGGATATTTTCGTTAGCCATTAGTTTGCGCCCTCCTCAGTTTTAGTTTCAGCTTTTTTGTTGAATGCACCGCTACGTTTTTTCTCGTTGTAAGCTTTAGCATGTTTGTCTAAACTTACAGTCAAGAAACGCATAATGCGCTCATCACGTTTGTATTCAACCTCTAATTTATTGATTAATTCACCTGGAGCCTTGAATTCAGTTAAGTGATAAAATCCAGTAGTTTTTTTCTGGATTGGATACGCTAATTTTTTCAAACCCCAATTGTCTTCAGCGACAATCTCGGCTCCGCCTTCTGTTAAGATGTTTTTGAATTTTGCGATTACTTCTTTCGCAGCATCATCAGAAAGCAACGGGGTAAGAACGATTACAGATTCGTACTGTTGCATTGTGTTAATTAATTTTGTTGTTTAAAAACCCACTTTTGTGGAAGTGCAAATGTAGGTATTATATTGTTATGTTGCAAAGCATTAAAACAAAAAAGTTTAGATCTTTTGAGGATCTAAACTTTTCTTAAGTGTATGCTACGGTATTTACTTTATTTTTTTTAATTCTTCTTTTATCGCAGCCCGTGTATTTGTGCTTATACTCACTAAGGGAAGCCGTAATATATCTTTTCCAATACCCAATTCCTGAAGTATATATTTTACGCCAGCGGGATTTCCTTCAATAAAACATAGTTCGGTAATCTCCAATAGTTCTTGATGTATCGATCTAGCGTCGATATAATTCCCCTCGGCACACAGTTTTGTTAAGGTTGCTACTTTTTTCGGTAAAGCATTTCCGATTACTGAAATGATGCCGGCAGCACCAAGAGCCATCATCGGCAACGTAACAGGATCATCACCAGAAATCAGTAGAAAATCTTTTGGTTTATCCCGTAAGATTTCACTGAACTGAGCAAAGTTACCCGAAGCTTCTTTGATAGCAACGATATTTGAAAAATCATTCGCTAATCGTAATGTTGTCTGTGCAGAGATATTGCTCCCCGTACGTCCAGGTACATTGTATAAAATAATAGGCAGGGGAGATGCCGCTGCAACAGCTTTATAATGTTGATAAATTCCCTCTTGAGTCGGTTTGTTGTAATATGGAGAAACGGATAGGATTGCACAAAATCCAGTTGAATCAAAATTTTTAATTTGCTCCACAATCTCAGCAGTATTGTTTCCACCGATACCAGCAACCAAAGGTAATCTACCGTTCACGCGCTTGACAGTAAAATCCCAGATGCGCTTTCGTTCATCATTGGTCAATGTGGCAACTTCTCCAGTTGTACCTAAAGAAACCAAATAGTCCATACCTTCGTTGATCTGCAAGTCAATAAGCTGACCCAATGCTTCGAAATCAACAGATTCATCTGAGTTAAAAGGAGTGACTAATGCTACTCCTGCGCCGTGAAGCTCGTTCATCTTGTCTTTGTGTTTATATTAATTTAATTAAAAAACTTATTTGGGATTAATGAGTTGGAATAGTTCTGTGTCATTAATCATCGGGATACCTAATTTTTCTGCTTTCGCAAGTTTAGAAGGTCCCATTTTATCTCCTGCCACGAGATAACTTAATTTAGCAGAAATCGCTGAAACCATCTTTCCGCCATGACTCTCAATCATTGCCGCTAATTCTTCCCGCGAATGGTTTACGAAGACACCGGATATTAAAAAAGTCTTCCCTTCCAGTGAGTTGCTGGTCAAAACGATTTCTTTTTCCTTAATTTCAAAATTTAAGCCGTAATTTCTTAAAGCCTTAATCTGTTCTTGATGAATCGGATTGTCCAAGTATTCTCTAACGCTTTCGGCAATGCGACGTCCAATATCCTGTACGCTTTCGATTTCTTCTGCTGATGCTTGTGCCAAGGCATCAATATTTTTAAAGTGCAGCGCTAATTTCTTTGCGATCGTTTCACCAACGTGACGTATGCCCAAAGAGAATAGTACTTTTTCAAACGGTTTTTCTTTAGACTTCTCAATGCCTTTCAGCATATTTTCTATGGATTTCTGACCGAAACGTTCCAGCTGCTGTAAGCCTTCCTGATGGTCTTTTAGTCCATAAATATCAACGATATTATGTAATAAACCTTTTTTGAAGAAGTTGTCAACCGTTTCGTCGCCCATACCTTCGATGTCCATCATTTTGCGTCCGATAAAATGCTGCATTTTACCAATAATTTGGGGGGGACACCCTGTTTCATTAGGGCAGTAGTGTACCGCTTCGCCAGCTTGGCGTATGAGTTCGGAGCCACATTCGGGACATGATGTTGGGTAGACAAAGCTTGTTGATCCAGGCAATCTCTTGGTGTAATTAACGCCAATAACTTTGGGTATGATTTCGCCCCCCTTTTCCACGAATACTGTATCATGTTCATGCAGATCCAGGCGAGCAATTTCATTTGCATTGTGCAGGGATGCACGTTTGACGGTAGTCCCTGCCAATAGTACAGGTTGGAGATTGGCAACTGGAGTAACAGCACCTGTACGGCCAACTTGATAACTGATGGAGTTCAATCCGGTTTCTACACGTTCAGCTTTGAATTTATAGGATATTGCCCACCTTGGATTTTTGGCCGTAAAGCCAAGTTCTTCCTGTTGTGCATAATCATTTACTTTAATAACAATTCCATCGATTTCATAGCCAAGATTATGGCGTTCGACCTCCCAATAATAGATAAATGCAAATACATCGCTTATATTGCTACATTTTCTACTATGTTCGCTGACATGGAATCCCCATTCTTTTACATGGTTCAAGCTATTCCAATGGTCGTGAAAAAGATTTGTTCTGTTGTCGCAGTACAAAAAGTAAAGGAAACAGTCTAACGGTCGCTTTGCAACCTCAGCAGAGTCTTGCAGTTTAATCGTTCCGGAAGCGAAATTTCTCGGATTGGCATACGTTGGCTCCGCATTATCTTCGCGCTCTTTGTTCAAACGCAGAAAAGCTGATTTATGCATAAATATTTCGCCGCGTATTTCGAATTGCGCTGGATAAGCTCCTTCTTTGAGTTTGATCGGAATTGATCGGATTGTCTTAACATTGTTGGTAACCACATCGCCCTGCGTGCCATCGCCACGTGTAACAGCCTTACTTAGCTTGCCATTTTCATACGTCAAGCTGATGGATAAACCATCGAATTTTAATTCACAGACGTACTCAAACTGATCGCCGATGATTTTGCGGATACGCTGGTCGAAATCAAGCAATTCCTCCTGACTGTATGTATTACCTAAAGAGAGCATGGGCCAGCGATGTCGTTCCGTTTGAAATCGGGCAGTTATATCCCCGCCAACACGCTGTGTAGGAGAATTGGGATCGGCAAACGCTGGATATTGAGCTTCCAGGGCTTCGAGCTCCTTTAGTTTAAGGTCGAAGTCGTAGTCAGAAATAACACTGTTCGCCAATACATAGTATTGGTAGTTATACTGATTAAGTTCTGCGGTTAAGTCTTTTATCTTTTTTTCAATATCCATCGCCAACATTTTGCAAAATTACAAATAAAAAGTACGTTTAAATAAAATAAATAAAGAATCTTGTTGTAATGACTGCTTTATTTTTAAAATGCGTTTTTCTGCATTTTGTATTTTGGGAAAATAAGATGCTATTTGAAATCACTTGGATTTAGCTGAGAAAATTTATGTTTGCTATTCGTGTAGAAATCCACAATGATTGACTTCTTGTACTGTCCTTTTGTATTTCCCCTGTGGTTGTATTTTTTACGTTTTTTAGCATTTTTAAAAATGTTTAAGAAGAAATACTGATGCGCACGGCTGATTGCCCAGGCATCTTTGGGTTTTCGATCGATAAGGAATTTGGCAAGCGCAGCAAAATCAAACCATAGTCGAATGAAAATAATAAATATCGCTTTGCCTATGGGCAGGTTCTTTTGCAGCATAACCATATTATTCCTAAAATTAAGATAGGTTTTTTTGGGATTGCTAGCGTTGAGCGTTCCGCCTCCAACGTGGTAAACGATAGATTTGGGGCAATAGCCAATTCCATAGCCCATCTTTTTCAATCGCCAGCACAAGTCAATTTCTTCCATATGCGCAAAGAAATCTTCATCAAGACCCTCCGCCTCCTTCCAGGCTTCCGAACGGATAAAAAGTGCAGCTCCAGAGGCCCAAAAGATCTCTGATTCCTCCTCGTACTGTCCTTCGTCGTCTTCTACTTCATGTAGAATCCTTCCTCTGCAGAAAGGAAATCCAAAGTAATCCAAATATCCCCCAGCTGCTCCAGCATGTTCAAACTTCTGCTTATCATGGAATGAACGTATTTTAGGCTGTGCAGCTGCCAAAGAAGGGTTCCTTTCCAAGTATTCTATGACAGGTTCGATCCAATTTTGACTCACTTCAACATCCGAATTGAGCAACACATAATAATCTGCTTTTACACGCTGCAATATCTTGTTATAGCCGCCTGCAAAGCCATAGTTTTGATCATTTTCGAGAATTGTAATGGTAGGATAATACTGTCTCACAAATGAAATTGAATCATCATCGGAGGCATTGTCACCAATTACAAATTCGACATTTGGGTATGAGCTATTATAAACAGATGGTAAAAATTTTTCTAAAAAAAATCGACCATTCCAATTGAGGATAACAACAGCTACTTTTGGTAATTTACTCATTTTCTACGTTTTCTTTTCCAGCGGTTATGTGACCATAACCAATATTCTGGGGTTTCACGGATAAGCTGCTCAGCGAGCTGATTATGTAAATTGGTTATCTCATGTTCTCCAAAGCCGCTTGGCTCTTCGAGTAAAGTGAAAAATTTACAGGAATAATGACCTCTTTTAGGTTTTCTGTTGATTGAACAATAAACGACCGGCGCTTTACTAATTCGAGAAAGCCTTTCGGCTCCGGTATAGACCAATGTCTCTTGATTTAGCCAATTAATAAAGTAATCGGAATCCGAATATAAAGGGGTTTGATCGGCGACCAGTATGCTAACATTGGGTTGGCCCTTTAATTTTACGATATGACGGAGTATCTGTTTCATAGGTACCATTTCGGCACCAAACCGGCCCCGCATGCCATTGTAAACCGTGTCAATATCTTTGTTATTGAGTGGTTTGTATACAATCAACGTTGGAAAGTTTGTGATTAAACTCAAACGATGTATACCGAGCTCCCAGTTGGCATAATGCGATGTTACCCCTATGACATTCTTGCCGGCCTCAAGGTGTCTTGTCAATTCCTCCTCATTTTCCAACATCATTCTTTTCTTCACTTCCTCAGCGGTAATTGTTTTCAATTTGATCGACTCGACAATGAGGTCCGGAAAAAAACGGTAAAACTTTTTAGCAATAACAAGTCGCTCTTTATCCGTTTTTTCAGGAAAAGCATTTTTTAAATTCTGAAATACAATATTCTTTCTATATTCTATGATATAATAAAGTATGTAATAAAGCCCATCGGAGATCAAATATAGAAACCAATAGGGGAGAAGAGATATAATATAGATTAATGCGTTTAACGCTCTTTGTTTCATGCTATAGCTAAAATTCCCAGTTGTTCTTTACAAATATCCTTAATTTAAGTTATTTTTGCGTCACTTATAACAAAAATCATCAGTTTTTATGGAATCGCAGTTATTACTTCCGGCATGTTATCTTCCACCGATATCTTACTTTCATACGATACAAGAGCATAATCTTCCTTTAATCATCGAGAAATATGAGCATTTTCAAAAGCAAAGTTATCGTACAAGGGCACGTATTGCTTCTGCGAATGGTGTGCAGGATTTGATTGTACCGATTCAACATGGCAATAAAGATCGTGTTCCGATGAAAGATATTCGTATAAGTTATGAGTTTGACTGGCAGCGTCTACATTGGCTAAGTATTCAGACTGCTTATCGTAGTTCTGCTTATTTTGAGTACTATGAAGATGATTTTATACAGTTTTACGAAGCAAAATTCGACTACCTCGTGGATTTTAATGTGGCGCAGTTGGAACTTCTTCTTAAATCTATCAAGCTTAAGCACGCTGTGAATTTTACCCAAGAGTACGTGGCAGCTCCAGCGGATACGATCGATTATCGTAATGCTATACATCCCAAAAAGGAAAGTATATTGGCTAATCCAAAAGAGTATTATCAAGTTTTTTCAGATAAGAATGGATTTTACCCGGATTTGAGTATAATCGATTTGCTCTTCAATCAAGGGCCGCAATCAAAAAGTTATCTATAATCAGCCATATTTTTTGAACAAAATACGTTTTATATTGTTGTTATTCAGTATAAAACGTATTTGAATGAAACGAATCCTATTAAGTTTTATTTTGCTAAGTGCTATTTGTGCCAGTGTTTTCGCTCAAGGGGGCGTTGACACGATACATTATAGAAAAGTATACTATTGGGGAACGACTGGCATGGGGTTTCCGATCGGAAAAACCAAAGAGATACTTTCGCCAAAATTTTCTGGAAGTATTGGCTTGGATATTTCCCTGAAAGATCCAAAGTTTTTTGTGTCTCCCACACTTTATACCCTTTCATTTAAGTACAAACAACCCTTGATTGATCCCGATTTCGAATATCGCATAGAAGATGCCAATACTAATTTCTATACTTTATCATTTTCTGGAGGTATTAGGAAACAGATGCGCCGACTAAACATGTATGGTTTTGCTGGGCCTGGTATTGGTCTGACAAGTGAGCCGAGAGCACGTGTGCTTGCGGATCAGAAGCTTGTTAAGACGGAGAGTAAAAATCACCTGAATTTCTCCAGTAAAATAGGCGCTGGCGCAGACTACAAGTTTAATGGATTCTTTTTAGGTTTGGAGCTCGGCTATCTTCATAATTTTAGAAAAATACAGAATATACCTGTCAATATCTTCACCGTCATGGTAGGATTAAAATCCGATATTACACAGATTGGAGACAAAGTCATTGATGTCATCGGTATAGATGGTTCCATCAGCGGAAAAAAAGACAAAAAGTAAATTATTGTTTTAAGATCTGAATGGTATCTCCGACGTGTGCTTCAGCATCGCTTCCTATTTTTTTAACTTTTTCTGTTTGTTCGACCGCTACTGCAAATGCGGAAGGTACAATTCCTGAGCCAAATTTAATGGCATAAAATTTAGTGAATTCTGCGCCAAAGTACAATATAGCAGCGGAATAGTAGATCCATAATAGCATGACTATAATGGATCCTGCAGCTCCATAAAAACTAGCCGTGGATGAAACGTTGAGATAGATTGAAATACCATATCTACCCAACATAAAAAGTAATCCTGTAAAGATGGCGCCGCCGAGCATATCTCTGAATTTTACTTTAGCATCGGGAAGGAAGGAAAAGATATATCCAAATAAGATGACAATGACTGAAAAGGTGATGCCTGTATTTACCCAAGAAATAAGGGAAATTGGAATGAAGGGGAAATACGTCATCACTAAATTGGTCACTGCGACAATAAGCCCATTGATCATCAGTGAGGCAATGAGTAAAAATCCCAAGGCAATAACAATAGAAAAAGATATCAATCTGTTGATGATCAGTTTCAGCCATCCCTTTTTCGGCTTGGGTTTTACTTTCCAGATATTATTGATCGAATCCTGTATATCAACGAATAAGGTCGTGGAAGATAGGATCAATGTAACTATACCTATCGTGATTCCCATATTGGATTTATTTTCGAATGTGATCTTCTGGAGATAAGACTGGATCTGGCTGGTAACATCCTGGCCAAAAAGTACCATGACCTCTTCCAACACCTGATCTTGAGCCGAAGATCCGCTTTGAAGATGTTCACCGTAAAAGAACCCTATACACCAGATCACGATCATAAGAAGTGGTCCAATGGAGAAAACCGTATAATAAGCAAGTGAAGCACTCTTTTTCATGCATTTGTCATCATTAAATCCATTAAATGCATCCACTAAAACATGCCAAATGTCTTTCCAATAAACGAGTGTAAATAAATCTCTCAGTGTAACGTGCTTCATAATACGATGATCAATCCCAATAATCGTGCAAATTGTTATTCTTGGTTCTGTTCCTGATACAATTTGTCGATTGCAGTTTCGTTCTCTTTTAAAATAATCTTTCGTTTTAAACTCAATTTTGGGGTTAATTGACCGTCATTAATTGTCCATTCCTTTGGAAGTATAATGAATTTCTTAACAATTTCCCAATGTCCAAAATTAGTGGATAGCCGGTTAATTTCATCCTGATATTTTTGGATTACTTCTGAGTTTTTAATGAGTTCTTCATTTGATGATAGGTTAATCCCTTTTTGGCTTGCCCATTTGGACAGCACATCAAATGCCGGAACGATTAAAGCTCCGGGAAATTTTCTGTTTTCGCCAAAAACCATCACTTGTCCTATTAAAGTGGATTCCATGAGCTTATTTTCAATGGATTGTGGAGCGATATATTTGCCGCCGGCAGTTTTGAACATTTCCTTCTTGCGATCGGTGATTTTAAGAAAACCATCTGCTGTGATTTCTCCAATATCACCTGTTTTGAAAAATCCTTGATCGTCAAAAGTTTCTTTGGTAGCATCTTCATTTTTGTAATAGCCTATGGTAATACTCGGGCCTTTCACTAGAATTTCTCCGTCTTCAGCGATCTTTACCTCTAAATTTTTAAGAGGTTTACCCACAGTTCCAAATTTTAATCCATTTGGTAAGTAAGAATTGACAGCGATTACGGGAGATGTTTCAGTCAGCCCATATCCTTCAAGTACTTTAAGTCCAGCCGCCCAAAATACACGCGCTAACCGTTCTTGAAGGGCAGCGCCGCCGGACACGATAATTTTAATATTTCCTCCAAGCGCTTCTTGCCATTTTGAGAATATCAATTTTCTTGCAATCGCAAGTTTAAGATTATAAAGCACTCCATTATGTTCAGGTTCTTGGAATTTCAAACCTAAATTAACAGCCCAGAAGAAGATTTTCTTTTTTACACCTGTTAGCGCTTTCCCCTTTTCGATGATCTTGTCATATACTTTTTCCAGTACTCGAGGTACGGTGGTGAATAAATCTGGTTTAACATCGTTGATGTCCGCAACAACATTGTCTAGGTTTTCCGAAAAATAAATCTGAATCCCTTTGGAATAGTACATGTAGACTACCATCCGTTCAAAAATATGGCATAAAGGCAGGAAGCTTAATGCCGTTTTGAAGTCGGCCCGGATCAGGTGGTTGCAAGCCAAGACATTACTGTACACATTTTTGTGTGAGAGATAGACTCCCTTGGGACGCCCAGTGGTTCCTGAAGTATAGATCAAAGTTAACAGATCATCTTCCGTTACAGCATCGCGAAATGGAGTTAAATCGGTGATGTCATCTTTGGTAGTTTCGATGAATGCTCTTAGGTGCGTATAATTTTCGATAGCATCAAATGTATACAATTGTGGGCGAATTCCATGCTCGTTGATCGCTTGTTCAATACGGTCTGTTAACTCCCTGTTGCTAACAAATAGGATGTTTACATCTGAATCATTTACAATGAATGAAAGGTCCTGCGCAGATAGGGTAGGATACAGGGGCACGGTTGCAAGGCCTATTTGGTTGCAGGCAAAATCAACTAAATTCCATTCAGGTCTGTTGCCGGACATAATTCCTACCCGGTCACCTTTCTTGAGCCCGAGCTTCAGTAGCGCCCTGCTTAAGGAGTCAATAGCATCTGTGTATTCTTTGGTAGAATACGTTTTCCATTGGCCATTTCCATCGCGACCCGCTACCATAATGTCCTTTGCGTAATTTTCTTTATATAAGGTTATAAAGTCAAAAATTCTGCCCATATCACTTGAGTTTATTGGTTATTACTACATGCTGTATTGTCTTAAATATAAAAAAAATATCAGAAATAAAGTTGGAGAATTTGGGATTAATGTCATAACAATTCAAACATTATGTCGTTATAGCTGTGATGTAATATTTATTTTACTTAAAATGTCTTTCTAATAGAAGGTTTGATAAATAGTCTTCAGGATATGCAATTGTATTGCATATAAAAAGCATTTTATCTATGTTTGGAAAAAAGGTAAAGCAAAAAAGCGTACGATTTTTATGAAGAAAATATTTTTAGCCGTTAGTGGAATGCTGATGTTTGGTGCATTATCCAATAGAGCGTTAGCTCAATTGGACAATAGAGGCGCTATTGGTGGACGATTTGGGTCCGCTCAGGGAATTACTTATCGTCATACGCTTAATTCGGATCATGCATTGGAAGGTATCATGAGTATTCAGAGCAATTCTGACTTCCGCCGTTTCCGTGTCGTAGGCTTATATGAAATATATAAACCGCTGGCTGCCGGATTCAATTGGTATTATGGTTTTGGCGGTAGCGTCGGTTCTTTTAAAGAGAAAGATAAAATTTTCGATGGTAAACGTCAGTCATTTGATTCACAGCTCAACCTGAGTATTGATGGTATTGTTGGAATTGAATTTAACGTTCCACAATCACCATTTCAGATCTCATTGGATGTAAAACCTTACTTTGATTTTCTAAATGAATCGAGTATCAAATTATTTGACCCGGTCGGTTTTTCAGTAAGGTATAAATTTTAATAAAAAAATAATAGCGGAAAACTCCGCTATTATTTTTTTACAGCAATATTTCAGTTTTAAGCCATCCAGATTTTACCCAATAATTCCTGTAGAAAGGTTTGATCTTTGAGCGGACGGATCTCATAAATCTTTTTAGTATTTTTTCTGATTTGAACCGGTATCTCGCGCACCAAACCATCCCGGGCCACCAAAAAGTTTAATAGTTCTCCCTCTTTGGCATGCTGAACAATGAAATCAATTTCTTTATCTTTAACATCGAGTCTGTTGTTGTTAATTGCAATGAGTTCATCTCTGACATTCAATCCGGCCTCGTATGCACCAGAATCTTTTTCCACGGTCGCTACTGAAATTAACCCGTCTACTTTATTTGTGGTAATCCCTAATGTTAAGGTGCTGTTATTAACATTTGTGTCAATAATTTCATAACCAACTAGATTGAAATAATCGTTATAGTCCAGTTCGCCATCCTGATGCGCCGCGTCGAAAATATCATCCAACGAAGTGCCAGCGATGCGTTCGGCGAGACTTTTAAATTCATTTTCTTCAAATCCGCGATCGAGTTTTAGGAAAAACTCTTCATAAGCCTCCCGAATAACATCATCCAGTTTTAGTTTACCTTCTGTAGCTGCGATAATTTTAATATCCAGCAATGCCGTCAGCATCGCACCTTTATTATAGTAAGATATACCTGAATTTATTGAATTTTCATCCGGTCTATAATATTTAATCCAGGTATCGAAACTTGAGGCAGCTGCAGACTGTATCGCATGCCCGGGACGATTCAATACAATATTAAAATCGTTAGCTAACAAAGAGAGGTATTCTTTTTCGCTATAGAATCCACATCGTTTAATAATGAGGTTATCATAATACGAAGTGAATCCTTCCATAATCCATAGTCCCGTGGTATAGTTTTCGGCATCGTAATTAAACGGTCCTAAAGCTTTTGGACGTAAGCGTTTCACATTCCAAAGATGAAAATACTCATGCGCCACAAGGCTCAGGTAATTTTTGTAACTGGTCTCGTTAAGATAGGCATTTCTTGACGCCCCCAAAACTGTGGAATTGAGATGTTCTAACCCACCACCTCCAGACTGATAATTATGTGTAATAATAACATAACGCTTATTTGGGTTAGAACCCCAAATACGGGTTTCTTCTTCAACAATACGGGTGATATCTTTTGTCAATCGTGCTTTATCATAACTTCCCCCTCCGACCATGGCACACTCATGTTCTACACCTGCAGCCTGGAATTTCCAGATATCCTGATTACCGGCTTCGATGGGACTATCGTACAAGATATCAAAATTTGGCGCATAAAATTTATGCTCCTCAATTTGCTCAAGCCCGGTTGATATGCTCGTCCAAGTATCTTTTAAATCTATGCTGACTGTAGTCGGATGGTCGATCTGGTTATCAATATAGAAGAACGTCGCTGTGGGTACAATAAAAGCATGGTCGCTATCAAAAAAATTAGTGCGTACTGAAGTTTCAAACCCATAGACGGCATAAACTACTTCAATTTGATCCAACGATTCTGTAGGTATTCGCCAGGTGTTTTTAGAAATTTTTTGATAGGTGATTGTATTTCCCGTTTTATCAAGTGATCGGAATCGTTCTACATTTTTAGCGTATTCGCGAATCAAATAGGATCCAGGAGACCATACCGGCATTTTTAGGTCGACATAAGGCTGGTTGAGATTTGTTACGCTCATTTTCACCTCAATGTAATGAGCTTGCACTTCGGGAAATGATACTTCAAAATGTATTTTGGGTATGTTTAAATGGTCACTATCCATGAAAAATAAATTTAGTATGAGCTCACAAAGCTAGAAAGTATCGTATGATTAATCAAACAAAAAATATATTATTGGTTCTTTAATAACTGTAATAGGTATAAAATAGTGCGCTATAGGGAGATATTTAAGTTCTCTCCAATATACTATTTTTCAGTAAGAAATATAATATAAATTGAACAATTATTATTGTTGCTTTCGACTGAAACCCTATTTATGAGGTTTGTTGAAAGACATAAAAAATCTGTTTTTTTATCAGAATTTTTGCTAAGTTTGATACAATAGTTTATTGGGGAAAATAATCAAGAATTTGTATGATCTTAGTTGTTGATAGCGGCTCTTCAAAGTCGGATTGGAAGTTGGAATTGCCAGATAGTGCGCCTATCTCATTCAGTACAAATGGACTTAATCCTTTTTTTGTCAATGAAAAGGAAATTACACGTGTTATTAAGGAAATACCCGAAATTATTCCATACGCTGATGAGGTTACAGAATTGTATTTCTTTGGTGCGGGGTGTATCACCCCTGATCGTAGGGAAATGGTATCGAATGCATTGACCCCCTTATTTGAAAATGCCTATATTTCGGTTGAAAATGATCTTTTTGGAAGTGCGTTAGCGACATGCGGTAATAAAAAAGGTTATGTAGCAACCTTAGGAACTGGGTCGGATCTCAGTTTCTTTGATGGAGAGGAGTTGATGCCTTCACACAATGGAAATGGCTATGTATTGGGTGATGAAGGTTCGGGAGCTTACTTCGGGAAAAATTTAGTCAGACTTTTTCTGTATGGACGTATGCCCAAGGATCTGAATGAAAAATTTGCGAATAAGTATAGAATCAATAAAGAGATTGTTATCAAAAATGTGTATCAAAAGGAGCGCCCAAATGCATTCCTAGCATCTTTTGCACCCTTCATGTCAGATAATATTACCCATCCATTTATCATTGATCTGGTAAAGAGCGGATTTGAGGAATTTGTTCAGGCATCAATTTTGACCTATCCGGATTATAATAAATATGAATGTCACTTTGTGGGGTCTATTGCATATAGTTTTGATCTAATTTTACGGGAAGTCTGTGATACACATCAGATCAAGGTAGGCACCATTTTAAAATCTCCTATTAACGAGCTGTTCGACGCAGTATTGGAAAGAGAGAGTAATTCATTACTAAGTCTTTAAACTAATTAAATATGATTATCGCTACTATTATGGTGTATATGTCAATGTTATTTGGCAATCCCAATTTTTATGATTTTAAGTTTACATCGCTTGACGGTAAGGAAGTCAAAATGTCTGATTTCAAAGGTAAAAAAGTATTGATTGTTAATACTGCATCTAAGTGTGGTTTTACAAAACAATATAAAGACCTCCAAGAATTGCACAAAACTTTTGGTGATAAGCTGGTCATTATAGGATTTCCGGCAAATAATTTCGGACAACAAGAGCCAGGTTCAAATGCGCAAATTCAAGAGTTTTGTGAACAAAATTATGGTGTTGATTTTCTAATGGCAGAGAAAGTAGATGTGAAGGGTGATCAAATTGATCCATTATTTAAGTATCTAACCGCACAGGAAAATCCCGATTTTAAAGGAGAGATTAAGTGGAATTTTGAAAAATTCCTAATCGATGAGCATGGTAAGCTTGTACACCGTTTCCGTTCAGCGACCAATCCACTCGATCCAGCAATTGTAAACTGGGTTAAAAACTAAAAGTAATACAATGAGCTAATAAAAAAANNTTTTTTTATTAGCTCATTGTAATTGATATGTTTATTTTGCCTTTATATAGACGTTGTAAAGCACATTTATACAATCTTTCAGTAAGGGATTGAATTCTTCACTATCGGGAATATTGCAGCCATTTGTGATGACTATAAAACCATATTTCTGCTTTGGGTGAAAGAACATGGCACTATAGAGCCCGTAAGCCGACCCAGTATGTCCGGTTAAAGTAACTCCCGGTACAATTTTGGTGTCATTCATAATAGCCAATCCATAGCCGGATTCTTTATTTACAGGTGTCTGCATAATCCTTGCATACTTTTTTCTGATGATGGTTTTTCCCTGGCTACGCCCATAGTTCATATGCATCATCATATAATTTGCTAAATCTAATGCTGATATTTTCATTCCACCTGTTGGGGAGAGTATGGGCGTACTATATCCCATCTTATACTGGATAAGTTCTTCGTGGCGAGGGTGATAGGCGCTAAGCTCCTCATGTGGTTTTCCTGTCTGATCATATGAATACAACGGGACAAATCTTGTTTTATCCAAAGAGTCGACACAGTATCCACCATAGAGGTTGAGCGGTCTAAGGATATGACGAACAACATAGTTGTCGAAACGATTATTGGTCAGTTTCTCAAGAACGGCCCCGGCCATATTAAAATTGAGATTACAATACTGGTACTGTGAACCAGGGGCATACAGATTATATGATTTTTGCCAATTTGGGTTCTTGACAGGGTTAATAACATCGAGATTAAAATAACCGTTCTTATCGTTGATACTGGAGGTATGGGAAAGAATCATCCGGAGTGTGATTGCTCTGTCTGGATAGTTTGGATTTCTGACAGGGAAACCTATGAGATCACCAATGTCGTCGTCTAGCCTACAACGACCATCTGCCAATAATTGCATAAAGGATGTTGCGGTGAAAGACTTTGAAATAGAAGCGATTCTAAAGATGTCATTTTCTAAGAGTGGAGTTTCTGTTTCCAAATTTTTGTATCCATAATTTTTGTGGTACTCAATCTGATTGTTTTTGACAACGACGACGCTGAGGCCAATCGCTTTATACCGACGCATCACTTCTGTAAGATCCAGATCCACCGATGCGGACTGTGCAGATAAAAATGTTGGAAGCAATTGAGTAATCAAGAAAAGGAGTAAGAGAAGATGCTTTCTCATGAATTGATTTGTTGAGATTTTAGTAATCGTATAAATGTAAGGAAATCCTATCTAATTAACTGCAATAATCATTGATTCAATGCTGTGAAAACCTTATCCATAGGTAGCGGATAAACAACATGGCGATTGATGCAACTGATTATTCAGCAGAGATACTGATGTAAATAATCAGTCCAACAATTCTTTAGGAGGCGTTGAATTTGCGGTATTCTTTTTGGATACAATCCATAAATTCGCCTAAAGCGCTGTTTTTACTTTTTTTATTGGAGACAAGTATAATTTCTGTTTTGCTATCTATGTCTTCAATTTCCATGGTTTTTAGTTTTAAATGTGGATACTGTTTGATAGTGGAAGCGGGGACTATTGCTAATCCCAGCCCTTGTGAAACCAATTCGAGAATAGAAGACATCGAGTTGCTCTGATGTACAATCTTAGGTTCGAACCCCATGCGATTACACGTGTTAATAACATGGCGATGGTATTCGGACGCATATTTTTGATTAAAAGAAATAAAACTTTCATTAAAGAAATTAATATCACTAAACGCTATATGTGTCGGGCCTACAATGACCATGGGGTCTTCGAAAAGAGGAGTGGTCAATAATTCGCTCGAATAAATTGGAGAACGCATTATACCTAGATCCAGTTTACCGTTTTCTAGTGCCAATTTCTGTTTGTGTGTCGAGGTTTCAAAAAGACTCACTCTTAAGTATGGAAATTTCTGTTGAATGTGTTTCAATACTGTGGCGAGCATTTTCTTAGGCGTTGAACTAACGTAACCCAATTTGAATTCTCCAGAAATATTGTTGTGGATCTGCTTCGTGATTGTTTTGCTGTGTTCTAAATTCTGAAGGATTTCCAAAACCTCCTCCAAAAAGTATTTACCCGCTTCTGTTAGTTCGACGCGTTTGTTGGTTCTGAAAAAAAGGATGACACCCAACTCGTCTTCAAGGTCTTTAATCTGCCGACTTAACGGCGGCTGGGACATAAATAGACGTTCTGCTGCTCGGCCAAAATGAAGCTCCTCGGCTACTGTTTTAAAATAAATAAGATGTCGTATTTCCATCGATACTTTTTTGGTATGAATTCTTGACAAAATAAATATTTTTAATGAATTCCAGTTAGTCTTACATTTAAATTATTAAAAAATAACGGGTGGGCCACAATACAATCAGTCTGCATATGGTCATGCCGTATGAGACTCGTCCGAATTAAAAAAAAAATAATTTACAGATGAATAAAGCAACTTTACAGGAAATTGAAGCACGGTTTGACAATGATGTAGAACGTTTTTCAAATTTAGAAACAGGCCAGGCCACCACACTTGATGCGGTTTGGAACATGGAGCTAATTACAGATGCCATTGCAAGTGTTTATTCAAATGCAAAAAATATATTGGATATTGGATGTGGCGCTGGAAATTACGATGTTAAGTTATTGCAAAAACTGAAATCTAATCCAAATTTTAGTCTTGTAGACTTAAGTCAACCCATGTTAAATAGAGCACAAGAGCGTGTAAGTGCTCTGACAAAAGGAGAAATTCAGTTGATAAAGGGAGACTTTAGGGAAGTTTCCTTGGAAGAGGAAAAATTCGATGTCATTATTGCTACTTCGGTTTTACATCACTTACGGGATGACGAGGATTGGTTAAGCACTTTTAAAAAGTTATTCCGTCTGCTAAAATCAGGTGGAAGTGTATGGATTTTTGATTTGATAGAACAGAATAATGTTCATCTTCAAAAGCTAATTTATAAGGAGAAATATGGCGCATACTTAACTAAATTGAAGGATGAGGAATATCGCGATCATGTTTTTGGCTATATTGAACATGAGGATACGCCTAGATCTCTAGTTTACCAGCTCAATTTATTGACCGATGTTGGTTTTAACAATGTGGATGTTTTGCACAAGAATTTATGTTTCGCCTCGTATGTAGCCTTTAAATAACGGGCTGGAGCAATAGAGTTAAATAAATAAGGCGATACGGGGAGTATCGCCATAAAATCACACTAACTATTAAAAAACCTATAGGACTAGGATTTTACATATTCAATAAACCAATTTCCGTCTTATCCCACGCTCTTCCAACATTATTCCCAGTCACATGTGAGATGTTAAATAAATAATAAAATGTAATTATTGAGGTCAATACTTTAAAAAAAAACAAGCATTTCCATTGGTTTACGTAAAGATATATCTTTATTTTTTAAATACAAATAAAAATCATGAAAATTGAAAAATTATTATTATCTAATCGTTTTCAAGAATTCCTTCCAAGCGATTTGATCTGTTTTGAAAGTTAGATCATCAATGAGTACCGATTCGATTGGCAACCATCGAAACGATTGAAGTTTATTGTCTTCCGGTTTTTGATCTGGATCAAAATCGAAAGCTCTGTTCGTAGTTCTGATTTGAATTGGTGAAGTGTTCTTGACCTGATAGTAAATGGATATTATTTGACTATCATTAAAGCTTGATTTCTCATAAAAGTCAGTGGTATAAATGTGCTTAACGACAGCAACTTCAAAATTACACTCTTCCTGATACTCCCGGATCAAGGCATTCAATAAACCTTCTCCATATTCTAAGCCCCCGCCGGGGAATTTGGTAAATGAAACATTTTCCGTCCTTTCGTCACTGATCAACACCTCCTGTTTTTCATTGATCAATATTCCGTACACTCTTACGTTAAATGGAAACATGAGTTAATTATGTTTGTATATATTTAAGTCTTTTTTATTTATAGTGGCATAAAGCCGTTGTCAATAGCAAGTTCGTCCAATCCAATATAAGAATAATGTCTAGGAAGGAACCAGCCTATCGCTTCCATAATGTTCGTAAACTCTTTTTCTGTGCTGAATTGGTTGGCAACGATATTGAATGCTAAATCTTGTGTAGCATTTTCTTCATCTTTATAATTGCGTGCAAGCAGCATAATTTTAGCATTCTTTACCCCATAGTAATCCAAAAATTCACGCAGTTGTGTACGTACTGTTTGCGGAAGAATAGTTTCAGCTGGCTGCCCAACTAATATTTCTTCATCTTCGCCAATAATTGTTGGTGTATTTTTCTTCGAAAAAATACTCTCATCCGTGTAAAATTCCTCATTCAGAAAGAAGTTGACCAAATCGCCATAGGTGAACACCCAATCTGGATTTTCATGCTGTGTATTAATTGCAATACCAAATCCCCTTGGTAACACAAAATCTTTCAGTCGATTTTTGATGACGAATGCTTGAAAGTTCTGATCTTTTGGAGCGCTTTCAAGTTGGAAATAAGGAAATCCGTCCGGACCAACAACTACTTCTGTCTCGGCTAATTTTAAGGTACATTCAGCAATATTTGTTAAAAATGCATCCCGCCATTCCTCATCCCGATCTTCAAAAGGAATCTCCATCAGACTATTCACGATGATTGTTTTTTCCAGGTCTCCTAGACGGTTATCATCGCCGTTATTACTATCATCAAATAAATGTATTGTATTCATCTCGAATTGTGATTTTATGATTTGCAGGTAAAAGTAAAAGAATATTTATTAATTAACGACGTTTTCTCGATTTTGAAGAGCCTTTCCGAGGATTGGTTTGACTACTGGAAAGCATTTTCTCCCAGCTTAGCAAGTAAGGGTGCTGATCGTCAATTCTAATTTGCCGTTTTAAGGCGAGTTGCAATTTGATCCATTTTTCGTTGTCTTCCGCGTCGCAAAATGTAAAGGCTTTTCCATCAGCCTCAGAACGACCAGTCCGGCCGATCCGATGGGTATATAGCTCTGGCGAATCTGGAACTTCGTAGTTGATGATTGCCTCCAGATCCGGAAAATCTACTCCACGTGCCAACAGGTCTGTTGCAATTAAAATACGTTCTTCTTTTCGTCTAAACTGAGCAATGATCTCTTCTCGTTTTTGCTGCGACTTATCGCCATACAAAGCCAAACAAGAAACACCACTTCGGTTTAATGCTTTTTCAATCCGTTCGACTCCTTGCACTGTTCGCGTGAAAACGATGGCCTGCCGTGAAATCCTGTTTTCAAGCAGATGGCCCAATAGGCTCTTTTTATCATTCTTGTCGACATACATTACAGATTCCACTATCCGGCCCTTTTTTAAGGCTCTATCAATAATGATCTCGACAGGGTTGTTTAACTTTTTTCGAACAATTTTTTCGATTTCGGCGGTTTTTGTGGCCGAACTAAAAATAGATTGTCTCTCAGCGGGTAATTTATTGATGATTTTGTTGATATCCGCCGCAAAGCCGAGATCAAGCAATTGATCGAATTCATCGACCACCAAGGTATCTATCGTCTTCAAATCAATACTCCCCCGATCCAGAAAATCCAGCAAACGACCCGGAGTGGCAAGGATCATATGCGCGTTCGGATAAACCTCCAATTGACTTTCATAAGTTCCACCGCCATAGAAGCTGGCGATGATCAAATCCATACCTTCGATAAGATTCGTTATGCGCTGTTGGGTTTGAATACAAAGTTCCCGGGTCGGGAGCAGTACAAGTACCGATAGACGGTCAGCGGTAATTTTAGTTCGTAAACGCTGAATAATTGGAATCGCGTAAGCCTCAGTTTTCCCCGTTCCGGTCGGTGCAATCGCTAAACAATCCCTGCCCTCTAAAATGGCAGGGATAGCTCTTTCTTGAACAGGTGTAAGCGAAGAAAGCTTTCGTTTTTCAAGATTAGCGCTAAGGGATTTATCGAGTTTTAGTATTGAAAAATTCAAAATAATGAATATAAAATCCAAAAATAGAAATTAAAAAGGACAAAGCTGGTTTTACGTCGTTATAGGTATAAAAAAGTCTATGTAAATTAGGATTTTTTATCAAAAAGTACTAATTTGATAAATTAGAATATTCTATTTCAAATGAGGACTGTCGATTGTCAATTTATTTGACAAACACCAATTATATAGAATAATATTTTTGTTAAATTTGTTGAAACAAAAAAGAATATGTTTGATACTGCATTTGACCAAAACAATGAATCTATTTCCACTTTGAGCTTTGATGAGTTCAAGAAGATTATTGTGAATGATTATCGAACTGCCTTGGAAAGTCGTTACGTGAGTTTATTGGGACGTAAAGAAGTACTTACAGGTAAGGCTAAGTTTGGTATTTTTGGCGATGGAAAAGAATTGGCACAAATCGCGATGGCCAAAGTTTTCAGAAACGGAGATTGGCGATCGGGATATTACCGTGACCAAACATTTATATTTGCTTCAGGCATCAGTAATGTCTACCATTTTTTCTCTCAACTGTATGCCCATCCCGATGTAGAGGCAGATCCTTCTTCTGCAGGAAGACAAATGAATTGCCATTTTTCGACACGCGTTGTGGATGATCAGGGAAACTGGTTGAATCAAATGGCTCAAAAAAATTCGTTTTCAGATATTTCGACAACAGGAGGGCAGATGGCAAGGCTGCTAGGCTTGGGCTTGGCTTCCAAACTGTATAAGCAGAATAGAAATTTAGATTACCTATCTTATTTTTCAAATAAAGGAAGCGAAGTTGCCTTTTGTTCTATCGGCAATGCTGCTACTTCTGAAGGTGTATTTTTTGAAGTCATTAACGCAGTAGGGGTTCACCAGATTCCGACCGTGATTTCCATTTGGGATGACGGATATGGCATATCTGTACCGAACGAAATTCAAACAACGAAAGGAGATATTTCAGAAGTGCTTCAAGGATTTCAGAAGGAAGAATTGACCAACGGGATTGAAATATTCAAAGTGAGAGGATGGGATTATGCAGGATTATGTGAAACTTATGAACAGGCTGCCCATATTGCCCGTGAGAAACATATTCCTTGTTTGATCCACGTGACCGAACTGACACAGCCCCAAGGGCATTCTTCTTCAGGTTCACATGAGCGTTATAAATCTCAGGAAAGATTACAATGGGAGACTGACTTCGATTGCATCGCAAAAATGAAAGAGTGGATAATAAGTTCGGGAATCGCCACCTTAGAAGAGCTGGAGCAACTGGATCAACAGGCTAAAGATCATGTTCGTCAAGAACAAAAGCGAGCTTGGACCGATTATATCAAAACGTTGAGCATAGAGGCAAAGGAAGCCATAGATTTACTTCAGGGTATTCCGAACGAACGCGCCGATTTTGCTTCCAAAAAATTGCAATCGATGGTTGAACCTTCTTTAAAAGAGGTGTACGGTCAGGTTCGCAAGGTGCTGCATGAGCTGAAAGGACAGCATAGTGAAGAACGTCAGCAATTATTAAGTTGGTACAAAGAAAAGCATGCGGTTAATGAGAAACGTTATAACTCGAAGTTGTTTACAGCTGGTGTCGATTCTCCTGCCCATGTAAAGATTGTTCCTGCTTTGTACAGTGAAGAGGCTAAAGTTGTCGACGGCCGTGAAGTCCTGAATTTATGCTTTGAGGAGAACTTTAGACGTGACGAAAGGCTGTTGGCTTTCGGAGAAGATGTGGGTAAAATTGGAGATGTGAATCAGGGTTTTGCGGGATTACAGGAGAAACTTGGTGTACATCGTGTATTTGATACCGGTATTCGGGAGAATTCAATTATAGGTAAAGGGCTTGGTTTGGCGATCCGCGGCTTCCGTCCGATAGCCGAAATCCAATATTTAGACTACCTAATTTACGGCATTACAGTAGCAAGTGACGATTTGGCAACTTTAAGTTACCGTACCTTTGCTGGACAGAAAGCACCCGTAATTATTCGTACGCGCGGCCATCGATTAGAAGGTATATGGCACTCCGGATCGCCGATGTCGGTAATTTTAGGCGCCCTGAGAGGTTTACATGTATGCGTGCCGCGTAATATGACCCAGGCAGCAGGTATGTATAATACCTTGTTTCGCTCAGATGAGCCAGCTATTGTCATTGAATGTCTGAATGGTTATCGTCTGAAGGAACGCTTACCAGAAAACGTCGGTGAATTTACAGTGCCAATCGGTTATGCGGAATGCGTGAAAGAGGGGGAGGATATTACTGTGGTATCCTATGGCTCAACTTTACGTGTCGTTGAGGAAGCGGCCGTTGAATTGGAACGCTTGGGAATATTTATTGAAATAATTGATGCACAAACATTACAACCTTTTGACAAAGGAAAACTTTGTGCGGAATCTTTGAAAAAAACAAATAAACTGTTAATTGTGGATGAGGATGTCCCTGGTGGCGCTTCTGCTTTTATCTTACAAGAGATATTAGAGAAGCAAAATGGCTACTATTTGTTGGATAGTCAACCACGAACACTAACTGCAAAGGCACATCGCCCGCCATATGGTTCAGATGGAGACTATTTCTCCAAGCCATCCTCCGACGATGTTGTTGAGACAGTTTATGCGATTATGCATGAAGCTAATCCAGAAAAATACCCATCTATGTTTTAATAGATGGGTATTTTTCTGAATGACCAATGCCAATATGCTAAGCGTTGGATTGATTTCTTAGCTGAATATACTTGCAGCACCGATCATTGCCGCTTTTTCGCCGAGTATGGCCGTGTAAATTTGGAATCTTTCAAATTCTTTTCGATCCGCGATGAAAATAGGCAGTGCTTTTGCAATATTGCCACCTACAATAAATAGTTCAGATGAATGTTTGTCCGAGAAAAACTGCATAAAATCAAATAGATGTTTAGCATATTCATCTTTGATGATTTGAAACTCCGCAGTTTCCCTATAATGATCTAAAATTTCTTTCAGTCCTGTCACATCCTTACCTGCTATTTCTTTGAAACGTTTTACGAACCATCGCGTAACCAGGAACTCCTCAAAGATACAATCTTCATAAGGGCTATTCCATAAGGCCGCATCAAAAGCCTTCTCGCCTTTATTCCAAACCGCAGACCCAAGCCCAGTGCCCAATGTAATTCCTAGTATCCGCTTATTCGTTTGCAGTTGTTGTACGAATATTTCGCCTTGTAAGAAAGCAGCTGCATCATTGATAAAGTGAATAGACATAGGAGAAAGTCCCAGTTCCTTAGCTAACAGAGTTTTGATATCTTGGTTGTAAAGATGGTCATATTTGCTTTGTCCTTGTATCTTGGATATTCCATTTTCGTAGTCAAATGGTCCTGGCATGGCAATTCCGATGAACTGAATAGGAGCAGGAGAGGTGGCTATGATATCACTAATAGCTGACGCCCAGGTTTGTAAAATCGTTTTAGCATCTCCTTGAGAAAAAACGTGGTTTCTGGCCACGTTTTCTAGGTATATATTCCATTGTTTTGTGTCAATGATACAGGCAGAAATATGTGTGCCTCCAATATCAACACCTACGACATAATTATCTTGCAGCATGTTTGTAACTTTGATTTTTAAGTAGATGATCCGCGATTACAAGTGCTGCCATGGCTTCCACAATAATTACTGCTCTCGAAACAACGCAAGGGTCATGTCTTCCCTTGCCACTAGCAATAGCAGGGTTGCCATGGACATCTACCGTCTCTTGATCTCTCATGATAGTGGCAACAGGCTTAAATGCTACTTTGAACGTAATATCCATACCATTTGAAATCCCGCCCTGAATACCTCCAGAGAAGTTGGTATGCGTGTGCACTCGAGTTAAATCATGGTCATCTGCTACAAATATATCATTATGTTCGGAACCTCGCAACTCTGATCCAGCAAAACCTGAACCATATTCAAAACCATGTACAGCATTGATGCTCATCATTGCCTTGGCCAGATCCGCATGTAGTTTATCAAAGACGGGTTCGCCTAAGCCTACGGGGACATGTCTGATGACAGCCGATATACGTCCACCAACAGTATCACCAGCTTTTCTGATAGAATCGATAAATTCAACCATTTCATTTGCTGTTGCTGGATCCGCGCAACGTGCGATGTTGGATTCCCGTAAATCAAGAAGGCTCTTTAGATCTTTTGTATCCACATTTTGTGCTTCAATAGTACCAACTCCAGAAACGTGGGCAAAGATTTCTATACCAAATTGTTTTAGAAAGCTCTTCGCAACAGCACCAGCAGCAACACGAGCAGCAGTCTCCCTTGCAGAAGAACGCCCTCCACCGCGATAGTCACGGATGCCATATTTCATCTGATAGGTGAAATCAGCATGAGAAGGTCTGAAAATATCTTTGATATGTGTGTAATCTTTCGAACGCTGATCTTCATTTGGAATGACAATCGCAATAGGTGTACCTGTTGATTTTCCTTCGAATACACCGGATAATATTTGCGCTGTATCACTCTCTTTCCTTTGCGTCGTGATTTTGGATTGACCTGGTTTTCGTTTGTCGAGCTCGGATTGGATAAAATCCTCGTCTATTATTATATTTGAAGGGCAACCATCAATAATTACACCGATAGCTTTGCCATGTGATTCGCCAAAAGTGCTTATTCTGAATAAGTCGCCAAATGAATTTCCTGCCATAAAAATTAAATTTCAATAAACTTAAATAAATTTGCCTTTATATGCAATTGTAAAGCTTGAGAAGGAATACAAATTTATGGATTTGCCACCTGTCCTAAACCTTAAGGATTGTATTGCATGATTTTGTCCCAGGCGAAAAGCCTGTTGGGGTACAATAGGTGGAAACAGGGATTAATGTTGATTTAATCCCTGTTTTAATCTACTAGTCAATGACAAAAGCTTGCGCTTGTAAATGATTCCAAAAATCAGGATATGATTTTTCTACAACTTGAGGTTCAGCGATCTTAATCTGGTCAAAAACTAATGCCAGTGGTGCGAACGCCATCGCCATGCGGTGATCTTCGTAAGTATCGAAGGTGACCTCTTCAGGCTGATATACCCGTGCTGTTTTCAGGTGGTAGGTATCGCCATCTTCAATCAGCTCGGCTCCAAATTTCGCAATTTCCTTCTGCAGTGCTGCAATACGGTCAGTCTCCTTGATTTTTAAAGTTTCCAAGCCCGTAAAGGATACATCGCGTTTTAACGCAGCCGCGACAACAACCACAGTTTGTGCGAGATCGGGACATTCTTTAAAGTTGAATAAGCTTATGTCCGAATCGATTAACTTTTTATTTAAATGTAATCCGTCTGATTCAAAGCTTGACTGTACACCGAAATGCTCCATAATGCTTATAATCGCAATATCACCCTGTAAGCTATTTTTTCTTAATCCAGGCAATACGATCGATGCATTCGCATCTGCCAGTGCGACGATAGCGTACCAATAGGAAGCAGCGCTCCAATCTGGCTCGACATATATTGTTTGTTTATCAAATGTCTGCGGCGCAATTTTAATCGCGTTGTTCGTCCACTCATGTTGAATTCCTACACTTTTTAACATATCCAACGTCATGGATACGTAAGGTTTGGAGGTTAATTCACCCTCAATCTCTAAAGTAAGCCCTTTTTTTAATGCTGGTGCAATTAATAAGAGGGCTGATATATATTGGCTGCTGATATCTCCCTTAATCTTGACACGGTCTTTTCCTTGAAACAGCCCGCCCTCAATCTTCAAAGGAGGGTATCCGACTTTCTTTTCATAGTGGATGTCAGCGCCAATCTCTTTCATGGCATCAACCAATATACCTATAGGACGCTGTTGCATGCGTTCCGTACCTGTAAGGATAAAATTTCCTTTGACAAGGTTGAGGTAAGCCGTTAAGAATCGCATGGCCGTTCCTGCGGGACCGATGTCAATCGTGTTGAATCCTGGTTTCGGATCGGAAGCAATCTGCAGCACATGGTTTAACGTTACCGTATCTGCAGCTTCAGAAAGGTTGGCTATTTCAACTTGTCCTTTGCTCAATGATTGGATAATAAGAGCACGGTTGCTCTCAGATTTTGAACCTGTGAGTTGAACCGTACCCTGTATTTTTTTTGAAGGATGCGTCAGCGTGATGACTTGTTGATTCATTATGCTTCTGCTGTTGGTTGTTCCTGAGTGTTCATGACCACATTTTGTTTGCGAATAGATTCGTTGTGAATTAATTCGAGGAATTTTGTCGCAAATTCACTTCCCAACGAAAGCGCCTCTGCTAATTTGGTGCGTTTTTGAACAATCTCATCCCAACGGTTTACTTGTAAGATAGTAACATTGTTATCCCTTTTGTATTCTCCGATTTTCTCTGCAATTTTCATGCGTTCCCCAATTTTTTGGATGATTAAGTCATCTAATTTATCGATGTTGCTACGCAATTCAGCTAATTTGTCTTCGAATGAAGGATTGTCGGACGCCGCCTTACGTAAAGTTAAGTGATCGATCAAATCGGCTAATGCAGCAGGAGTAACTTGTTGTTTAGCATCAGTCCATGCAACAGATGGGTCGATATGCGATTCGATAATCAATCCTTGCATATCCATATCCATTGCTTTTTGTGCGATATACGGTAGCAATTCGCGGTTTCCACAGATGTGACTTGGATCGTTAATGATTGGTAAGTTAGGACAAGCGGTTTTTAATTGGATTGCTAAATCCCACATCGGTTCATTACGAAATGCGGTTTTTTCGTACGAAGAGAAGCCTCTATGGATAGCACCCAATTTTTTAATACCAGCACGATTGATACGTTCCAATGCACCGATCCATAAAGATAAATCTGGGTTTACAGGATTTTTAACGAATACCGGAATATCTATACCTTGTAAAGCATCAGCGATTTCTTGGACAGTAAATGGATTCGCTGTTGAACGTGCACCTACCCATAGCACATCCACACCAGCAGCTAAAGCTTCTTCCACATGTTTCGCTGTAGCAACTTCAGTCGCTGTTAATAGACCAGTCTCCTCTTTTGCTCTTTTTAGCCATTCTAGGCCAATTGAACCAATACCCTCAAATTCTCCAGGACGAGTGCGTGGTTTCCAGATGCCGGCACGTAAAATATTTACTTTTCCTGTATTTGCCAACAAATGTGCTGTTGATACCAACTGCTCTTCTGTTTCAGCACTACAAGGGCCTGCAATGATTAAAGGTTTGTCTCCTGTGTCCAACCAAGATTTTAAAGGAGTGATGTCTAATGTATTTTTCATGTTAAGTTTGATTATCTATGTTATATATGCTATTGTTAATTATAATTTTTCGTTTTTGACATATTCGCCCATAATATTGAAATTGATACTATGTTTGAGAACTTTCCGGATAGCTGCTTCGTAGTCCGTCTGCTTTTTCCATTCCACGTCGACGAAAAAGTCATACTCATTGCGCTTCCCAATGACGGGCATCGACTGAATTTTGCTCAGATTGATATTTTGGTCTGCAAAACATTGTAAAATGGTTGCTAGAGATCCGACCGTATTGCCTGTTTGGAAAGATAATGATGCTTTATTTGCATTTTTATGTTCTACTACCTCATTCGATAATACCAAAAAGCGGGTAGCATTCTTTTTATTGGTTTCGATTCTCTTCTCCAGGATTTCAAGCCCGTAAACCTCAGCGGCCAGTGTGCCTGCGATTGCAGCTGTGTCAGTTAATTTGCGCTCAGCAATCATTTTTGCAGTCGCCGCAGTGTCAGAACCCTCCGTTATACGTACTCCTTCCAGCTCTGAAAGAAATTCTTCACATTGGCGAATAGCAATCGGATGCGATTCGATATGTTTGATATCTTTTAATTTCACTCCAGGCAATACCATGAGATTCTGCTGAATGTTTAGGTAGACTTCGCCAGTAATATGAAACTTGTAATCTCTTAGCAAATTATAGTTTGGTAATAGGCTTCCGGCAATTGAATTTTCGATCGCCATAACGATATAGTCGACTTTTCTCTGCTTCAGCAATTCACAAGTTTTCTTAAACGAATCACATTCGACAATTTCAACTTCTCTTCCGAAAAATTTAAATGCAGCTTCTTCATGAAATGATGCCTTTGCGCCTTGTATTGCAATTTTTAAACTCATTGTTTTTTTGTTTGCTGTTTTGTCTCCAAACAAAAAGAGTCCCGATCATTCGAACCGGGACTCTTTTGTTTGTGTTCTTATGACTTATACACAATCTAATCCCGGCTCTTATGGTTAAAATAAAAGAAGCTAAAATAGAAATATGTATATGTTTTGTTCATCCTGCTATTGTTTGATATTTCAAATGTACGAATGTTTTTTATATATCAAAGAAAAAATAAATTTTATTCTATTTTTACCTCTATATTATTGTGTTTTTTTTAAGCTTTTTAAAGTCTCATTTTTAATCATTTTTATAACATTATTTGTTGATTCAAATTTTTTTTATATTATTGATTTTTAATATTTTATGTGTTTTTTTAATTTATTTTAAGCTTTTTTTTGATTGATTTTATCGTTTAATATTTCATATAAATTATGTTTTTTTTATTATGTTTTTTTGTTTAAAAAATGTGTTTTTTATGCTAATATTTACAGTTTTTTATCCTTGTTTTTTGCGAAGAAGAAACTCATTTCCTTGGATCAATTTCTGAGTTGTATGTCAAGCGAATTCATTTTTATGGAATAAATAGGTTATTAAGGGTAGGGGTACGCCAATATTTCAATTCGATCAAAGGCAGATATCATGCGAAATTGATATTTAATCTAAGAAAGCACGATCGGTATGGAAGATTTATTGCTTATGTGTATCTTGGGGAAAAATTTATCAATCGGGATTTGGTCGGACAGGGCTATCTAATATCTTACACATCAACACAGCATATGCTGTGTGCATATTTATTTTTGAAATTGGAATATCAGCTCGTTCGGGGGAAATCGTGGACGCTGGAAATAAATAGATTTTGAATAATGATTTTTGTCTTATTAAGTGTTATTTGTAGTGTGACCGTAGCGGTTTTATTGAAATTGGGAAGACAAAATGGAGTCGAAACCAAACAAGTTATTGTTTGGAATTACCCTATGGCCGTTGCACTGACCTATTTCGTGCTGAAACCTGACTTAAAATCGCTAGCATGGGACGATATGCCGGTTACTTTGTATACATTCCTTGCGGTACTACTCCCGGGAATGTTTGTTTTTATAGCTTTATCCATTCGGTACAGCGGTTTGGTCAAGACAGAAGTCGCACAGCGTTTGTCGTTATTTATACCACTTTTGGCTTCTTTTTTTTTGTTTCATGAAAAAATGGAAGGCCATAAAATGCTTGGAATAGCGACTGGTTTATTGGCAATTTTATGTTCGATTGGTTGGCAGAGAAATAAGCCTAGTAGATTGGCAACAGATAGCCGTTATAAAGCACGTTATCCCATGTTGGTATTCATTGGTATGGGTATCATTGATATTCTTTTTAAGCAAGTCGCGCTACATGTCAGTATACCCTATATCAGCTCCATGTTTATTATCTTTGTAATGGCGATGTTTATTGCAATGTTACTGTTGCTCTATTTTCTTTTCGTGGAAAGGCAAGGTTTTTCGAAAAAAGCTGTGGGATATGGACTGGTTTTGGGAGTATTCAATTTTTGTAATATTCTATTTTATATGAAAGCACATCGGGCTTTGCCAGAAAACCCTTCTGTTGTATTTACCGGTATGAACATCGGCGTGATTTCCTTGGGCGCTTTAATTGGCGTCTTATTTTTTAAAGAAAGGTTATCGCTATTAAATTATCTTGGTATAGCGCTTTCTATTGTTTCAGTTTTAATCATAGCATATCTATGAGTTTATTTGAAGATACTTATCGGACTATTGGTGCAAAATATGAGGGGATTTTTAGGGATAAAGGTAGTAAGTTTATTGCCTACGCCTTTCCTTTTAAATCGGAAGATCAACTCAAAGAGTTGCTCTTGGAAGTGAAAGCAATCCATCCCAAAGCGAGACATCATTGTTGGGCTTATCGTTTAACACCAGACCGAGCTGTCTTTCGAGTGAATGATGATGGCGAACCGTCGGGAACGGCAGGACGCCCTATTTTAAATGTGCTATTGTCTATGGATGTCACCAACATTATCGTGATTGTTGTACGGTATTTTGGCGGTACATTGTTGGGGGTACCAGGTTTGATTAATGCCTACAAGTCGGCCACCCAGGACGCTTTAATTCGAGCAGAAATTAGCGAACGCACAGTCAATGACCATTATGGTGTCACCTTCGATTACCTCCATATGAATGATGTCATGCGGATAATTAAAGAAGAGGGGATCGACGTTGATAAGCAGGAATTTGACAATCAGTGTTATCTGGAGTTTGAAGTCCGAAAAATGCAGGTCAATCGAATTGTTGATCGGTTCGCTAAAATCGAGGGTTGTCAGTTAACTTATTTATATACGCTATGATTAACGAATCGGAATTAGTTTTAAACGCAGATGGCAGTATTTACCATCTGAATTTGTTGCCAGAAGACCTGGCCAATACCGTAATTACCGTAGGTGATCCAGACCGCGTGGCGAAAGTTTCGGCACACTTTGATCGCATTGAACTCAAAAAAGGAAAGCGTGAATTTATTACACATACCGGGTATTTGGGGAATAAACGGCTAACCGTAATATCCACTGGTATAGGTACGGATAATATAGACATCGTATTGAATGAACTGGATGCGCTTGCAAATATTGATTTTGCCAGTAGAACCGTGAAGTCCGCGTTGACCTCGCTGGATATAATACGCATTGGAACTTCAGGGGCTGTACAACAAGATGTTGAAATGGGAACTATTTTGGCCTCTTCTTACGGTATAGGTCTTGATGCCTTGATGAACTATTATAAGGCTGCTTATGACGATGAAGAGAAAGGGCTTCAGGCGGAATTAGATAAGTATTTTTCAGCATTGAACTTACAGCCTTACGTTGCCAAAGGCAGTAGGAGTCTTCAGGAGCAGATCGCTTTTGACCTACCCAAGGGGATCACATTAACTGCACCGGGTTTTTATGCACCCCAGGGGCGCCATTTGAGGGCAAATAATAGCATTCCTAATTTTGTGAGTTTAGTAAATTCTTTTCAATATAAAGCGCTACGCTTAACTAACCTGGAGATGGAAACTGCTGGTATTTACGCATTGGCCAAAATGTTTGGACATCAAGCTTTATCCATCAATGCTATTTTGGCAAACAGGGTAGATGGTCATTTTTCTTCCACGCCCGAACAAGTTGTCGACAAGGCTATACAGCTCGTTTTAGCGCGCATTTAATTTTTTTGGAGAACAACTTGTGTAATAGCCGCTTCGCGGCGGATGCGATAAAGGAGTTGATGCTGTGGACAAGATTCAAATAGAAAAGGAATTGTTTTAAACAATTCCTTTTCTATTTGAATCAAATTTAAGCATGATAAACAGCAAAATCGTAAAACTCCACAAAGACGAGCCCCCGTAGCTGATAAAAGGTAGTGGTATCCCGATAACGGGTACAATACCTATTGTCATGCCGATATTAATAAACAAGTGAAAAAATAGAATGGAGGCTACACCATATGCATAGATTCTGGCGAAGGCCGAACGCTGTCGTTCGGCAATGTGAATAATGCGTAACAGTAGCGTGAGATAGATCAGTAATAAGGTAACCGATCCGACAAAGCCCCATTCCTCTCCAACCGTGCAGAAAATAAAATCTGTACTTTGCTCAGGTACGAAGTTATATTTTGTCTGGGTTCCCTGTAAATAACCTTTTCCCAAAAGCTGTCCCGATCCAATTGCAATTTTAGACTGGTTCAAATTATAGCCCTTTCCCTTAGGATCTTCCATTTTGCCTAAAATGATGTCAATACGATCACGTTGATGCGATTGTAAGACATGGTCATACACGAGGTCCACACAGAGAATAAATACTGCACACGCCGCAAAAAGTATACTGAGATTAATAATGTATTTCCTTCTCTTGCGGTAGTTCCACATCACAAGGCCAATGAGTAATGCCAAAACCAAAATAAGTATCCATGGATTGACCAATAAAGCAAGGACGAAAAGCAAAATGCAGAGACCTCCAAATATCAGAAGCTCATTATTCACATAGCCCTCTCGGTAGAATACAAAAATCAACGAAAAGAATGCGAGCGCAGATCCAGTATCGGGTTGTAACATCACCAGAAATACAGGGAATAATACAATACCGGCTCCCATAGCCAAAGTCTGCATGGTTGGAGCCTTATTGCTTTGAGAACTTAAAAAGTTGGCCAGCAACAGGCAGGTCGAAAGTTTCGCAAACTCCGAAGGTTGTAAGCGGAAAAAACCGAGGTCGATCCAGGCCTGATTTCCACCAACATTTCGTCCTACGACCAATACGATCACAAGCAGTACAGCAGTTATACCGTAAAATATTGGTGAAGCCGAGCTGAAAAATTTAGCGTCTATGATCAAAATGGATACCCCCAAGATAATAGCGGAAACAAGATATAAAGACTGTTTTCCATAATTCGTACCCAATGTAAAGAAATTGGGCAGTTCGGGGTTAAACACAGCAGCACGGATATTGAATAAGCCAATTAAGCATAGCGCGAGCCAAAGGGTTATGGTCAGCCAGTCTATCTTCCCAAAGAAACTAGTTTTTTGATTATTCATATCTTCTCTTTATCTCGCTATGGTGAACAATTGTTTCTTTTGGTTTCGTCACAGCGGCCAGTTGCCGTTTAGATTTTAACGTGTCCGTTTTGGATTTGACTGAGTCTGTTTTTTTTACATCCTTAGTAGCCTTTGGATCCACCACTTTTTTAGGCGCAGGAAGAAAATTTGCATTATAGATGCGATCCTGGATATACTTAGGAGCAGTGATGGTGTCTTTGAGGTATTTCTCGACCATCATACTTGCAATAGGTCCCGCCCATGTTCCACCGTAACCTGCATTTTCAACAAAGACAGCAATGGCGATTTTAGGATTTTCCCGCGGTGCAAAAGCAAAGAAAACAGCATGGTTTTCCCCATGCGGGTTCTGAGCTGTACCTGTTTTACCACACATTTCGATCCCCGGAATACGATTGGACCAAGCTGTTCCCTCAGGTGTATTAACAGCATCGCTCATGCCCTGAATAACTACAGGATAGTATTTTTCATCGACACCGGCACTTATTTTTTCCGTGAATTCCTTCTTGGCAATTTTCTTTTCTCCAATTCCTTTAATCAAATGCGGTCTGTAGTAAAACCCTTTATTAGCAACGATAGCCATGATATTGGCCATTTGCAATGGCGTTATTCCCATTTCCCCTTGCCCGATGGATAAGGAAATGTTGAAACTTGAACGCCATTTATCGTTACCGTATCGTTTGGTATAAAAATCTGATGTCGGCAATAAACCTGGTTTCTCCCCGGGTAGATCAATGCCCAGTTTATGGCCAATCCCAAACTGGGTTACTGCATTGCGCCATAAATCATAAGCTTTAGGTCCCGAAAGGCCACGTCCATCAATCATTTTGGCATACGTAAAACCATAATAAGTATTGCATGATACGGCTACCGATCGCTGTAAAGTAGTCGATCCATGATAGTGCGTACAGCCCATCCATCCACGTCCACCGCCATAACTGTACCCATGCGGGCAGAAGAATACCGTGTTGCGATCAATCACACCCGCCTGTTGCGCTGTCAATGCAGATACCACCTTAAATACAGATCCTGGCGGGTAAGAAGCTTGAATAGGACGGTTAAACAGCGGTTTCGTTTCATCCTTCAATAATTTCATATAATTATTGCCAGATTGTCGTCCCACCATCATGTTTGGATTATAGCTCGGACTACTGACATAGGCCAAGATTTCACCCGTTGAAGGTTCGATAGCAACAATGGACCCCAATTTATTTTTCATCAGGTTTTCCCCTAGGATTTGAAGGTCTTTATCTAAAGAGGAAACCAGTCCTTCCCCTGCAACGGCGAGTGTGTCGTATTTCCCCTCCATAAATACACCTTTGGGGCGATTCAGCGCGTCGACCATCAGGTTATTAACACCGCGTTTCCCACGAATGAGGTCTTCATAGGAACGCTCTACACCGCTGCGGCCAATATAGTCACCACTTCGATAAAATCCATTGGAGCGTTCAATGTCCTTGTCATTTACCTCACTGACATAACCCAAAAATTGAGCCGCTATGCTATCGGGATAACTTCTGATTGTTCTCTTCTGCACATAGAAACCACGAAATTGATATTGATACTCCTGATATTGGGCCCATGTCCGTACAGAAAGCTGTTTTTCAAAGATAGATGCACGATAAGGCGAGTGTATTCTAGCCTTTTCCATCCGTTTGATAAAGCCTTCTTTATCGATATCTATCAATTTGCAAAACAGTGCCGTATCAATTTCTTTTACTTCACGTGGGGTGACCATAAGGTCATATACCGGTTCGTTCTGAACCAGCACCTTTCCTTTTCGATCCAGTATAACCCCCCTGGCAGGGTAAACAATGACCTTGCGCATCACATTACTGTTGGCAGAATGTATGTAGGAATCGTCTATGATCTGCAAATAAAATAAGCGGGCCATCAGAGTCAGTGTGATGGCGATAAAGATTCCGGAAACGACGTACTTGCGCGCAAAAAAACTGTTCATAGAAATGAATTTCTATCCATCGATCTACTATAACCGATCTTTCTTTTTGTAGAATAATATGCTAAATAATAGCATGATAATTACTGTAAATATACAACTTAAAACGATACTCAATAAGGTGTATTGGATGTGTTGGAAGGAAAAAGATTCCAATAAATACAAAAATGTATGATGAATCAATGTTCCGAAGAAGATATAAGAAAAGAACCAACGGATATTCATGAATCCCAACATTGGGGTGAAAAAAGATTCGCGTTCTTCCACTTCGAGTGTAATTTTCATGAAGAAAATGCGGAAAGCAGCTAATGCAACACAGGCCGCAGTATTGACACCTAAAGTATCATAAAAAGAATCTACGGTGAGTCCAGTTAGAAATGCGATCAAATAAACCAGAAAATTAGGCGTTCCCGTTGGAAGCAAAAAAACAAACAAAATGTAAGGAAATGCCGCGACCAGATTGTAGTAACCGATGTTTTGAAATAGGAAAACTTGCATGCCTATCAACACGATAAATCGAATAATATTAAATATTAAAATCCTAGCCATTGTCCTTTGTCGATTCTTCTAGTGTTTTTAATTCGTTATTTAACAGGTCTTTTACAACATACACATGCTGTAAGTTGGAGAAGTTGGTACTTAACAGTATTCTAAGATCTAAAAAAGCATCTCCGGAGGAGATACCCGTCTGAATGACAGTTCCAACAAAAATCCCTTTTGGAAAATGGCCCGAATATCCTGAGGTATATACTTTGTCCCCCTTGTTGACTTTAATGTGATTTGGGATTTCCTTGACCATTGCCGCGCGATAGTCCATGCTATTGCCCCACACCAACGAACCAAATACTTCAGTATGACCGAGCGTAACCGATATTCTCGTGTCAGGATGCAACAATGATTGAACCGTCGAGAAATGGGGTGAGACATTTAAGACAATACCTACTACACCATTGGGGGCGATCACACCCATTCCGCGCTCGATACCATCCTTACTCCCTTTATCAAGTGTAATTGTATTTGCTTTTTGGTGAATGCTGTTGTTGATGACATTCGCAATAATAAATTCATAACGCCCAAATTCGCTGCTATCAATAGCTGGTACAGGACCAATGTTGATGCTGTCAGTTGACCGATAGGCCTGTAAGTCCTTTCTCAATTGCGCATTTTCTCTTGCGAGCGCATCGTTAGTTTCATCGAGGTGAAGATAGCTTTTCCAGGAATTGACTTTTGCATAAAGGCCTCCGATGATACTATTCGAAGAATTTAAGACCGAATTACGTTGGAAAGAATTATTGGTGATGACCAAAAATAAAGAGAATCCAAAAAAGAGGATAAACCAAAAGAATGCATTATATCGTCTTAGGAATAACCAAAGGTTTCTCATTTTTTAATGTGGGTATTTAATAAGCAAGCGATATAATAGTTTTGCATATTATATCGCTCTTTAATAAAATATTGTTATTAATTATCGAACGGTTAGGATTGCATCAAAAATTTAAATCGTCCGATATTTTTAAGTGCAATACCAGTTCCTCTTACGACAGCGCGTAATGGGTCTTCAGCAATGTGCACTGGAAGTTTAGTCTTAGCTTGTATACGACGGTCCAGACCGCGTAATAACGCACCACCGCCAGTCAGGTAAATACCTGTTTGATAAATATCTGCTGATAATTCTGGGGGAGTAATTTCTAAAGCTTTTAAGATCGCCTCTTCAATTTTTGAGATGGATTTATCCAGACAATGGGCTATTTCGGTATAAGAAACAGTGATTTGTTTAGGAACACCAGTCATCAAATCACGCCCTTGAACAGCAAAATCTGCGGGTGGTTCCTGCAATTCCGGAAGAGCAGCACCCACTTCAATTTTTATTTTTTCAGCCGTACGTTCACCAATCATGATGTTGTGTTGTCGTCTGATGTATTGAACGATATCGGAGTCAAAGTTATCACCCGCAACGCGAATAGACTGGTCACATACGATACCCGACAAAGCAATGACTGCTATTTCGGTAGTACCACCACCGATATCAATAATCATATTACCCATCGGTTCTTCCACATCAATCCCTATACCTACAGCAGCGGCCATGGGCTCGTGAATCAAATAGACTTCCTTAGCACCAGCAATTTCAGCGGAGTCGCGTACCGCTCTTTTTTCCACCTCTGTAATACCAGAAGGAATACAAACAACCATACGAAGCGAAGGGAAAAACCAGCTCTTGCCATTGTTTACTAATTTTACCATTCCTCTGATCAAATGCTCAGCAGCCGTAAAATCAGCAATTACTCCATCACGTAAAGGACGTACTGTCTTTATATTGTCGTGTGTCTTACCCTCCATTTGCATGGCTTGGCGGCCAATGGCGATCACTTTATTTGTGGTGCGGTCAAATGCAACAATAGAAGGTTCATCAACTACTACTTTGTCATTATGAATTATTAGGGTATTTGCAGTACCCAAGTCAATCGCAACTTCTTGCGTAAACCAATTAAATAAGCCCATCTGCTAATCCTTAAGCTATTTTAGAATAATATGCAAACCTACCAAAAAAAATTAATCTTTTTGAGGTTATACATCAAAAAAAGATATTATGAAAGTAAATTCTATCTGGAAAAAACTGTCTTTAAATTTAACGAATATAATCTGTAAATGTTACGTGCTAGGCGAAGTTATTTTAAATTGGATGACCCTGTAGACAAGGATGAAACATTTGTTTTTGAAATCAATGACAGTCGAAACAAAGAATCCAATAAATAGAGGTTGGAGTTGACAAGTCAGTGGAACGCTAATGTTGTGATGTGGATTAGATATTCAGCGAGTACAACCTTATCTCCAGTGATAAGCAGATAAGAGGGGGATAAAAAAGACAGCGCCATGATCTTGCTATCATGGCGCTGTCGGGGTAATGATTAATTTCAGGTTGAAAATACTATCAAAAGACTAGTGCACTGTTTCTGCCTGATTTTTTTCCGGAACTGGTTCATCATACTTGTGGAATATTAAACGTACACCACTGTTTTTTGTGAAAAATTTAATTGACCAGTTTACAAAAGTGATTAGTTTATTTCTGAATCCATAAATGGACATCAAGTGGACAAACATCCACGTCATCCAGCCAAAGAATCCATTAAAATGAATTTTTCCCATATCAACTACCGCTTTATTACGGCCTATAGTAGCCATTGAGCCTTTGTCAAAATAATTGAATTTCTCAGTTGGTTGATTGGAAATCGTTTGGAGGAGGTGTTTAGCGACATATGCTCCCTGTTGTTGAGCTACCGGTGCAACACCAGGTAAGCCACGAGGAAGATCATCTGTAATAAACGCCGAAACATCACCAATGGCATAAACACCTGGCATATCGATAACGCGACATTGATCGTCAGTCTGTATACGGTTACCACGCTGGATAATTTCTTTCTTGAAGCCATCAGGATATTGGCCAGCTACGCCGGCACCCCAGATCACAGTTTTTGTTTCAATGCTTCTGCCGTCGGCGAAAGTAATCGAATTACCATCATATCCTGTTACCTGAACATTCAATAACACTTCTACACCTAGATCTTTCAGGTATCTTTCCGAATCTTTGGAAGATTTTTCAGACAGATTGGCCAATACTTTTGGAAGTCCTTCGACTAAGTAAACCGACATCTCAGATTTTTTTAATTCTGGATAGTCTTTTTCAAGAACGTTGTTTTTGATTTCTGCGATTGCACCCGAAAGTTCTACACCTGTCGGACCACCTCCAACAATAACAAAGTTCAGATTGGCTTTACGATCAGCCGGGTTTTCTATCCGTACCGCCTCTTCCAGGTTCTGTAAAACATAGCTACGAATGTTTAATGCTTCTTGTATGTTTTTCATTGGCAAAGCATATTTCGTGATTTGTTGATTGCCGAAGAAGTTCGTTGTGGCACCTGTAGCAACAATCAAATAATCATAGTCAAAATCACCAACGTCTGTTCTTACAATTTTGGCCTCATTATCTACACTCTTTACGTCAGCAAGTCTAAAGCGGAAGTTGTCTTGGCCTTTGAACATTTTGCGGACAGGGAAAGAAATAGAATCCGCCGAAAGAGTACCCGTGGCTACCTGATACATCAAAGGTTGAAAAGTATGAAAGTTATTTCTGTCCAGCAACAGAACTTCAACTTCCTTATTTTTAAGCTTTTTAGCAACTTCAATTCCTCCAAATCCAGCACCAATAATGATTACTCTTGGGAATTTTCTATTTGAACTATTGCTTGGCATATTTTTAATAGTTTGTTGTAAAAATTCGGTACAATCGAATTAAGCTGCAAATATCTTAAATTTTGCTTCAAAAAACTAAAAAATATTTATTTATTGCGCCGATATGTTGTGAAATTTATTGTGAAAAGGCTAAATCTTTCAATCATATGTTTTGTAGGTGTTTGATTTTTAGTCTTTTATGTCGACCTGTTACTGTCTAAAAAAAAAGATGTTGGTCGTGATCTCATGGTGTATAAAATACACCATGAGATCACGACTGCAATGCACCTTTTATCTTGATTTTCATACCGTTGTTGCAATTCTGTAGATAAAGCTGACAGGCGAGCCGACTTTGATCATCAGCATCGGGGAGCGTGTCTAACATATCGAGCTCCTGATCGCTCGCTGGAGCAAGCGATTCTAGACCTTCAATAACCTCAACATGGCAGGTAGCACATAAAGCCATCCCACCGCAGGTTGCCAATATTTCATATTCTGATGCTCTTAAAATTTCCATCAGTGAAAGGTTGATGTCTGTGGGTATCTCCAGTATATTTTCGCTCCCGTCGCGGTCAACAACACCAATTTTAATTAAATTATCTTCCATAACTAAAATGTATTTATTCCGTTTACTGTTGTGTATTTGAATGTAAGTTTCTGGTCTGGATAGACAAATTTAAAAGCGCTTTGACACATCAGGGCTGCCTCATGGTATCCACAAAGAATGAGTTTCAGCTTGCCGGGATACGTATTGATGTCTCCGATTGCGTAAACACGCTCTACGTTGGTGGAGTAATCAAAAGTATTGACCTCAATGGCATTTTTATCAATTTGCAATCCCCAATCAGCAATTGGACCAAGTTTAGGTGTCAGGCCAAATAAAGGGATAAAATAGTCTGCCTCTATAGCGATAACTTCTTTGTTTTTACTTGTTGTTTCAACATGTGATAAACTGCCATTGCCGTGAATATTGGTCAGACTGTGGGAAAGCAATAAATTGATTTTCCCCTGTTGGGCCAATTTGAATACTTTCTCTGCCGAATCGGGGGCACCTCGGAAGGAATCGCTCCGATGTATTAAAGTTACCTGCTGCGCAATATCTGCGAGGTGAAAGGTCCAGTCTAGAGCTGAGTCGCCTCCACCCGCAATAACAATGTTTTTATCCCGGTACTTGGCGGGATCTTTTACCATATAGTCTACCCCTTTTCCTTCAAAGAGATGAAGATTCGGAATCTCCGGTTTGCGCGGCTCAAAACAGCCCAAGCCTCCGGCGATAACAATAACCTGTGTGTGAACAGTTGTATGTTCATTAGTTGTCACGATAAAAGAGCCATCGTCCTGTCTGGATATTTGTTCTACACGCTCACCTAAGGTGAAAGTAGGGTCGAAAGGTTTAATTTGTTCAAGCTGCTTATCGATCAGCTCCTGTGCGGTTATACTTGGATAACCAGGTATATCATAGATAGGTTTGTGCGGGTAAATCTCCGAAAGCTGTCCGCCTACCTGAGGTAACACATCAATCAAATGGCAGCGCATTTTTAAAAGCCCAGCTTCGAAAACAGCGAATAGGCCAACAGGTCCTGCTCCAATGATACAGATATCCGTATTTATCATAGCTATTCTATATTTAAGTTGTTATATATTGTGTTCAAAATCCTTGTAAAAGCGTCAAAATCTTCCGCTGTCAAATTTTTCCAGGCCTTCATACGAATCTCCGCAACAATTGGTGAAAGCGATGCTACTTTTAATTTTCCTTCTTCCGTCAAGTGCAAATAAAGGCTCCGACGGTCTGTTTCGTCAATGACCCGTTCAGCCAGATTTTTTTTAAGAAGGATATCAACGATCCGTGTCAATGTGGGTTGGTCTTTTCCGCAGCGTTTCGCCAATTCTTTTTGCGAAAGCTGATCTGTTTCATACAAAGCCTTTAAAATGGTCCACTGATCCACAGTGATATCAAATCCTTTCTCCGCAAAAGAGGATTGGGCAAATTGCTTTACTTTCTTGGCCGTTTGGTCGAGAATAAAAGAATAGCGGTCGAATTTTTCGTTTAGCATACAAATATTTAGCACAACAAATATATTTAAAATATTTAGTGTGACAAGTAATTTGAATGCAATAAAAAATGCCCCCAGAAAGTAGCTAACTTTTTGGGGGCACTCCAATACTCAATGCGTTTTTTTGCTGCAAAGAGCTTTATTATGGTCTTACGACCTCAGCTTTTTTAGCCGTATTACCTTCAGCCAAATGTTTTCCTTTACGCAAGTCATATACCGAAGGTGCCGCTAAAATAATCGATGAGTATGTACCTACGATTACACCGATTAAGATTGCGAATGAGAATCCACGGATAACTTCACCACCGAAAATAAACAGGACTGCAAGAACAAATACAATCGTTAATGAGGTAATGATCGTTCTACTTAACGTCGAGTTGATCGCATGGTTGACGACATCGCCAAGATCTTCATTATGTGCATTTGGTTTTGATACGAATTCACGTAAACGGTCAAATACAACCACTGTATCATTCACCGAGTAAGCAATGACCGTTAATATCGCTGCCACAAAGTGTTGGTCAATATCAAGCGAGAATGGTACGATGCCATCCAAGAGAGAGAATAAGCCCAATAAAATAATCGCATCGTGGATTGTTGCAATAGCTGCTCCAACTGAATATTCCCATTTGTGGAAACGAATCAAAATGTAAGCAGCAACAATGATGATAGAGAAAATTGCCGAACTGGTCGCTCTAGACTTGATATCAGTAGCAATACTTGGCCCAACTTTTTGAGACGAAAGGATTTCATGTTTATTGGAAGCGTCTACTTTTGATAGACCTTGGTTTAATTTATCCAATACTTCTTTGTCAGCAGTGTCCGAAGTTTCTTCGATATGGTAAGTTGTTGTTATACGCAGTTGGTTGGATGCACCGAAGACTTTTACTTCTGTTGTTTTCTGGAAGATATCATCCAAGTTTGTACGTACAGCTTCCAAGTCCACAGGTTTATCATAACGGACAGTATACGTACGACCACCTTGGAAATCCACACCTAAACTGAATCCTTTTGTGAAAATTGATGCCGCAGAAATTAACACGGCAACGATTGAAATCGCATAAAAGATTTTACGTTTCTGAACGAATTTAAAGTTTGCATTATGCAAGGTATTTGCAGACCAAGGGAAAGAGACTTTGATTTTGAAATCTTTCGCCAACATCCATTCAAAGATAACACGAGTAACAAGGATCGCAGTAAACAATGAAGTAATGATACCCACCATTAATGTTGTCGCGAAACCTAAGATCGGGCCACTACCAAATAAGAATAAGATAATACCGATCAAAAACGTTGTGATCTGCGAATCCAAGATGGAAGGTAAAGCGTGTTTGTAACCATCTGCAACAGCCTGACGGATCGATTTTCCTAAGCCCAGTTCTTCACGGATACGTTCATAAATCAAGACGTTCGCATCGACCGCAGTACCCATTGTTAATACGATACCCGCGATACCCGGTAAGGTGAGTACAGCATTTAAGGATGCCAATACCCCCATAATGATAAATACGTTTAACAATACCGCAATGTTTGCCACGATACCTGCAGTATTGTAGTAAGCGATCATAAAGATCATTACTACGATAATACCGATAACAGCAGAGTTAACACCCGCATCAATGGCAGCCTGACCCAAAGTAGGTCCCACAATAGCTTCTTCAACAATTTTAGCAGTCGTTGGAAGACGACCTGCCTTCAATACGTTTGCTAAATCTTTGGTGTCTTCTACCGTAAAGGATCCAGAGATTGATGAACTACCATTTGGGATTTCACCGTTTACAGAAGGAGCAGAATAAACCACATTATCAAGAACGATCGCAATTGCATCTCTGTTTTGAGCCGCTTTTGCAGTAATTTTCTTCCATTCACGTGCACCTTCGCTGTTCATTTGCATACCAACCACAGGTTGATTTTTCTCATCAAAGTTTGCTGTTGCATCCGTAATGACATCTCCTGTCAATACAGCACCATTATCTTGTCCAGCCCCTTTAATTGCATATAATGATAGTTGCTCAGGTGTCTTTTGTTCAGGTTTAACAGCCCATAAAAGTTTTAAGTTTCCCGGGAGAATTGATTTTACCTCCGGACGTTGCAAGTATGCATTTACTTTTGCTGTATCTTTTAATGAAGCAATACCCACCATTGAACCTGGCATTAGTGCCATCTGTTGGTTTTCACCCATATAAACTGCTGGGCGCAACACTTCAAACAGTGGATTTTTCTGACCAAGATTTACAGCAGCACTGTCTTTTATCGCATCTTTTTTACCACCGGTTAGGTTGGACAACAAATCATCTGATTTTTTGCTTGTGTCTGCTACGGAAGTACCTGTTGTAGCAGGGGCTGCTTTTAACGTAGAAGCTAAAGTTTTGTCGATATTTTCCAGTAATGGATAAACTTCTTGATTGGTATAGGTCTCGTAAAACTCCAGTTTAGCGGAGCCTTGAAGCAGGTTACGCACACGGCTTTCGTCTTTGACACCAGGTAATTCGATTAAAATACGGTTTGTACCTTGTTGAATTTGAATGTTTGGAGATGCAACACCAAACTTATCAATACGTGTACGAAGTACTTTGTAGGAATTTTGGATGGCGTTGTCCGCTTCTTTTTGAAGGAATGATTCAACTTTTGAGTCTGAATCCCCAGGTTTAATTAGTGCAGCATTATCTTTTGTTGAAAAGAAGGTTGAAAGTGGAGTTGTAGCACCGATGGATTTGTATTCTTCCATAAATAGCGCAACGACTGTTTTAGCACTCGTTTTGCTTCTTGCTACAGCCTGTTCCAACGCTTTGTTGAATTTCTCATCTTTTGGATTGTTTGCCAAATTGCGGATCAATTCGTCCAACGAGATTTCCATGGTTACGTTCATACCACCTTTCAAATCCAATCCCAAAGCGAGTTCATTTGCTTTGGCTTCCCGATAGGTGTATTTTGCAAACCCTAAATTGTACACTACTTCACCTGCCATTGAGTCTAGATAGCTCTTCTCTTTCGCCAAGTCTCCCTTGGCAAAATTCTCAGCATCGCGCTCCACATTGCGGGTCACCCAAGTAAATGATAGGGAGTATAGACACGCTAATGACACCACTATCACTAAAAGTTTAATCAGCCCTTTACCTTGCATCGTCTGTTATTAATTGTATTAATTATAATGTTAAATACTGTTTATGTAATTGATAATTAGTTCTTGTTTAATCACATTTTACCAAGAATGGCAAAGGTATAAAATTTTTGTAGAATGAAAAGTTTTATTTATGCCAATTAGGTCAACGGCATAAAAATAGGAGAATTGAATAAAAAAAGAAATACTTATGCATTTTATTTCATAAAAAAAGGTCCTCCTCATGATGAGAAGAACCTTTTTTTTAAGCTATTTGAGCTGCTTCTATTATCTCAACGTATATTTGATACCAAATGAAAATGTTGAAGCGTCAAAATCAGAACCATGGTTTAAAGTCCAATTTGGTTTCCAGTCAGCGTGAAGACCGATAGGAGCCGATGGAATTTTAAATTCAAGACCCAATTGCGGTCTCAATCCCACATAAGTAATGTTGTCGCCAACGTCTACAAACGTTAATTGTGCACCAACACCTGCGTACCAACCTAAACCTGGAGCGCCACGGAAAGGTCTTGCATGTTGCCAATCAGCACCAACTGCTACCACATGGTCATCAAACATTACCTGCGCTTGACCATTGTTTGCGCCACCCATTGACTGTTTGTATTGAACCCCCCAAAGGTCACCGATCGATCCGTCGAAAACCACACCGATTGCAGCGCGTTGAGGAGATTGAGCTTTTACTTCTTGTGTGCCAAATGCTAATGCTGCGACAGCAGCTAATGAAAGTAGTGTCTTTTTCATAATTATCTTATCTTTATATTTTCATTAATTAAAATAACTTTTCGTGTTACCGAAAGCAAATAGCTTGCCAAAAAATAATCGCGTCTGAAATAAAGGAAATGGAATGTTTAATTCATAATGGTTCTAATTTGTCTTTCGATTGTAATTTCTATATTTTATTTTTTAATATTACTTATTTTTCTTAAATTTGCCTGGCAAATAGAAAACCCAATACATATTTGCCATGCAATTAGATCCACAAAAATTCGTAGCAGAAGGTCTCACTTACGATGACGTCTTATTAATTCCAGCTTATTCTGAAATTTTACCCCGTGACGTTGATACGAGTACTTCGCTAACAAAAAAAATCAAATTAAATATCCCATTGGTTTCTGCAGCAATGGATACGGTAACTGGTGCTGATTTAGCCATAGCGATTGCACAAGCTGGCGGTATTGGTATGTTGCACAAAAACATGACTATTGCAGAACAGGCTGCTGAAGTACGCAAAGTTAAGCGCTCCGAGAGCGGGATGATTCAGGATCCTGTTACTTTATTGGCAACAGCAACAGTGGGAGACGCCTTTAATATCATGAAGGAGCACAAGATCGGTGGCATTCCCGTTGTGAATGAAAATGGGCAGTTAGTCGGTATTGTAACCAATCGTGACCTTCGTTTTCAAAAAGATATGCTTCGACCAATCAATGAATTGATGACGAAAGAAAATCTTGTCGTGGCACCCGAAGGAACAGATTTGGTGAAAGCTGAGGAGATTCTTCAAAACGAAAAGATCGAAAAACTTCCAGTAGTCAATAGGGAAGGAATTTTGAAAGGTTTGATCACATTTAAAGATATTCAAAAATATAAGCATTATCCAAATGCCGCTAAAGATAGCCATGGACGTTTATTGGTGGGCGCTGCAGTAGGCGTTACGCCAGATACAATGGACCGCGTTGAAGCGTTGGTGAAGGCGGGAGTAGATGTAGTCACCATTGACACGGCACATGGGCATTCAAAAGGGGTGATCGATAAACTGAAATTAGTAAAAGCCCAATTTCCTGAACTTCAGGTCATCGTTGGAAATATTGCTACAGGTGCGGCTGCAACCGCTTTGGCTGAAGCAGGTGCAGACGCGGTAAAAGTTGGTATCGGACCCGGATCAATCTGTACAACACGTATTATTGCAGGTGTCGGTGTTCCTCAGCTTTATGCGATATATGAAGTAGCGAAAGCACTGAAAGGAACTGGCGTACCATTGATTGCAGATGGTGGTATCAAACAGACAGGCGATATTGCAAAAGCAATTGCCGCTGGGGCAAGCACGATTATGGCCGGCTCATTATTCGCAGGAGTGGAAGAAGCCCCAGGTGAAACCATTATCTACGAAGGACGTAAGTTTAAGTCTTACCGCGGTATGGGTTCAATTGAAGCGATGGAAAAAGGGTCTAAAGACCGTTATTTCCAAGACGTGGAAGATGATATTAAAAAACTGGTTCCTGAAGGTATTGTTGGTCGTGTTCCTTATAAAGGTACACTGGCTGAAGTCGTTTATCAATATGTCGGTGGACTGCGCGCTTCCATGGGTTACTGTGGTGCTGCCACAATTGAGAAGTTGCAGGAAGCTCAGTTTGTCCGTATTACAGGAGCAGGCTTGAGAGAGTCTCACCCACATAATATTTCCATTACGAAGGAAGCACCAAATTATAATAGCAGAGGCTAAATACTGCTTATTTGATATAAAAGCCGATAATCTTTATTATCGGTTTTTTTTGTGTAAAAATATTAGCAGGATAGCCCGAGGGATCGACAGGAAATTTGTACTTTTATACCCTATTCTCAGGTTTTAAAATTTAAGGAGTTAATTTGGATTATTTAGCGGGTTTAAACCCTTCACAACGAGGAGCCGTAGAGCAAACAGAAGGTCCTGTGATGATTGTTGCAGGAGCTGGTTCAGGAAAAACACGGGTGATTACCTATCGTGTAGCACACTTGATTCGAAAAGGTGTTGATCCATTCAATATCTTGGTGTTGACATTTACCAACAAGGCAGCCAAAGAGATGCGCGCGCGTATCGTTTCTGTCGTTGGGAGCGAAGCGAAAAATATTTGGATGGGAACATTTCACTCCGTATTTGCAAAAATACTCCGGGTAGAAGCTGAATTGATCGGGTATCCCAGAAACTTTACAATCTACGATACCGACGATACCAAAAGCTTGTTGCGTGCCATCCTAAAAGAAATGAATCTCGATGATAAGCTATATAATGTCAATCATGTATACGGGCGTATTTCGCAGGCAAAAAACAACCTGATATCACCGCAGGAATATAATAAGAATGAAGCCATCTTGGCCGAAGATATTTCAAATGGTCGTGGGCAATTGGGACAAATTTATATGACCTATGCCCAACGCTGCTACCGTGCAGGGGCCATGGATTTTGACGATTTGCTGTTTAAGACAAATGTCTTGCTCAATAAGCATCCAGAGGTACTGCATAAATATCAGCACCAGTTTCGTTATCTGATGGTCGACGAGTATCAGGATACGAACTTTTCACAATACCTTATTGTCAAGCGTCTGGCAGCAGTAAATGAAAATATCTGTGTCGTAGGGGATGATGCGCAGTCCATCTACGCGTTCCGTGGCGCAAATATTCAGAACATCCTGAATTTCCAAAAGGATTATCCAGATGTAAAGATCTTTAAACTGGAACAGAATTATCGATCCACTAAAATGATCGTAAATGCGGCCAATTCGGTGATCGCCAACAATCAGAATCAATTGGAGAAAAATGTCTTTTCTGATAACGAAGAAGGCGAGAAAATCAAGGTTTCACGTGCGTTCTCTGACAATGAGGAAGGTAAAATCGTAGCCGATCTGATCATTGAAGAGAAATCGATAAAGGGTCTTAATTATAAAGATTTTGCTATTCTTTACCGTACCAATGCCCAATCCAGAGCAATGGAGGAGGCTTTGCGCAAAATTAACATACCCTATAAAATATATGGTGGTACTTCTTTCTATCAACGGAAAGAAATCAAAGACTTAATCGCCTATTTCAGGCTCACCTTTAATCCAAACGACGAGGAAGCATTAAAGCGCGTTATCAATTATCCGCGTCGCGGGATCGGAGATACGACAATCGAGAAGATTATGATCGCAGCAGATCAGAATCAATACCGAATTTGGGATGTTGTTGCCAATGCGGCTCAGTTTCTTGATGGACGTAGTGCAACCTCTGTTGGTGGTTTTGCACAGATGATACAGAGTTTTCAGGCTTTGGCTAAGAACAATAGCGCTTTTGATACGGCCATGCACATTGCTCAGCACTGTGGTATTCTAAAGGAATTGTATGAAGATAAGTCCGTAGAAGGATTGGCGCGCTACGAAAATATCCAGGAACTCCTCAATGGTATTAAGGAATTTTCGGAGCGAGAGGATATTGAAGAGCGCGGACTGGACGTTTATATGCAGGATATCGCTTTGTTGACCAACGACGATAACGATAAAGATCCAAATGCTGATACCGTGTCTTTAATGACCATACACTCTTCTAAAGGGCTGGAGTTTCCGATTGTCTTTATTGTTGGTTTGGAGGAAAACTTATTTCCGTCGCAGTTATCTTTGAATTCCAGGTCGGAATTGGAGGAAGAACGAAGACTTTTTTATGTCGCTGTTACGAGAGCTGAAAAAAAATTACTACTTTCGTATGCTACTTCGCGATATCGTTGGGGAACGCTCAATAATTGCGAACCCAGTCGCTTCTTGGATGAATTGAATCCGGCATGTCTCGCATTGGATTTTAAACCACGACAAACTTCTGCCTCAGCCGGAAGTTTTCAAGGCGAACGAATTGCATGGCAACAAAAGGACAGTGATGACACATTTTCTAAACCTAAGCCTAAGCCGATGGTGAAGACGACGTCAATACTGCCAAAAGCCCACAAACCTACTGCGGGTTTTGCTCCTTCAGATACATCAAACCTTCAAGTCGGCATGGAAGTTGAACATGAACGCTTCGGATTTGGGAAAGTTGTCAATCTCGAAGGAAACAAAGGAGATATAAAAGCAACTATTTTCTTTAAAGAGTTGGGACAGAAACAATTGTTGCTTAAATTTGCAAAACTTAGAATAATTCAATAATAAAATACCAAAACGACATCTTGATCGTTTACTTAGGTACTTATATTAGCTATATGAACTTTGACTACAACAGCACTAGACCAAAATTGATCCTTGCAGAATATGGTCGCAATGTGCAAAATATGGTAGATTACATCTGTACTTTACCCACAAAGGAAGAAAGAAATAAACACGCACAAATTGTAATCGATATGATGGGGGTATTAAACCCACATCTGAGAGATGTGTCTGATTTTAAACATAAGCTGTGGGACCACCTACAGATTATTTCTGATTTTAAATTGGATATCGACTCGCCTTATCCAATTGCTACTGCCAAAAGCGTGAAACACGAAGTGGAGCACCTCGGCTATCCGCAGCATTCCATCCGATTCAAACATTACGGTTTTACCGTAGAGAAAATGATTGAAAAGGCACTGTTGGCCAATGACGAAGCCAAAAGGGAGCAGATGGTTATCGGTATTGCCAATTTTATGAAAATGGCTTACCTGACCTGGAATAAAGATTCTGTTTCGGATGAATTGATCATTCAGGATCTCAAAGAGCTGTCGGGTTACCAATTGACCTTACCAGAAGGTACTGTTTTGACGAAACTTGACTTTAAAACACCGCCTCCAGGAAATCGTGTTAAAGGTCCGGCCAATAGTAACTCGGGCGGAAATAACAACAACAACAATAATAACAATAATTCCGGCCATCAGTCGAAAGGTGGTGGTAAGCCTCGTATGGCAAACAACAACAACAATAACAATAATACCAAGCGCAACAACTACGGAAGCAACAGTAATAGCTACGGAAGTAACAATAACAATAGTTACGGAAGTAATAATAATAACAGAAACAGAAAGCCACAGGGTAACTATAATAACAAACGAGGCTAGTTCTTAAAGATTGTTCAAGGAAGCAGGCAATTGCGAAGTGATTAATAGATTTCTTTACAATTGCCTGCTTTTTTTAAAAAACGCGCTGTTTTGGAACAATAAACCAAATACCCAAGGGAAATACAAGTGGAGAGTATGTATTAAGAAGATATCACTTATAGAATAAATGAACGCATTTGAAATAATCGGTGGAAAACCGTTAAAGGGAGAGATTATTCCTCAAGGAGCAAAAAATGAGGCCTTACAGATTCTTTCTGCAGTTTTACTGACAGAAGAACCCATGACCATCAGTAATATTCCAGATATTAAAGATGTCAATAAGTTGATTGATCTGTTAGGAGCGTTAGGTGTTAAAATCAATCGCATTGATAAGGATACCTATGTTTTTGAAGCTAAAGATATAAATATAGACTATTTTCAATCGCCCGAATTTAAAGAAAAAGGGGGGGGGTTGCGGGGTTCTATCATGATTGTTGGCCCTTTGTTAGCTCGATTCGGCAAGGCAGCTATCCCAAAACCGGGTGGCGATAAAATTGGCCGTAGACGATTGGATACACATTTTTTGGGCTTTGAAAAATTGGGGGCTAAATTCATTTACGATCCTACCAATCATTTTTTTAATGTTGATGCAACAGCGCTAAAAGGCAGCTATATCCTATTGGACGAGGCTTCAGTGACCGGTACTGCCAACATTGTAATGGCTGCTGTATTGGCCAAAGGCACAACAACGATATACAATGCAGCTTGTGAGCCTTATTTACAGCAATTATGTAAGATGCTAAACCGCATGGGAGCAAAAATATCCGGTATTGGATCTAATTTGTTGACCATAGAAGGTGTAGAACGTCTTGGCGGTACTTCACACCGTATGTTGCCCGATATGATTGAAATAGGTTCCTTCATCGGATTGGCAGCAATGACAGGTTCGGAAATTACAATTAAGGACGTCTGTTTTGAAGAACTTGGTGTTATCCCATCTGTATTTTCGCGCTTGGGTATCAAGTTTGAATTACGTGGTGACGATATTTTTATTCCCGCACAAGACTCCTATGAGATTGATACATTTATAGATGGATCTATTCTGACCATTTCGGATGCACCCTGGCCAGGTTTTACGCCAGATTTATTGAGTATAGTGCTCGTGGTAGCAACGCAGGCAAAAGGAAATGTATTGATCCACCAAAAAATGTTCGAGAGCCGTTTGTTCTTCGTGGACAAATTGATTGATATGGGGGCTCAGATTATTTTGTGTGACCCACATCGCGCCACGGTTATTGGATTGAACAAATCACATTACCTGAGAGGTATTGAAATGACTTCCCCTGATATCCGTGCCGGAGTATCCCTACTCATTGCAGCCTTATCTGCAAAAGGAAAGTCTGTGATCCACAACATCGAACAAATTGAACGCGGCTATCAAGATATCGAAGAGCGCTTACGGAAATTAGGTGCAGATATTAAACGTATCGACGCCGAACCAAAAGGACATTAAATAACCTGATGAGCCCGAGTGGCAAATCGAAGAAAAAAAGCTCCAGATATTATTTCTGGAGCTTTTTTGTGATATATGCAGCAAATAAGGTAAATTTGTACAAAACACATTTAAACAAAAATAGATATGAAAAAATATCTAATAAAGTACGCCCTATCTCTCCCTTTATTTGGCCTATCACTAATTTTTTATAATTGTCAATCTTCCACACCCAAAGAAGTTAAATTACACGAAGAATCAAATACAACAACTGACATCCGTTCTTCAAAACGTATCGATGCTGCGGTAATCGAACAAAAAGTTACCTTTCCGAATATGCCTTTTGCTGAACTCCTCAGGTTGATGAATCTGAATAAAGAGAGCTCACCTGCCGTTCTGTGGAAAACGATATCCACATTGCCCGAATCCCAAAAAAAGGAGGCAGATAGCTTTGATATAGGAAATCCCCTCCAACGCATGGAACTTATGCTTGTTCCCTTACGCAAGATGGAAATTAGATTTGATCAACAACAAGCAAAATCCATTGCTGAAGGTTTAACCTATCAGTTGCAAAATTATGTGAATTACAGTAAAGGTACAGGAGAAGGCTTTTTAGCAAATCGAGAAAATGAGGATATTAATATTTCCCTTAACTTTCCAGGGGGAATTTCCCATGGGTTTGCCAAAGTGCAGATACGAATAAATCCCAAAGACTATATGATCGACAAAACGGGGAAAACAAAAGTAATTGCCGGCATTACCTGCCAACAGGCCATTTACAATAAAATTGATCCGAAGGATAAAGCACTTCCTAAATTTGTCATTTGGAAAAGTCCACGGATTCCAAAAGGAATTAATAGGCTGCATCCTTATGTGTTTGATGAAAACGAAGGGATTCTCGAAATTGATGCCTATCTTAAGGATGACGAGAATTCATTACTGCGTTTTACAACAACAGCTGTCGTTGAAAAGCAATTTGGACCCAAAGAATTTGAAGTTACAAAAATGCGTACCAGGGCTGATGGTCCCAGTGATCAAAATAGCGTCGAACAAAGGGTGCTTGATGTCGTGTTTCATTAGTACGTCAAATAAAAAAACGGAGTTGATCAATAATCAACTCCGTTTTTTTATTTGATTTAGGTAAAATCTACATTAAAGGAGCAGGAGCTTCTTCTTCAAATAAAGGAAATTCTTTGATAATATTATACCAAGTAATCACCTTTTTAATATCCGATGAATAGACACGTGATTCATCATGGCCGGGAGCTACTTCACGGAAGAAATTTCTCAACGTTTCGCCATCTGATTTCGTATCCGGTAAAGCAATTCCTTTCTCTTTGATTGTTTCAAAAATATTCAATAACCGAATTTCTTCTTCTTCACCATAAATTGTGATGTCTTCCAAAGTAGCCATTTTTGTCGAAGATAAACTGACTACCGTTTTAATTTTTGCCTGATCAAGGGTTTCTAAAATAAAACCTCCTTTATTTTGTCCAACCAATTTGAACAATCCTGGCTTACCAGTTACGGATACTAATGCTCTTAAATTCATTTTAACTATATTTAAATCTCCAAGAATTAATCTTCGATAACTTCAATTGATAAGATACGGTCACCCTGTCTGATATCGTCAACAATATCCACATTCTCAGTTACCTTTCCAAAACAGGTATGGTTACGATCCAGGTGAGCAGTGTTGTTACGGCTATGGCAGATGAAAAATTGAGAACCTCCTGTATTACGGCCAGCGTGAGCCATGGATAATACACCTCTATCGTGATATTGGTTTTCGCCAGTCAGTTCACAGTCAATTTTATAACCAGGACCACCTGTTCCCGGTGTGCCTGCGGCACCTTCTCGTGAATTTGGACAACCACCCTGGATCACGAAATCAGGAATCACGCGGTGAAATGCTAATCCATCATAATATCCTGATTTAGCAAGTTTAATAAAATTGGCTACTGTATTTGGAGCATCAGCTGTGTAGAACTCCACAGTCATGTCGCCTTTTTCTGTTTTAATGATCGCTTTACTCATATTCAAAAAATTTTTATGAAGTACAAAGATAACGTTTCAGAGTGAAATGTGAAGTAAATCCCTATTGCCAATTTTTTTTAATTGATAGATTGTTTATTTCTCAGGATATTAAGTAGCTTTTTTTGTATATTTATGTACGCTAGCCTTTTATAACTTAACTGCAAATGTCAAACTCGTACAAACTAGTCATTCGGGATTGGGCTGAGGCCGATCGCCCGAGGGAGAAACTTTTGAAGCAAGGTCGTAGGGCACTTACAGATGCCGAATTATTAGCGATCTTGATTGGCTCTGGATCCAAAAATGAAAGTGCCGTCGAATTGTGTCGGCGTATATTAGCTGATGCCAATAACAGCCTGCAGACACTTTCCACAATGGATGTCGCAGAACTGAGCAGGTATAGAGGCATAGGAGAAGCAAAAGCCATTTCCATTCTTGCCGCCTTGGAGCTCGCTCGTCGCAAAAACGAACTGCCCGCCGAAGAGCGTAAACAGGTGACCAGCAGTCGCTATGTATATACCCTTATGAAACCAATATTACAAGACCTCCCGCATGAGGAATTTTGGACAATGTATTTGAATACCGCATATAAAATATTGGACAAGCAGCTCATTGGCCGTGGCGGTAATGATTTTACGCCAGTTGATGTCCGAATAATCTTACGAACGGCAATCAGCCTCAAAGCACACGCCATTATACTTATTCACAACCATCCTTCAGGTACTTTGTATCCGAGCAATGCTGACAAAATCCTGACGCAAAAAATTGTCGAAGCCTCTAAAATTATGGATATTAGAGTTGCCGATCATTTAATCTTTACCGATAACGGATATTACAGTTTTAAAGATGAGGGTATCATCGACTAGTTATAGTATGCTTAGTATGGACAAAAATAGTATTGATAGATTCACAGACAGGGTTGTCGATTATGAAAAATTTAGACCTAATTACCCCAAGGAGATTATTCAGGTGCTAAAAGAACAGATCGGGTTACATAAGAAATGGTTGGTTGCCGATATTGGCAGCGGCACCGGGCTCTCTACCCAACTCTTTCTCGAAAATGGAAATGACGTTTTTGCCGTAGAACCCAATCGTGAAATGCGTGAATCCTTGTTGCATCATTTTAAAACCTATAGGAATCTAATTGCAGTGAATGCCACCGCCGAAGACACGACCATTGAGTCCGGATGTGTTGATCTTATTTTTGCCGGACAATCGTTCCATTGGTTCGACCGGCAGGCCTGTCGAAAAGAGTTTGACCGTATTCTTACTGAAAATGGACATATGGTAATCGTCTGGAATCAGCGCGATCCCACGGATGCCTTTCAGCAAGAGTATGAACATTTTTTACGCAGTCATATCCCCAGTTATCAGCCGGTCAGCCACAAAAATATTAGTGATAACGATCTTAAACACTTTTTTGGAACGCGGGCAATGAAAAAGATAACTTTGCCAAATCAACAGATCTTAGACCTCCGATCTTTTTTGGGAAGAGTGCGTTCATCCTCCTATTTCCCAAAAGAACAATACAAAAATAAAACGTTGTACGATGATCTCCGTATTCTTTTTGATAAGTACGCAATCTTCGATCGTATCGTATTCAAGTATATAACTGAAATATATATCAGTTAACTCCGACACCAGAATCTGTAAGGCCTTTTTAATTACATAGGAACCGAAAAGTGAAATTTGCTTTAGTTAAAAATGTGTTAAACATGAGGCGCTAAGGAGGGGATGGCATTTTATTTGGACGTAATTCAACGAAAGAAAAAAGAGATATGTTAGGAGTTGAATTAATAATCTTTAGACGTTGCTTACTGTTGGTGCTGATTGTAGTAGGTGGAATCCATAGTGTAATAGCGCAACAGATGCATGCTTTTTATAACTCAGTACCTGAATTTCATAGAGTATATCGCTGGTTAGATCCATTCTTTCCTTTAAACCCACAAGTCGACAGGGGGAATCTTAATGTAATTCACGAGGATGATACTGAAAATCACGATAAAACAATAAGTGCAACCGACAAAAAGCGTTTTAAAGGTAGGGTGAGTGACCAAGTATATGAAGGTTCGGAAGTAATCAGTAGCCCAGCAAAATCAGTTGGAAATATCACCTATAGTTCTTCCAGCTCAACCACTAGGTATCGCGTCGCTATCGATCGACGTATAGACGAGCAATACCTCGGCAAACCTGTATTTGTAGATGCCAGAGGAGTAAAATATATAATCGATTCGAAGTACAGAAAACAGATCGTAGAATGATGGCTAAGGCGCGTTAATAGCTAGTACGCTGCTGTGTGATATACGATAAAGAAAGCGGATAAATTAACAAAATCGTTTAAGATAACACATGAAAGCCAAAGTTATCTTAGCAACTCCATTAAATAGCTTTTATCCAGATAAAAGGTATCCAAGCTGCCGCCTTCATCCAGAATACTTTTGCTTATTTCCTTTTTATGCTGCTGTAAGGTCTGAATTTTATCTTCAACGGTATTCGGGCTGATTAACCGAACTGCAGTTACCGTTTTTTGCTGCCCCATGCGATAAATCCTGTCAATGGCCTGTTGTTCGACTGCAGGATTCCACCAAGGGTCTACCAGATACACCACATCGGCAGCGACAAGATTGAGTCCAGTGCCCCCTGCTTTCAGGCTCACCAGGAAAACAGGTATATCCTTATTGTACTGGAAATCGCTCACCAGCTGACCTCGATTTTTGGATTTCCCTGTGAGCATCAATGAACGGATACCCCGTTTATCCAAAGCCTCTTTAATCAGGTTAAGCATCGTTACGAATTGTGAAAATACGATCATTTTATGCTGCTCTTTTTTATGCACAATCTGCTCCATAAGCATTTCAATTTTGGCAGAGTCCTCCGTGGATGTCAGCTCTTCATTTTGGAGCAGTTTGCTCGAGTTACATATCTGGCGCAATCTGGTTAAACCTTTCAATACATGCATAGGGCTTTTTCTGATTTCATCCCCATCTTTGGCCGAGATAAATTCGCGAAACTCCTTTTCATAAAGATCATAAATTCGCCGTTGAGCACTTTTCATTTCACAGTAAAGAACCAGTTCATTCTTCGCTGGAAGATCACGTAATACATCCTGCTTTGTTCGGCGCAGAATAAAAGGCTTTACTTTTTCTTTCAGCATTTCTTTTCTCTTGCGGTCGTGGAAGGCGTCTATAGGGGTGGTGTAAACATCTTTGAAGTACTTTTTACTTCCTAGTAAACCGGGCACAATAAAGGAAATCTGTGCATAGAGATCCATTGTGTTATTTTCGATAGGGGTTCCTGTCAAAATAATACGATTTCTTGATTTTAGTAAGTTTACTGTTTTATAACGCTGAGAATCTGGATTTTTTATTTGCTGCGATTCATCCAATATAACATAATTGAACTTTATTTTTTTCAGCATATTGATCGCTGTCAACAGGTTGTGATAAGAAATTAAAATCAGGTCATAGGATTCAGGCTGCCGCGCTTTTTGTAGGCTATTTGGACCATCGACAACGAGCGTTTCAAAAGACGGAAGAAATTGCTGAATTTCGTGCTGCCAGTTGAAGATTAAGGTCGTGGGAAGTACCAGTAAAGTTGCTGCAGTTTGTCCCCGTCCTTTTTGAGTAGCCAAGAAAGCTAAAATTTGGATGGTTTTGCCGAGCCCCATATCATCGGCAAGACAGCCTCCAAAGTTAAGCCCATCCAAAAAATGCAACCATTGTACTCCCTCTTGCTGATAGGGGCGTAGATTTCCAACAAAGGATGATGGAATCTGAAGTTTGGAGAATGAAGAAAAATTAGTGAGTCTATTTCTCAGCATGCTAAGCTCTGCCACTACGGTAGGATCTATCTCAGACTGCTCAAAAAGATGGTCAATCTCATTAAATTTATATTTTGGAATTTCAATGAAATCATCCGTGATCGTTTCGGCGGCATTAAAATAAACTTCAAATTTATCGAGCCACTCCTGCGGTAAAATTCCCTGGGTGCCATCGTCTAACGTGATAAACTGCGAACGATTCCGTACGGCTTTTTCGAGTTTTTTAAGGGAAACGCTCTTAGGACCAAATTTAACCTGTATATGGGCATTGAACCAGTTTTGACCACTCAGTACCTCGATATGTATTTTACCTTTAAAACGACTTAATTTATTCCCCCGAAGGGCATTAAATCCAATGATCTGTATACCGTGATGCTGCCATTCATCAAAAGCATCTAAAAACCAGTCTTTATCTAGAAAATAGCGGCGATGGAGATAAAAATGCTGGAAGCTTCCATCGTGCATCTGTTCCTCAAAATACGGATGTTGCTTCAGTAAAAGCGAAATTATGTTAGTTTCTGATTCGCGCTTCCGATCGACCAAAAACTGGTTGCCCTTACTATCTGTTCCAAATATGTTTCGTTTGCTTAAAATAGGAATTTCGACCTCTCCATAACGCATCACTGGAATAAGGTTGACAAAATCGGCTGACTCTTCAAGAAATAGGATCGGTTGCATGTCTTGATAATACAGATTTTCCTTTAACTGCGGCCTGCTCGCTTTAGGAATATCCCGGAAATGCAAATCCACCGAATGTGCGAGCGGTTCCAAAAATAAGCTGTTGAATTCTTTGAATTTCCGCTGATGAATCAACAACTGCTCACCCTTGTTGCCAAACAAACGTATCAACTTGAGGTGAAGCTTATTTTCAATCAGAAAAAGCTGATTTCTGATGAAGATGAAATGATCCAAAAGAATAACTAAATCCTGTAAACTGTAGGCTATGGTATGGATATGAATTTCTCCCTGAATAGCATAAAATGAGCCTTTTTTTGTAATAAAAAGCTTAATATCACCTTTCTTCAGACTAAGCTGAACTGCTGATAGGGAGGAGGTTGTTATATTTTCATATTGTTCATAATCATGTAGGTAAAAATCCATGCGTAGCGGGTTTTTTGCAATTGCCTTCAGGCTGGACATAATTTCCAAATCTTGTTGCACTACCTGCGAAAGCTGAAGCACAGCCGTGTAAAATTGCATTTCCTCTATTGAGCGGCTCCGCCAGACACATGTTTGGATATCACCATCAGAAATCGGGTTTTTGAGCATTCCGGATTTCGTTAATGAAGCCTGGCAGAGGAGCACCTGCAGATTTTTGTAATACCGATTGCGTGTTAATACAACAAAATGATGCAGCTGTTCGATAGGAGTTTTGCTTTTCGGGGTAAGAGATTCCGCCACCAGATCGAAGTCATCAATGGATATTAAATGTTTGTCTTTCAGTGAGAAGTCTAGTTTGCCCGCTTTGATATGCGCAGAAAAATAATTTTCTAGAGCCGGTTCATCTTCCAGTCCATATTGTGCCGCAATTTTTTTCAGGAGATCTTTGTACCGATTGGCGTCAAAGAATGCCAGCCAATTTTCCTGCATAAATAATTTACTTAAAGCCGCCTTTTGATGACGACAAAATCCTGTATGGAGACAGTTGCAGAATACGGCTGTCGCCGGAGCGGTATGGATAATCATCACCTCAAAGTCGTTATAATTTTCCTGTACACGAAACGTTGCCTGATTGATCTCCATCTCCAGTGCATTCACCTGGAAATGAGAGAGTGTCAAGTCCATCCAAGGAAAATAAGAATGCCGGCTTACTTTGTTGAAATCAATATCGGTCAATACATGCTGATGAAACTCCATACGACTTGATTAAAAGTTAAAACTCATACCCCCATAATAATTACGCAAGGGGGCAGGATTAAAATAGCGGCCCCCAAAGGCATTGATATCGTTTCCAAGACTATATTTTTCATTCAGCAGATTGTCTGCACCTCCAAAAAGTCTGATTTGATAACGGGATCCGACAGATTTTGTCCAAGATAATTTGCCCTGCAAAAGATGATACCGTTTGGCATAAACAGAATTTGCATCATCCAACGGCATTGCTGCGGTTAGATTAGACAGAAGGTCGAATCGAAATTGATTCGGAAAAAGTATATTCAATGAATTCACCCATACTGTTTTCGGAACCGCAGGAAGCTTATTACCCTGATAATTTTTGTCGCCCACCTGATAGGTTCTAAAACTGTAATCATTGAAGGAAAAATTACTGGCGAACTGTAGGCTACGGACAACACCGGACACTTGCGGTGTGATCAAATAGAGCAGTATTGATGCTTCTAACCCCTTTTGGTCTATTTTACCCGCATTTTGGAAATATTCAGCACCATTTTCCCTGAGCTGTCTGATAATGGCGTTGTCCATTTGATACGTGTAGGCCGCAGCATCTAAAACAACCCGGCGATTCCACAAATGCAAGCGCAACCCCAATTCATGATTCGTACCGGTTTCAGGCTTGAGTAGCGTATTAATTGAATTATCCGATGAACGGACCTCCGCAACAGTTGGTGTAGAGAACCCTTTGGAGATTGACGCTCTCAGTGCAAACATGGGGGTAATTAAATAGGATAAAGCTGCTCTAGGCATCCATGTACTCCCAAAATCAATGTTTGCTTTGTCTTCCTGTTCAACAGGAAAATATTGTCGGTAGCCAATTTTACTCTCATTTAATCCGAGCGAAAGCTCTAATTGAAGACGCTCGAGCCATTCCAGTTGAGTGCGGGCAAAAAATGATTGTTGGCTGTTATCCAACTTGTCCTTAGCCTGCGGGTTGGTGGCGACACCTTTTTCATTATCATAGTTGTCAACAGCATACCAGCCTTTTTGTGCTTCCAGGCCGAGCTGCAGCTCATATTTTAAATCCCTGCCCAATAGATCGGCATAAGATAAATATAAGCGCGTTCCCAGGTTTTTCTCGTCTCTTTTCTCGTAATTGGTAATGAACGGATTTTTGATCTGATTTGACGAACCAAATATACTGGCAAATAAGGTCATTTTAGAGCTGAGACGCGTTTGGTTGCTGAGTCCACCAAAGAACGTTTTATCGTAGATAGCCGCTTTTTGCTCAACAGACCCAGGATTTGGCCCGCCCTTCGGCCTAGCCTGCCTGCGGTCAGTTTCCATTTGTACGGCGGTGAGACCCCCAGGAGTCTGATAGCCAAGATCCGAATAAAACCCGGTGAATTTTAATTCGGAAGTTTTGGCGTACAGCCAATTGTAATTGAGCTGAATATTCTTTTTGTTTAAAGCCGAATTTTGTCTATATCCATCACTTCGGGTCCAGCTCTGATTGATGGCTAACTGCTGTGTCTGGCTAAAGGGTAATATGGTGTTAAGCTGTTCTTGAAAAAGACCATAAGAGCCGCCGGTGAGTTGCAGGTTGACTTCCGGTTCGGAAGACTGGTCAAATCCCTTACTGTATAAGGAGACTACACCACCCGAATTAGCACCGTAGATCGATCCATCTGGACCTTTTAAGATATTGATCTGGCCCAATGCATACGGATCGATCAAATTAAGATAGGTATTTCCACCAGCATCAGTAAGAGGAAAGTCGTCCAAGTAGATTTTGACATTACGAACACCAAACGGTGAACGGATCATACTGCCGCGGAGTGCAAGTCGATAACTTCCAGGAGAGCGTTCTTCCATCCGCAATCCTGGTACCCTGTTCAATGCCGATACAAGGCTGGGAGACTGCTGGGATTGGATCATTTGGCGGCTCAGCACAGCGGCCGAGGAGGTCAGTCGTAGTAGCGGTTGTTTATTGAAGTAGGCTTTAACCTCTACCTGTTCTAGCCTATTCGTCGCTGTATCTACTTCCTGAGCATATAATTTTCCGCATAAACCAAGGGCGGCGAACATGTAATATCTTTTCATCGTTGTTAGATCGGCTTAGTCTGCAAATTCCTGACTGAAATAAATTTCAAAAATCTGGTTTTTCTTATTGTATTTTAGGCATTGAAAATTGGCATAAACAGCGCTTGTTGGTACACAAACACTATTGGCCATCGTGGCTTTTGTAAAATCTTTGTTGAGACAGCCCCGCCGCAAATCAAAATTTTTATTCGTAGAAACATCAGTTACCGCAAAGGAATTATCGTCTATCAGGTAATTGGAATTGTTTAATCGAATATACTCCTCTTGATAAATCAGTTCTGAAGCAACGAGATAATCGAGCGATGCCAAGCTGGATGAACAATCCAGGTGTTTAAGGGTATTGACAACTTTTAATTCCTTATAAAATGTACCGAATGATTTATTCTTGTGATTAAAAAGGACTATTTCGATACGATGACTGTCTTTGTTGTACAATATATAGCCAAAGTCACCGGGGCCATTATCGAAAATATTCCCTTTAGCGATTGCTAAAACAACCAAGTTAGGATGCCCAAGAAAATAATCCTTTTGATCCGCCTTTAGTGTCGCCGATAACTTCCGATGCAATTTATCAAATAAGCCGTCGTCGTTCATTTTTAATAACTGCTGCGTTTGTTCTTTTATTCTATCTGAAAAAAGTGGGCTATCGTAACTTGAAGTATCCAATGGAAGTGTTGGAGATACAACAGGTGCTACTTGTTCTTTCTTTCCTTCATCGCTTTTTAGTGTTGTTGGCCTATTTACCGGATGACACGAAACAAGGCCCAATAATAATAGAATGTATAGAAAAAAGATTTTTAAATTCATGATGGAGTACCGTCAAAGCCTATTCAGTCACTCTTTGCGAAGGGAAAGAATAAAAACATCGGCTAATTTAGTTATTTTATGGTAAATGAGGATACCCCTCATGGTCGGATTAGAAGGCTTCATTTAGCCCTAAAAAGAATCCTCGGGAGCCATATTTTCCAAAGGCATAATCCAGACATAGATTTGTGCGTGTTGCTTTATTAAACAGCACCCGCAATCCGGCACCGCCACCAGGCTGCCACCGTTCAAAAAGTTTGGTGCCCAGTTCATCGCTGGCTGTCTGTAGGTTAAAAAATGCAGCTCCGCTTAGAAAGCGATTCTTGAGAATTGGAAACCGGTATTCTGTTTCAGCATAACCGAAAGAAATTCCTTTGAAGTAACCAATGGTATAACCGCGGCCACTTCTAACAGCAACGTCCCTTCCTGTTCCAGGTAGGTCAAAGTAGGGAAGTGTGCCACCAAGTCTGTACGAACCCCAATACCAAAAAGCCAGGACATGGGCAGGGTCGGACGGAGATAAGCTAAAGTACTTTCTGAAGTCGGTAGTAAGCTGCACAGCACTTTTGCTACTGCCCAGCAGCGTTGTATTCCATCGCACACCTATATCGGAATAGATTCCTTTATAAGGCCTATTGGGGTTGTCCCTTGTCATATATTGCATATTGAGCAGGAGTCCATTGGAATTGTAACTGTCGGGTTCGAAGCCGTGTTTTTCAGTATAGATTGTATTGGGTGTAACGTTGCCATTAGGACCGCTACTGGTTATTTTACGGCGTAGGTCAAAAGCCAGTCCTGCCCCGACAAAGAGATTGTCGGCAATGCGCTTATAGACTTTTTCATTAAATGTAAATGCATTATATTTTGCCCCATACTTCTTATGCTCGGGGTTGGCAAGGATCTCCTCATCTGCATTGTTCCATTTGCCCTGGGGAGTCATACCCAATCCAGCGTCTAAAGCGACCATTTTAACAAGTGCAAAAGCACCCTGGAAATTTAACTTATTGTTCGGTGTAAACACATTGTGACTGATATAGAACACCATGATATTTTTTGTGGTGATTGAGGCCGATGTCGCGGCAATTGACATGGTCGTTGTTTTTGGATCTCCGAGTATCTTCCCGGCGACAGCCTTGACGCCAATCTGACCACCAATGGTCGGATTGTATGCAATATTGGGCATTAAGGTAATAGGCGAACGTTTGCTGGCATGGGTCTTCTTTCGTTTGGGATGGATAATTCTTCCGATTAGATCAGAAATATCATATTGACGCGCCAGAGCTGAGTCGCGCTGATGTTTATACTGCGCAATAGAATCTGTATTTGTATCGGTTTGAGCACAAAGCAGTGTCGGGATTAAGATTAAAAGCATACCTAAAAAAGCGTGTCGGAGGAAGTCGTTATAACGTAGAAGTTGATGCATACCTTTGAATTTATCTTAAAAATAAACGTTAAAAAAAATAAAAAGTTTTCCAGCGGCTGAAAGCTGTCTTCTTTTTGCCATGTGAACGATGGTCAATAGCAACGGGGCAATAGGGATATTTTTGTTGTCAAGCTGGAATATTAAACTTGCAAATCACAACAAATTTATCTTAGTTTGATTATTTAAATTAGGATATGATAGGACGCACGATATTTAATTACGGATTGTCCCTGCTTTTATTGACAGGGGCGGCTCATGCCCAAGAGTTGTATACACCAAGAAATATTCAGCAAGCGATTGAAAAGGGAACCCGAACCACGACGGGTCTACCCGGAAAAAATTATTGGCAAAATTTTGGGAAATATGACGTGCGGGTAAAATTGGACCCGGACACAAAGATAGTAAGTGGAACAGAGACCATCTTGTACAGCAATAATAGTCCGGATACACTGAAAAGCATAGCGATTCGATTTGTCAATAATGTTCATAAACCCAATGCAGTACGTGCGGCGTACGCTTCGGACGATTACCTGACTTCGGGGCTGGAGATTAAGTCGTTTAAATTGAATGGTCAAGTTTATGAAGTGAATAGCAAAGATTGGAAAACCGTAAAGTTAGCCGATTTTGGACAGAAAATCCTTCCGGGAACTACTGCAACATTGGATATCAGCTGGGAATATCCGCTTTCTATAGAGAGTGACCGGGAAGGGCTGCTGAATGCCTCTACCTTCTATTGCGCTTATTCCTATCCACGTGTGTCTGTATATGACGATTACAATGGCTGGGATCTCCTGGAACACAATGGGCGGCAGGAATTCTACAATGGGTTCAACGATTACCAATTTAAGATATCCGTTCCTAAGAACTTTGTCGTTTGGGCGACAGGTGAATTGACAAATGCTGCCGATGTACTACAAAAACCAGTTTTGGAACGTTTCGAAAAATCTAAACTCAGCGATACCCCGATACATATCGCGACAGATGCGGAAATGAAATCGGGGAAAGTGACAGCACAACAAGCGTGGAATACGTGGAAATTCAAAGCAACCTATGTCCCTGATTTTTGTTTCAGCGTGAGTGACAATTACATCTGGGATGGGGGAAGTGTAGATCTGGGGAGTAAACGCGTCAGTGTACAGTCCAGCTATGTTGCCGGTACGCCAGATTTTGAACATTATATTGGTTGGCAGCAATACTGTATCGACTGGTTCTCCAAAAACTGGCCCGGAGTCACCTATCCCTACCCAACGATGACGGCGGTTCAGGGATTTGCCGATATGGAATATCCGATGATGATCAACGATTCGAGCGTACCTGATAATCTTGTGGATGCACGACAAACGGCGGACCACGAAATTGCCCATACTTATTTCCCTTTTTACATGGGTATCAATGAGACGCGGTATGGTTATATGGACGAAGGCTGGGCTACGGCATTGGAATTCTGGATTGGGAATGCAGAGATAGGAGCCGAAAAAAACAAAGCGCTTTTTAAGGATGCCCGCGTAAAGCGCTATATTTTGGACCCCGCTACAGAAGAAGACCAACCCTTGATTACCATGACTTCTCAGTTAAGTGGTTTAGGCTACGGTAACAATGCCTATATTAAAGCGGCATTATCCTACATTGCACTACGGGATTATCTTGGGGATGAATTGTTTAAAAAGGCATTGCACCATTATATGGGGCTATGGCATGGAAAACATCCTACCCCTTGGGACTTCTTTTATAGCATCAATGCCGGAGCAGGACAGAATTTAAACTGGTATTGGAAAAATTGGTATTTCAGCAATCATTACATCGATCTTAAGGTAGATAGCTTTAAGCGACTGGGCAGCAAAAATACCCTCACCGTCTCCAATGTGGGCGGATTTGCAATTCCATTTGATGTAGTGATAACCTATACAGATGGATCTATAGAAACAAGACATCAAACGCCAGCGGTTTGGCAGCCCAATGAAAAGCAGGTAACGATATCCTGGTCCTCTGCTAAACAAGCCAAGCATATTACATTGGATGGAGGTATTTTTATGGATTATACCCCTAAAGATAATAGTTTGGACAACTTATAGTAGTCCAGTCGCTCGTGTCAGCTTTTATGTTTCAAAAAGGTTGACACGATTGATGCCTGATTCCCAATAGAAGAATCAGATTTTGTGCCCTATGTCCAATGTAACCAATAGGGGGGCGTGCTCACGTGTAACTGGTATGTACGATTACTAACGACGAGGGTTAGGGTTGATCGATGGTTCTAAATGTCAGATTAATCCGTGCGCCGAAAGCCTTTTTTGTAGGTGGAAGTCGATGCAGCCAATAGGTTTGCGTCAGATCTTTCATGACCAAAAGACTGCCATGTCCTAGAATGATATCTATTTTTTCCTTACTGGTCTTATGCTTAAAAGCAAATTTGCGTTCAGCACCAAAGCTTAGCGAAGCAATTGCTCCATTTTTTTTAAGATCTTTCTCCGCGTCACTGTGCCAGGCCATACCTTCGTCGCCATTGTGATAAAGATTCAACAGACAAGAATTATATGTCTCCAGTGTCTGTTTTTCCGCTATTTTTTTCAGCTCAAGAAGTTCCTTTGTCCACGGAAGCGCCTTTTTGGTGGTATTAGAATAACTATATTCGAACGCATCATCCCCATACCAGGCCACTTTTCGTTTGGTGATTATTTCATTTCCAAAAATAATGGCCCGATCGTTTACCCATTCAATTGACTCCATGAGTCTATCAAAATAGCGGTTTGCCTCCAGCACAGATAATATTTTGCCATAATAATTGACAGTACCGTCGTAAGGGAGTAAATTTCTATTGCCATCGAAGAGATTGTCGAAAAGTTCCATATTAGTATTTTTTTTTTCTAAACAGCTGTATGAAAGCTCTCCCATCCGATCATCGCTGTCTTTCGCATCGGATCCCATCGGTAGCCACCAAACATACCGCTGTTTTGTATCACACGGTGGCAGGGGATAAGGTAAGCAATAGGATTACTTCCAATAGCAGTACCAACGGCGCGGGAGGCTTTTGGGTTACCTATTTGAGAAGCAATAGCACCATAAGTGCTCAAGTTACCCATCGGAATTTTTAACAAAGATTCCCAAACTTTCAATTGAAAATCAGTTCCTTTTAAATGTAATTTTACCTGGCGGATATCTTTATTTTGAGGGTTTAATGCCTTAAGGGCACTATCGTGCATGCCATTCCCCTGTTGAAAATAGGTTGCTTTGGGGAATCGTTGCTGGAGCGATACAAGGGCTTGAGTCTGATCATCTGCATAGGCAATATGGCAAACACCTTTTGGTGTGGACGCAATGAGCATGGTACCAAATAAGCTTTCATAATAATCGTACAATATAATTAGATTGGCGCCCTCATTTTTATATTCGGCCGGAGTCATTCCCTCGATATTGATAAATAGTTCATGAAGTCTGCTGCTACTGGACAGACCAAGCTGGAATGTCGTTTCGGCAATAGTACTTTCCTTGAGCAATGATTTCGCGTGATTTAAACTTACATATTGCAAGAATTTTTTGGGGCTCGTTCCTGCCCAAGCGGTAAACATGCGTTGAAAATGAGCTTCACTCATATAAACATGTGAAGCAATCTGACCCAATGTAGGCTGTATCTTAAAGTTCTCCTGTGAGAAATGTATCGCCTTGGCGATACGTTGAAAATCCACTTCTTGTTGAATAGTCATGATTGTTCATTTAATTTATACAAAGTTGCTAAAAAGAAGAAGCCTACAAAATCCGATTTATGCTAAATTACAGGTGGGATGAAGTCGATTTGTCTGAATGACCCAAGGACTTGTCCGGTGCGACAATGTCTCGGATCAGTTGTTTGAGCTCTTTTATTTCGGGGAAACGACCGGCTCTTTTTCGATCAAAGATCTCGTTGTCCGCCACGCGTACGGTATAACGTCCCGCAATTTCGCTGGGAACGAGCATTACCCCGTGGATATCTTCCGTAAACGAACTCAGCAACTCCTGCGCCATATAGGCGGCGCGAAGCATCCAATTGCATTTTGGACAATATTCAATTTCGATAACAGGTTTTGTTGCCATGCGTTAAGTTGAGGTACATTGTTTTGTTTCAAACAAATTTATTGATCCTACTGTTGGAATCAAAGCTATTTTTGTCATAGAAATTTCGAGATTGTCGTAATTCCAGCTTTTTAATATACCTACAGGCCATTCCATTATCCAGACAAAGCGCTCAACAGAATGGCTTGTAGGTATATGGAATAGCCTGTATTTGTTTGGTATTGTTACGCTGTCATTTGGTAGTTTAGCCAATTTTCAGTGACGTCATCGTTAGCGATCCTGCCACAGAATTGTCGTTGAAAAGAAAGAGTTCTTCATTTTTATCCTGTAAGCCCAACGTATAGATTAATGGCAGGTAATGTTCAGGCGTTGGAATTGCCAAGTCAAACTCTTTACCCTGTTTTCTAAAATCAATTAAAGCCTGGTGATTGCCGTCCTGTATAAATTTTTTCATTTTTTCATTGGCTATTGTAGCCCACTCAAAGGCATAACCAGTTGTATTCAGCTTGTCCCAGGCCACCATCCGCAGATTGTGCACCATATTTCCGCTGCCGATAATCAGAACACCTTTTTTCCGTAGCTCGGTTAATTGCTGTGCAATCTCATAATGGTATGCAGCCGGCTTCGTATAATCGATGCTCATTTGAATAATGGGTACATCTGCATTGGGATAAAGATGTTTAACAACTGACCAAGATCCATGATCCAGTCCCCATTTATCGTCTAGGTGAATATCCGCTTTGCTGACAATACGCTGCGTTTCTGCAGCGAGTGCCGGACTTCCGGGGGCTGGATATTGCACATCAAATAAAGCTTGAGGAAAGCCGCCAAAATCATGTATGGTGGCCGGATGTTCCATCGCTGTGACAAATGTTCCACGTGTTTCCCAGTGTGCAGAGACCACGAGAATTGCCTTAGGCTTCTCGAAAGTCTGGCCTATTTTTTTGAATCCCTGCACAAATTCGTTGTCTTCGATGGCATTCATCGGACTTCCATGGCCTAGAAATAGTACCGGATATTTTTCGGTTGCTTCGAGTTCGCTAGAAAATTTATATAAAGAGCTCACATGGTGTGCTGCACCAACTAAAGGTAATGTTGCCATAATTTTAATAAAATCCTTTCTACGCATTTAATATATTGTAATAGCGTCAATTTTCTGTACAAAGGTAAAAGCTGGGGGTGAGGCAGGGGTATAATAATCTGTTCAAACTGTTGTACTATTCGGAAATAAGCTTCTGAATTTCATTTCTGAATTCAGAAGGCGTCATGCCAGCTTTCTTTTTGAAGACATTGGTAAAGTAAGCTTTTTCTTGATAGCCCAGTTCAAAGCCAATTTCCGAAATCGTTTTATTCGTTGTCAACAGTAGATTTTTTGCTTCAATCAGTTTCCTAGTTTCAATAATCTCAGAAACGCTTTGTTGTAAGATGCTCTGACAAATTAAATTTAGGTTTCGGGCAGACATAAAAAGCTTCTCCGCATAAAAATTAACGCCTTCCGGTCGTCGATAATTCTCTTCTAAGATCGATAGAAAATTCTTGAAAGTTGTTCCCTGATTTTTTAATTGTTGCTGTGCATCTGGAAATTGCCTTTTCCGTTCAGATTCAATCATCGTAAAAATCGTACTCAACAGTTGCTTAATGACACCATAATCGATAGCCGTCTGCAGCGTTTCCTGCTGCATGAGCTGACACAAGATCGTTAACCTGTCGAAGCAGTAGGGGCTAGCGAAGCTCAATGTTGCGTTTTCATGAAAATGAGCGTAGAGTTGGAAGGTAGTTTCGGGAATAAATTCGCTCTTGAAACGAATCACCCAAAATTCAATACGATTATTATTTAAAAGAGGTTTTACGCGATGGTTTTTGCCCTGCGTAACAAAACTTATAAAAGGAGCAGTATACGTTTTCGTTTTAAAGTCAATAAAATGTTCGAGCCTTCCCGCTACGCCAATAATGAGTTCCTCGAAATCATGCTGGTGTATTTCGTTTTTGGATTGCTGAATACGTTGTGCCTCATCGGCTTCGATTTTATAGATTTTGAAAAGTTCGTTCAAAATGAGTAAGAAGATTAATCATCACTATACGAATATACGGTTTCGCTTGCAGATTTTTTACTTTCGTACGTGCAATCGAGTCGCTTGCGATGACCAATTATTCAAACTTCGATTATATGGCATAGTCGCTTCTTTTTCTGTTTCGGATAATGTCCTTTCGGTTTTGCTTTCATCGCTAGGCCATTGCGCTCCAAGTACGGTTGATTTCCGTTACTACTTTCTTATCCCTTAGTGTAGTTTTTGTTTACCTATAACTTAGCCTTAAGTTAGGTTTAGTATAGCTTTTACCTATATTAAACCTAAACTAACCCTAACTAAACCCTATACTAACGCATGATATGATGTAGCTTTAATTGACCTCCATTGGCCGCCCGACAC